>JANOTB010000277.1:0-17079 GCA_031416115.1 Gemmatimonadota bacterium
TAGCGCCCGAGCACGCGCGTGAACGCCCCGAACCCGCGCGGGTGCGCGCCGTCGAGCGCGCCGTCGGAGCAGAAGTTCGTCTGGTCCCACTGCATGAGCTTCACGATGTCGGGCTCGTCCATGCTCGTCGCGACGACGCTCTCGCTGTCGCGACCGGGGTTCGCCTTCTCCCACGCGAGCGCCTCACGAATGAGCCCCATGAGCGTGCTCGCGGCGTCCTTGCGGCGCACCACGGCGATCTGCGCGACGGTCTTCCCCTCGTATGTCGGATTCGCCGCGAAGGTGCCGATCAAGAGTCCCTCAGGCTTCGCGATCTCGCGCAACACCTTGTTCGCCTCCGCGCGGTCCGCGAAATCGCGCGCGGGAAAGAGCACGGTGAGCGTGGACTGCCAGTACGGATACGGATAGATGTCGGCGGTGATGTCGACGCCCTCTGCGCGCGCCGCCTCGAGCAACGTGAAAAGCGAGTCGGTACGCCCCCAGAGCGGGAGCATGGCGAGCTTCACATGGCTGATCTGCACCGGAAGCTTGGCCTCGCGGCCGATCGTGATGATCTCGTCGATCGAGTCCCAGAAGTCGCGGTCCTCGCTGCGGATGTGACTGATGTAGCGTCCTCCGGCTGCGGCGGCGACCTTGGCGAGTGCGAGCACCTCGGCGCGATCGGAGTAGATGCCGGGATCGTATTCGAGGCCAGTGGAGAGGCCGAGTGCACCGGCACTGAGCTCCTGCCTCAGGAGCACCGCCATCGAGTCGACCTCGGTTGGCGTCGCCTTGCGCTTGAAGTCGACGCCCATGACGAGCCGGCGGATGGTGCCATGACCGGCGTAGTACGCGACG
The DNA here is from genome assembly GCA_031416115.1 of Gemmatimonadota bacterium. Classification (GTDB taxonomy): domain Bacteria; phylum Gemmatimonadota; class Gemmatimonadetes; order Gemmatimonadales; family Gemmatimonadaceae; genus Pseudogemmatithrix. The sequence goes on from JANOTB010000277.1 coordinate 838, forward strand.
TTGATCGACGGGCGGACCTTGCCGAGCGTGTCGAAGGCCGAGGCGAGCGGGTAGGAGTGGCTACCGTCGTTGCCGCCGACGACGGTCGTGATGCCCTGACTCACGGCGCCGAGCGCCTCGGGCATGTCGAGGAGGTCGCCGGTGTGATGGCTGTGCGTGTCGATGAATCCCGGTGCGAGCACGAGTCCGCCGCCGTCGATCACGGAGTCGCCGCGCGCGGGCCGCACGTCACCGACGGCGACGATCGAGTCGCCGATGAAGCGGACCGAGCCTTGGATGGCTGGTGCGCCGGTGCCGTCGATGATGCGGACGTTGGTGATGGTGGTGCCGGCGGCGCTCGAGCCGCAGGCGGAAAGTACGAATGCCATTGCAAGAGCGGCCGCGCACTCTCGCGCGCGTAGAGCGCCGCCCCGCGCGGCGATCACCGCCGGTACCCCGGTCCGCGCACCACGACGCCTGGCTTCGCCCCCGTATGCACATTGTTCCGCAACACCGCCACGCCGTTCACGAACACATCCCGCACCCCGGTCGAAAGCTGATGCGGCCGTTCGAACGTCGCGTTGTCAGTGATCGTGTTCGCGTCGAAGACGATCACGTCGGCCTTGAGCCCGACCCTGAGCACGCCACGATCGTTGAGCGAGAGCCGCGTCGCGACCGCCGCGCTCGCCTTGCGCACCGCGTCCTCGAGCGGGATCACGCGCTGCTCGCGCACATAGCGGCCCATGAGGCGCGTGAAGTTGCCATAGGCGCGTGGGTGGGTCATCCCCTGCGCGGTCGCCGGATCCTGCGAACTCGCGTCGGTGCCGAACTTCATCCACGGCTGCTGCAACTGCAGGCGGATATTCTCTTCGCTCATCAAGAAGAGCAGCTCGCCGAGTCCCAGTCGCTCGTCAACGTTGAGGTCGATGATCGTCTCTGCCCAATCCTTGCCGAGCGCGGCGGAGATCTCGCTCAGGCGCTTCCCCTCGAATCGTTTGTTGGCCTCGTTGCGGAAGCCGACCACCATCACGTTCGCCGGCGTCGCGATCTCGCAGAGATTCTCGTAGCCCGCGTCCATCGCGTGCATCTCGGCGATCATCGTCGCGCGGAGGGCGGGGTTCTTGAGGTTCTCCATCAGGCGGCCGCCTTCGGAATACTTGGGCGGGATGCAACTCGCGAAGGAGTTTCCGCCTGCCGGATACAGATACATGTTCGCCTGCACGTCCTGCCCGGCGGCGCGCGCCGAGTCGATCTTGGCGATCGCGAGTGGCATCTTGGGCCAGTTGCGCGGGCCGCTCGCTTTGAGGTGGTAGATCTCCACCGGCACGCCCCCCTCGCGGCCGATCCGGATCGCCTCGTCCATGGCCTCGAGGAACTTGTCGCCTTCGGACCGCATGTGCGTGATGTAGACGCCGCCGTACGGCGCCATCGCCTTGGCGGCCTCGACCAACTCGCTGGTGCTCGCATAGGTGTTGGGCGGGTAGATCAGCGCGCTCGCAATGCCGAATGCGCCATCCTCCATGGACCGCGCGACCATCGCGCGCATGGTGTCGAGCTCTGCGGCGTTGAGCGGGCCGGCGTCCTCGCCCTTCACGTACACACGCACAGTGGCGTCGCCGAGGAACGACCCGACGTTCTGTGCCGCGCCGCGCGCGACCATGAACTCGAGCCATTTGGCGAAGCCGTGCGGCCCCGTGAACTGCGCGAGCATTCGCCGCGCCGCGGTGTCGCTCTCCGCAGCGAGCAGGCGATCGTTCATCGGGCCGAGCGAGCTGCCTTCGCCGTGGATCGCGGTCGTGATCCCCTGCGTGATCATCGAGAGCGCCCGGCCGTCGCCTGCCATGTAGTGGCCGATCGAGTGTGCCTGGATGTCGATGAACCCCGGCGAGACGACGTGACCCGTGGCGTCGACACGCGTGGTCGCGCGAGCCGAGCGGAAGGCACCGCGCGGTCCGATCGCTGCGATGCGATCACCGCGGAGTGCGACGTCGCCGTAGTACCAGGCGGCGCCGGTGCCATCGATCACGCGGCCGTTCTCGATCACGACATCGTAGTGGCCGGCGGCCGCGGGAGCGGTGGAGATGCCGCGTGGCGTGCAGGCGGCGAGCGGGACGAGGAGCGCGACGAGGAGCGCGACGCGTGCGAGGGCGGGGCGGCGAAGAACGGTGAGCATCGGCGGATGAGGTTGAGGTGGCGCGGAAGAATCTACCTCCGGCCGTCGCCGTGGCGAGCGCCGAGGTGCCACCCGTGCTCTGGCGCCGAGGGCGCGCCGCCTGCGATACTAGGGCATGAGCGTCACCCCCGACCCTCTCTTCCTCGAGTTCCAGGACGCGATCGCGGGCCGATACTCGCTCGATCGCGAGCTGGGCCGTGGTGGCATGGGGATCGTCTACCTCGCACGCGAAGTGCATCTCGACCGCTCGGTGGCTATCAAACTGGTGCCGCCGGAGCGCTGGGCGCAGCCCAAACTGCGCGACCGGTTCCTGCGCGAGGCGCGGCTCGCGGCCAAGCTCTCGCACCCGAACATCATCCCCATCCATGCGGTCGAGGAGCGGGGTGAGTTCGTCTTCTATGTGATGGGGTTCGTGGACGGCGAGACACTTGCGCAGCGCGTCGGTGCACGTGGCCCGCTCACGAGCACCGAGGGTACGCGTGTGCTGCGCGAGGTGGCGTGGGCCCTCGCCTACGCGCACGCGCAGGGACTCGTGCACCGCGACGTGAAGCCCGACAACATCCTCCTCGAGGGAGCGACCGGTCGCGTGCTCGTGGCGGACTTCGGGATCGCGGCCGCCTTCGCCGATGCGGGCGCGGACGGGATCGCCGGGACGCCGGAGTTCATGAGCCCCGAGCAGGTGCTCGGCGCGGCGCTCGATGCGCGCAGCGACCTGTACGGATTCGGTGCGACCGCGTTCTATGCGTTCTCCGGGCGCGTACCGTTCGAGGGAGCGAGCGTGACCGAAGTGCTCGCGAAACAGGTGACTGAACCGCCACCGCCACTCGCGTCGATCGGTGTGGTCGTGCCGCGCAAGCTCGCCGCACTTGTGGATCGGTGTCTCGCCAAGGACCCCGCGCACCGACCGGCGAGCGCGCAGTCGGTCGGTGAGCAGCTCGGCGCCGCGATCGAACTCCGCCGCGAGTTGCCGGTAGCGCTGCGCGCGTTCGTGCGGCGCAATGGACGGCTCGACGGCGGGGGCACGTTGATCACGGCGGCGTTCACCCTGCCGACGTCGGTGGCCATCTCGGCGGCGTACGGGCTCGTGCCGGGGTTCTCGGCGTTTTTCGCGGGGGCGGTGTTTTTCCCGATCGCCTACTTCACTAACGCCGCGTTCCGAGTGAGCCTCAAGGGATTCGCGCACCAGGATCTCGCGCCGGCGTTCGCGTCCGAGATGGAGCGGGCACGAGAAGAACTCGCACTCGAGAGGATGCTCGCGCGCCCGGGACGGATCGAGCGATGGTTGCCGACGGTGGCGCGGGTGAGCGCGACGGTGTTCGCGGTCACTGCTGGCCTGACGGTCCTCGAAGCGGTGACCGGATTCACCCTGGTGAACGCGATCTTACCTTCTGGCCTTCGACTGAACGACGCGACGATCAGCTGGCTCGGCCTGGAATGGCTGCTGTTCAGCGGCCCGCTCGCGCTCCTCACGTCAGTCGCGTCGATCTCGCTGGCACAGCGCCGACGCGATATCGACACCGAGTTCTGGTCGGGGATCTGGACGGGACGTATCGGGAAGTCGTTGTTCGCCGTCGCGCGCAAACTGATGGGCAAGCGCGTGCCCGTTTCGGCCATGACCCATCGCGCCACCGAACTATCGCTCGGCATGGCCGCCGAACAGCTCTTCGATTCATTGCCCAAAGCCACGCGCACCGCGATCGGCGATGTCCCCACGATACTCAAGCGCCTGCAGGACGATGCACAGTCGCTCCGTCGTCGCTACGACGATCTGCAGGAGGCGCTCGCCGTCGCCGGCGACGTCGCCGAGTCGGAAGGTTACGCCGACGTGAGAGCAGCGCGCGACGAGATCCACGCGCGGCTCGGGGAGGCGGTCGGTGCGCTCGAGACGATCCGCCTGCACCTGCTGCGGCTGCACGCGGGATCGACGTCGATCGAGAGCCTCACCACTCACCTCGGCATCGCGGCCGAGGTGTCGGAGCAGGTGGAGCGACTGATCGCCGCGCACGAGGAAGTGGATCGCAGCCTTCGTTTTCCGCGCGAGATCGCGACCACGCCGATCTGAAGTGCCCTAGCGTGCGTTCGGCGAGCCTGTATTTTCCCGACGCGTCACTCACGACTTGCCGCCGGAGCTCCAATGGATCAGCTGACCAGCCGACGCGTCTTCGCTCGGTATCTCGCAGCCAGTCCTCTCATCGCCGCACTCGGCGCGGCCGCGTGCACGGAGGAAAAGGAGGGGGACGAGAACGGAGCCGCCGAGGCGCCACGAGAGCACTCGGGCACCCTAGGCGAACCCGACCAAGACCTCGGCGAGCTCGTCACCACCGCGACCGACGCCCTCGACGTCTTCGACATGCGCGTCACGGCTCAGCGCACTCTGCCGCCGGCGCACTACGGCTACATCGCGACCGGAGTGGATGGCGACGTGACGCTGCGTGCCAACCGCAGCGGATTCGCGCACTGGGACATCCGCGACAAACGCCTCGCCGGCATCGAACAGGTCGACATGAGCACGTCGATCCTTGGCACGCCGATGGAGACGCCGATCATCATCTCGCCCACGGGGAGTCAACGCGCCTTTCACCCTGACGGCGAACTCGCGACAGCGCGCGCCGCCAAGTCGCAGAAGCATCTGATGATGCTCTCCACCGTGACGACCACGTCGGTAGAGGAGGTCGCCGCCGAGCGCGGCGAACCGATCTGGTACCAGCTCTATGCGACGGCGAAGTGGGAGATCACCGAGAAGCTGCTCCGGCGCGCCGAAGGGGCGGGCTGCCCGGTCGTCGTGTACACCGTGGATCTTCCCGTCTCGAGCAACCGGGTCACGCTCTCGCGCTTCATCAAGCGCGACCGCCGCGACTGTACGCAGTGCCATGCGAGCGGTGACTCGTACGGCAGCCGCAACACGAGCTTCTCGCGAAAGCCGATGTTCGACGGGGTGGACATGAAGGACTTGGAATTCAACATCCCCCTGCACACTTGGGAGTTCGTCGACCGCCTGAAGGCCGCGACGAAGATGAAGGTGATGGTGAAGGGCATCACCACGGTGGAGGACGCGCAGCGTTGCCTGTCGCATGGCGCCGACGGCATAGTCGTCTCGAATCATGGCGGGCGCGCCGCCGAGTCGGGACGATCGACGATCGACTGCCTGCCCGAGATCGCGCGCGTGGTGCGCAAGCGGGTCCCGGTGATCCTCGACAGTGGTGTTCGGCGCGGCACCGATGTGTTCAAGGCGCTCGCGCTCGGTGCCGACGCGGTCGGGATCGGGCGGCCGTATCTGTGGGGGCTGGGCGCGTTCGGCCAGCCGGGCGTGGAGCGGGTGCTGGCGCTGCTGCGTGCTGAGCTGCGCACGGTGATGGCGCTGTCGGGGACGCGGAGCATCGCGGACATCGGTGCGGCGGTGGTGGTGCGGAACGCGTGAGGCAGGGTAGTGGCGATGAGGACTCTGTGGCTCCGTCACTCCCTGCAGGTTCCATGACCATGCGCTCCTTCCGCGTCCTTTGCAGCCGACCGCGGCACCTCCGCGCAGATTGACTGCCCTGTTGGTGGCTGCCGCCCTCGTCTGCCTCGCGGGCGAGTATCTGGACCTGCGTCCGCTCGTCTACGTGGCCAAGCCGCTCGCGACGATCGCGGCGCTGCTCATCGCCGCGCGCGCGTCGTCGCCGGTCTCGCCCCGGTACCGCGCGCTCGTCACCGCCGGCCTCGTCGCCTCGCTTGCGGGGGACGTATCGCTGATGCTTCCCGGCGATCGCTTCACTGCCGGCCTCGCGAGTTTCCTCGTGGCGCACCTGCTATACATCGCGGCATTCGCGAGTGAGAAGGGTGGACTGCGCAACCCTGCGGCGGCGTTCACGATCGGCCTCGTCGCGGCCGCGATGCTCGTGCTGCTCTGGCCCGACCTCGGAGCGCTCCGCCTCCCGGTCGGCGCGTACGTCACCGTGATCGCCGTCATGGGGTGGCAGGCGTTCGCGCGCTGGGGCCACTCGCCCGGCTCCGAAGGCGCGGCGATCGGCGCCCTGAGCTTCCTGGTGTCCGACGGCGCGCTCGCCGTGAATCGGTTCCGGGGCGGTTTCGGTGGCAGCACGCTCGTGGTGCTTGGGACGTACTGGCTCGCCCAGTGGCTGATCGCGCGTTCCGTGCAACGGCCGGATGGACACGCGTAGCGCTCGCGAGTGCTTGGGCGGCGAATTTCACGACCGAACTCGTGTACGGCCCCATCGGTCGCGACAAGCAACGGCAGGATGCCGAAGCGGTCGAGGCTGTCGTCTGCCGCGAGCCAGGCATCATCGCCGGCAGCGCCGCGCACGAGCGCGAGCGCCTCCGGCGAATCCCATGCGTGCCCGTTCACGAGCGACAGTCCCTCGGGCGAGAGCGAACCCCGCAACCCGAGCAGTCGGTGATGCCGGCGTGACGTGCGGACCCCCTCCGGCCCGCGCACATGCACGAGGCGATCGCCGGGGATGCCGTCGGGCGTGAGGTCGGCCTCAGTGAGTCGTTCCCCGGCGAGGGTCTTCACCGGATAGCGCCAAAGCCCGCCGATCGTGAGCGTCATCGGTCAGGCCGACCGGTCGAGCGAAACGTGCGGGAAGTCGATCTCGGTGCCGGCGACGCTGTTGAGGTAGTTGGTGAAGACGTTGAGCGCGACGTGCGCGACGTGCGCGACGATCTCGACGAGGGCGAAGGTGATCGCGATCCGTTCGCCGACCTTGCCGTCGAGGACGCCCTTGCCGAGGGCGCCGAAGAACGCGTTGAGGGCCTCGATGGCGGCAGGAGACTGGGCGGCGGTGGCGACGGGGGGGATGGGGTCATGGGAGGCTCTGGGGAATATAATGTACCGACCGTTCGGTACAATAGAGCTATCCTTCTCACGATATCGGAGTTCCCACGGGCGGTCGGTCAGGGCCGGAGCAGCTCGGAGGGAAGGGTCCGCAGGGTCCGCGCGAAGAGCGCCGGTTTCCCGAGCGCGCGCGCGAGGACGAGCGCACCCTCGATCCGCGCCAGTGCATCCTCGGCGCGGGTCCGCGATGCCGGGCGCGGCACGCCGCCGGCGCGCAGCGTCGCCGCGAGTGCCGCGATCCAGCGTTCGAAGATCCGCTTCACCCGCGGGTGGAACGGCCGTGCCGACTCGCCGATGCCGAGCGATGCCAGCAGGCACGACTCCCGGCCGCCACGGTAGAACGCCTCCACCGCCGCGAGCATGTCGCGCAGGCGAGTGAGCGGCGGGTCCTCGGTCTCCAGCGGCGCGATGATGTGCGTTCCCACCACGGTCTCGAGGTGCGCGAGCACCGCGGCGACCATGTCGTCCTTGCCGTCGGGGAAATGGTGGTAGAGCGACCCCTTGCCGAGCCCGGTGGCCTGCGACAACCGGGCCAGCGACGCGCCGTCGTAGCCTTCGCGACGGATCACGCCCAAGAGGCGTCCGATGACTGCTTCGCGAGCGTGCAGGAGGGCGGGCATGGTGTGGGGGCAAACGTTCGGTACAACCATGCGCCCTGCGTGCGCCGAGGGCAAGGCGGAGCACAGTCGTTCGACGTGGGCGCCGTCCGGTGGTCCAGAGTGCCCCAGCGCGCCACGATGCTGATACCTTTGGCCAGAGGAATCGCGGTCGACACGGCTCGTATGGAGAAGCATCAGATGCGCACGATCCTCCGGGCCTCTGTCGCCCTCCTGCTTTCCACCGCCACGCTCCGCGCCCAGAGCGCGCTCGTGCTGCAGTCCGACTTTGGCACGCGCGACGGCGCGGTCGCTTCGATGAAAGGCGTCGCGACCGGCGTGGACCCCGCGCTCCGGATCTTCGACCTCACGCACCAGATCGAGCCGTACGACATCTGGGAGGCCGCCTATCGGCTTCGTCAGGTGACGTCGTTCTGGCCCAAGGGCACGGTCTTCGTCTCGATCGTCGACCCCGGTGTGGGAACGGCGCGACTCGGCGTGGTCGCGCGACTCAAGAGCGGGCAACTGGTGGTCACACCGGACAACGGGACGCTCACGCTGATCGCCGACGAAGTGGCGGAGGTGCGCGAGATCGACCTCGCGCGGCAGCGGCTGCCGGGCTCGGAGCGATCGCACACCTTTCATGGCCGCGACGTCTTCGCGTACCTCGGTGCGCGACTCGCGGCGGGGCAGCTGGGCTTCGGGGACGTCGGTCCGTCGCGCGGAACAACGCTCGTGCGGCTCGCGGTGCAGGCGCCGGAGCGCCGCGGCGACGTACTGCGCGGCATGATCGCCATGATCGACCGACCGTACGGGAATCTCTGGACCAACATCTCCGCCGCGATGCTCGACAGCGCGGGGTTCACGGTGGGCGACACGTTGAGCGTGGTCATCGCGCACGACGGTCGCACGGTGCTCAGTACGTTGCGAGCCCCGTTCGTCGAGAGCTTCGGTCATGTCGCGGTGGGGCAGCCGGTGACCTATCTCAACAGCCTGCTCGAGCTCGCGCTCGCGATCAATCAGGGGAGCTTCGCCGAGCAGCACCGGATCGGGAGCGGACCCGGGTGGGTGATCATGGTGACCCGAGCCCGTCACTAGGTGACGCAGGTCACCTGAAGTCGTGCGCCGGGCACGGGAAATGCGCAGTATTATGTCAGCGCCCGGGTGTCCCGCGCGCTGACACCAGGACCCCCATGCTTCCATTGAAGGTTCGGCGCGCATCGCGCGCCGCCGTCGCGGTGCTCGTCGGGACTCTCGCCGCGTGCGAGATCCCGTCCGAGGCGCCGATCCTCCAGCAGACCTGGATCGTCCCCGGTGACTCCGTGACGGTGAGCGTCGCGCAGCTCCTGCCGACCAACGTGGGGCTCAACGTGGGCGGCACCGCCTTCACGGTCGCGATCCCCAGTCCGTCGAACATCAGCGCGACGTTGGGCACGCTCTGCGGGCAGCCCGCCTGTCAGTCGAGCGCCACAGTCGTCGCACCGATTCCCGCCTTCACGTCAGGCGCGGGAGCGCTCGCCACGACCGTCACGTTCCCGGCCGGCGTCACGGCGGCGACGGTGTCGGGCGGCACGCTCACGCTGTCGATCCTCAACAACCTCGGCTTCGATCCGTTGCGCCCGAATGGCGCGGTCGCAGCGTTCGGCTCCTTTGCCGTGACGCTCACGAGCGGAACGACGACGTCCATCACCTCGTTCCTCGGCGCGGCGCGCACCATGGCGAATGGCCAGACCACGGCCTTCGCCGTGCCGCTGCCCCTCGGCGTGTACACGGGCTCGATCGCGGTCGCGGTCGCGTTCACCGTACCGGCTGGCGGGAACGCCGCGCTCAGCTCCGGGAACTCGATCGCGATCAGTGCCGCGATGGCAGGCCTCACGCTCACGCAGGCGACGGTCGCCGTCACGAACGACGCGGTGAACACGGCGCCGAGCGCCTTCGACCTCGAGGGCGTGGACTTCCCGGATCAGGTCGAGAGCGGTGGGCTGCTCCTCGACATCGTGAATCCGTTCACCGCATCGGTGAGCATGAACGTCGTGATCGCGGCGCCGGCGCAGGGTGGTGTGGGTGCGGTATCGATCACCAAGTCGCTCACCATCGCAGCCACTCCGACCTCAAACGCGGCGATCCTCCTTTCGAAGCTCGAGCTGCAGTCCCTGCTCGGTAAGTCGAACGTGACGATGGCCGTCAACGGCACGGCGAATGGGACCGGCGCGGGAAACACCGTCACGGTCACGCCGACGCAGCGCATCATACTGCGAACGCGCGTGCAACTCGTCCTCAACGTGGGGGCCTGAGCCATGACCAACACTCTTCGCTCGGTCTCATGCGTCGCGGCGCTCGCACTCGTCCTCGCGCCGGCGCTCGCGCATGCGCAGGGCAACGCCTCCGCTGCCGCCACCGCGATGGGCGGCAACTACACCGCCGTCGCACGAAACTTCAACGCGGTCGCCTGGAATCCCGCGAACCTCGGGCTCCCCGGCAACTCGCGCTTCTCACTCGCGCTCTCCCCGCAGATCGGTGTCGGCACCGGCCCGATCACGCTGCAGGACCTCAATGACTACGCCGGCATCATCGTGCCGCAGGCGGTGCGCGAAGCGTGGATGCAGAAGGTCACCGACAACGGCGGCCAGAATCTCGGCGGTGACATCAACATCACGCCGCTCGCGCTCTCGATCGGACGGTTCGCGCTGAGTGCGACGACCACGCTGCGTGCGGACGGTGATCTGCCGCCGGCGATGGCCGAGCTCTTGTTGTTCGGCAACGCCGGGCGCACGGGCCTCCCACAGAACTACACACTCACCGATCTCGCCTTCGACGCGAACGCGACGACCACGTTCGGCCTCGCTTATGGCCGCCGCGTCCCGCTCGTGCCCATTGGCGATCTCGCGATCGGAGTGACGGGCAAGTACATGCTCGGCCACGCCGCCGCCTCGATGCGTGACGGCGGGTCGGCGATCACCTCGATCCCGCTGCAGATCATCATCGACGCGCCGGTGGTCGTCACCGACACGGCGGAGTACGTGAACGGCACCGGCTTTGGATTCGACGTCGGCGCGACCTGGCAGGTCGGCAATCTGCGGGCGTCCGCCGTGGTGCACGACCTCGTCAGCACCTTCGCCTGGAAGACGGACAATCTCTATTACATGCCGGTGAGAGCGACCTTCGACCAGGACAGCAGCTCGAGTACGGTCGAGGACCTGCTGCCGCTGTCGACCGCGCCGCAGGCCGTGCAGGATGAGCTGCGCGCGCGGATCGAGGAGTCGAAGGTGAACCCGATGCTCGCGCTCGGTGTGGCGTGGACCGGCCTCAAGCGACTCACGCTCGCGGCCGACCTCCGCCAGCGCTTCGGCGACGGCATCGAGCTCGGCCCCAAGACACAGGTCGGGCTCGGCGTCGAGTTGCGCCTCATCCCTTTCATTCCGCTGCGCGGCGGCATCACCACGCTCGGCGACGGGATGCGGTACAGCGGAGGGTTCGGCCTCGAGTTCGGTCTGCTCAACCTGCAGGCGGCGGCGATGTTGATGGCCGCCGAGGGGCGGAATGACTCCGGGTTCGGGCTGACGATGAGCTTCGGCGGGCGGTAGCTTCTCCGTCGGAGCTCGGTTCTACGTTCATCCTCGATCCCGATCGTATCAATGCGCAACGCGTTCGTTCGTCCCAACGCCGCTCGCGGCGTCGCCCTGCTCGCGCTCTTCTCCATCGCGTGTGGACCGGCGAGCGAACGCGTCACCGAACCCGTCGCCGATGAGGTCGTATCGACGACGGGCGTGGTGGTCTCCGCACACCATCTCGCGTCCGAGGCGGGGGCGGCGATGCTCGCCAAGGGCGGCAATGCGGTCGACGCCGCGGTCGCGACGGCCTTCGCGCTCGCCGTGACTCATCCGTCGGCGGGGAACATCGGTGGAGGCGGCTTCATGGTGATCCGTCTCGCCGACGGGACCGCAACGACGATCGATTACCGAGAGAAGGCGCCCGCGAAGTCGACACCGACGATGTACCTCGACGCCAAGGGGCAGATCGCCTGGTCGGCGACCGACTCCGGCTGGCGCGCTTCCGGCGTGCCCGGCACCGTGCGCGGGCTCGCGATGGCGCATGGCAAGTTCGGCAAGTTGCAGTGGGCCGATGTCGTGATGCCCGCCGTGGGACTCGCGGAGCAGGGCTTCGCACTCTCGGAGCCGTTGGCCGGCGAGCTCAACTGGGCAGTGGAGAAGATCTTCGCTCCGTTCCCCGCATCGGTCGCGACGTACGGCAAGTCGGGCGGCGGCAAGTGGATGGCGGGCGATACGCTCAAGCTCCCGCAGCTTGGTCGCGCGCTGCGCGCGATCGCTGACTCCGGCCCCGACGCGTTCTACACCGGGTGGATCGCCGACTCGATCGACGTGCAGATGCGCGCGCATCGTGGGCTGATCGGCCGCGCGGACCTGGCGGCGTACAACGCGGTGGAGCGCGAGCCGGTGCGCGGCACCTTCAATGGATACGAGCTCATCGCGATGGGACCGCCGAGCTCAGGCGGCATGGTCATGATGCTCACGCTCAATCAACTCGAGGCACTCGGCGTCGCGAGCCGCAAGCGCGACGACGCGATGACGCTGCACCTGCGTTTGGAGGTCGCACGCCGCACCTATCTCGATCGTGCCCGCTGGATGGGCGACCCGGACTTCAGTGAGATACCGCTCGCGCGATTGATATCGAAGGAGTATGCGCGCGAGCTCGCCGCTGGGATCGATACGGCACGGGCCACGAGCAGCGCTCAGCTCGGGAAGGACATCCTGACACCCGCCGAGTCGCGGCAGACGACGCACTTCAGCGTGGTGGACGCCGCGGGCAATGCGGTGTCGAACACCTACACGCTCGAGAGCGGTTACGGATCGGGCGTGGTCGTCGCCGGCTTCCTGCTCAACAACGAGATGGGTGACTTCAACAAGAAGCCCGGCTACACCGACAACGGCTGGGCGATCGGCACGCCGGCGAATGTGATCGCACCCGGGAAGCGGATGCTCAGCTCGATGTCGCCCGTGATCGTGACCCAGGGCGGATCACTGCGCCTCGTGACCGGCTCACCTGGCGGTCGGACTATCCCCAACACAGTGCTCAACGTGGTGCTGGGCGTGACGGCGTTCGGCGAGGGCGTACGCGCCGCCGTCGACGCGCCGCGCATCCATCACCAGTGGATGCCCGACACCGCGAGCTTCGAGCAGGGAACGGCAACGCCCGAGGTGCTCGCCGCGCTCCGCGCGATGGGGCATCATGTCAAGGAAGAACCAGCGCGCAGTCAGGGCGACGCGCACTCGATCCTTTATGATGCCGCGACGAAGACCGCGCGCGGGGCGAACGACAAGCGGAGTCCCGACTCGGGTGCGCGGGTGCCGACGCCGTAGACGAAGCCTTCGCGCGTCGCCTCCAGCGGCGGAACGCCGCCTCGCGCAATCCGCGGGCACGCCGGGTCACGTAGATTCCGGTATGTTCACTCTTCTACGCCAATGACATCGCTCGTCACGGTGCAGCTGTCGGACGCGCTGCTTCTGCGCGATCGCGGTTTCGTCGACGGGACCTGGATCGCCGCACCCAACGCGTTCGAGGTCCGCAACCCGGCGACCGGTGCCCTCCTCGCGCAGGTGGCCGATCTCGGCCCTGCCGAGACCGAGACGGCCGTCGCGGCGGCGGCTCGCGCTCAACCAGCGTGGGCCGCGCGCACGGCGAAGGACCGCGCCGCGATCCTTCGCCGCTGGTTCGACCTGATCGTTGCCGCGCAAGATGATCTCGCGGTGATCATGACGGCGGAGCAGGGCAAGCCACTCGCCGAGGCGCGAGGTGAGGTCATCTACGGCGCCGCGTTCATCGAGTGGTTCGCCGAAGAAGCCAAGCGCACGTACGGCGAGGTGATCCCCACACCGGTGCCGGGGCGCCGACTGCTCGCACTGCGGCAGCCGGTGGGTGTGGTCGCAGCGATCACGCCCTGGAACTTCCCAATCGCGATGCTCACGCGCAAAGCGGCCCCCGCGCTCGCCGCTGGTTGCACCTTCGTGGTGAAGCCCGCGCACGAGACGCCGCTCTCGGCGCTCGCGCTCGCGGTGCTCGCAGAGCGAGCGGGCATTCCAGTCGGCGTCTTCAACGTGATCCCGTCGACGCGAGCGAGCGAGGTCGGCAAGGTGCTGACCGAGAGTCCGCTCGTGCGGAAGTTCTCGTTCACCGGGTCTACCGCGGTGGGCAAGCTGCTCATGGCACAGTGCGCGTCGACGGTGAAGCGCGTCTCGCTCGAGCTCGGCGGGAACGCTCCCTTCCTCGTGTTCGACGACGCCGACCTCGACGCCGCTGTCGCGGGCGCGGTCGCGTCGCGATACCGCAACGCGGGGCAGACCTGCGTCAGCGCGAATCGACTCCTCGTGCAGTCGGGCGTCGTGGAGGCATTCACGCACAAGCTCGCGCTCGCGGTCGCGGCCTTGTCTGTGGGCGACGGGATGACGCCGGGCGTGGTCCAAGGGCCGCTGATCTCCGAGCGCGCGGTGCAGAAGGTCGAGCGACTCGTGGCCGACGCCAGGTCGCAGGGCGCACGTGTCGTCTGCGGCGGTGCGCGTCACGCGCTGGGCGGCACCTTCTTCGAGCCCACGGTGCTCGCCGAGGTCACGGGGGCGATGGCGATCGCGCGGGAGGAGATCTTCGGCCCGGTGTCCACCGTGATCGCGTTCGCCGATGAAGCCGAGGCGATCGCGATGGCGAACGATACGCCGTTCGGTCTCGCGGCCTACGCCTATACGCGCGACCTGGCACGCGCGTGGCGAGTGGCCGAGCGACTGGAGTACGGGATGGTCGGCATCAACGAGGGGCTCATCTCCACCGAGGTGGCGCCGTTCGGCGGGGTGAAGGAGAGCGGGATCGGTCGCGAGGGCGCGCGGCAGGGGATCGAGGAGTACTTGGAGATCAAGTACGTGGCGATGGGCGGGCTCGGCGGTTGACGCGTTCGGTCAGCCCTCGCCGCTGTAGCCACAGACTCCCATTCGCGGCGAGTTCACCACTGGCAACAGCAGGTCGCGGCCGCACGAGTGCTTCTTCGCGTGTTTGGCACAGCAGAAGCCCCGGTCGTCGTAGTCACACTCGGTGCATATGGCCGTAGCGGGCTCACCGCAGACGGCACAGGGCCAGACGACAGCCTCGTTGCGGGCGACCATGCGGATCGGCCTGTCGAGGACAGCGCTTATTGGCCCCGCGCTACTGATGACGAGCGCGGTCGTCGATCCGAAATCGTACTCGTACGCAACGCCCTTGCTCGCGGACGCGAGCGCCTTCGCGATCGTCACGCTCGTCCCGAAGCGGCCTCGGTCCCGGGTCGAGAACGCGCTCAGGTGGCCGCAGCACTCGAGCCACGTACGTCGGAGCAGCGCATCGAGTTGCTTGAGCTTCGCGTCGACTCGGACGGCGCAGTCCATCCAATACATGGAAGCACCTGTGGCCCGGACGCGGATCAGTAGTCCGGCAACGGTCGCGCCGTCGCCCGCGTGCGGGAGGCACTTGCGTAGGTGCGCCGCCATGGAGGCCTTGCCGCTCCGCTTACCGCAGACTTCGCAGATTCCGAATGAACTCGGTCGCATTGGTCAAGAGGTCCTGTAGAGGGGAACGCCAGCAAAGTGCCGTGAGCCGGCGGCGCGCGCCAGCTACACGGTGGCCAGCTACACGGTGGCCATGCTACACGGTGGCCATGCCGCCGGCGCCGAGTTCGCGATCGATGCGGTAGCGGTCGGCGGGGCGGCAACGAGCGATGGAGGGACTACGCTGGTCATGCAGGAGGGGTCACGCGGCACTGGCGGCGCGTGCACTCCGCGAGAACGTTGGGGGACGCAAGTAAGGGCGGGCTGTTGGTGGGCGAATACGGGGAAGACGAATACGCCATAGCCGCTCCTCACGGCAGACAGTACCTTGAGAAGTACCATGGACGCGACGAGCACCAGCCGCTTTGCCGAACAGATCGCCGATCGCTACCGGCTGGAGCGCGAGCTCGGGCAGGGCGGCATGGCGACCGTGTATCTGGCTGAGGACGTGCGCCACAGGCGCCGCGTGGCGATCAAGCTGTTGCATCCCGAGCTCAGTGCGGTCATCGGCTCGGAACGGTTCCTTCAGGAGATCGAGCTCACGGCGTCACTGCAGCATCCGCACATCCTGCCGCTGTTCGACAGCGGCAGCGCCGATGGTCAGCTGTTCTACGTGATGCCGTTCATCGACGGCGAGACGTTGCGCGGCCGACTCGATCGGGAGCGTCAGCTCTCGGTGGATGACGCGCTGCGCATTGCGCGTGAAGTGGCGGATGCGCTGCAGTATGCCCACGAGCGTGGCGTGATCCATCGCGACATCAAGCCTGAGAACATCCTGCTGCAGGGCGGAGCGGGAGCGCAACACGCGCTCGTGGCGGACTTCGGCATCGCGTTGGCGCTGCAGCACGCGGGCGGTCAGCGCATGACGCAGACGGGGCTTTCGCTCGGCACGCCGCACTACATGGCGCCGGAACAGGCGATGGGCGAGCGCAGTGTCGACGCACGGGCCGACATCTATGCGTTGGGTGCGATCACCTTCGAGATGCTCGTGGGGGAACCACCGTTCACCGCGCCCACGCTGCAGGGTGTCATCGCCCGCGTGACCACCGAAGAGGCGCGGGCCGTGCACACGTTGCG
>JANOTB010000278.1:0-1752 GCA_031416115.1 Gemmatimonadota bacterium
CGAGAGATCGAAGATCGTATCGAGGTCTTCATACGTGCCCTGCCCGGCGACGATCAGCACAAGGATCTTGGTCATCCAGGCGGTGCCTTCCCGGCACTGCGTGCACTGCGCGCAGCTCTCGTGCGCGTAGAAGCGCGCGAGTCGCGCCATCTGCCGCGGAATCGATTGCGCGTCGTCAAAGATGATGACGCCGCCGGAGCCGAGCATCGTCCCCTGCGCGACGAAGCCCTCGTAGTCCATGATCGTGGCTTCGGCTTCTTCGATCGTGATCGTCGGCACCGACGAACCACCGGGGATGAGCGCCTTGAACTTCCGGCCCGGCAGCGGCCCACCGCAGAGGTCGTACAGGAACTCCTTGAAGGAGAATCCCATCACGACCTCATAGTTGCCCGGCTTCGCGACGTTGCCGCACACGGAATAGAGCTTGCTGCCCGTGCTCTTCGGATTCGACAGGCACATCGCCTTGTACCACTCGGCGCCGTTGTTCAGGATGTGTGGCAGCGCGGCCAGCGTCTCGACGTTGTTGATCGTCGTCGGCATGCCGAACAGACCGCTCACGGCCGGGAACGGGGGCTTGATGCGCGGGTTGCCGCGCTTCCCCTCGAGCGAGTTCATCAGCGCGGTCTCTTCCCCGCAGATGTACGCGCCCGCCCCCTTGTGCACCCAGATGTCGAGCCGCTTGCCGGACCCCATCGCGTTCTTGCCGATGATGCCGGCCGCGCGCGCCTCGGCGAGCGCCGCTTCCATCACGCGGATGGGCTCGGTGAACTCGCCACGGATATAGATGTAGGCCGTCTCGGCGCCGATCGCGTGCGACGCGATGGCACACCCCTCGATGAGGGCGTGCGGCGTCCACCGCATGATCTCGCGGTCCTTGAACGTGCCGGGCTCCGACTCGTCCGCGTTGCAGCAGAGGTAGTGTGGCTTGCCATCGCCGAGCTTCATGAACGAGAACTTGAGGCCGGTCGGGAATCCGGCACCGCCACGACCGCGCAAGCCGGACGCCTTCACGATCTCCTGGATCGCGAGGGGGTCGGTGTGGAGCGCCTGCGCGAGCGCCTTGTAGCCGCCGCGGGCCTTCCAGCCGTCGAGGGTGCGCGCCTCCGGCTCTCCGAAGTGCTTGGAGAGGATCGGGGTCTCGCGGGGGTGGCTCTTGTGGGGGAAGCCCATTTCGTCGACGACAGGTGGTAGGGGACACTTCGTTCATCCTTTCGCTCAGCCCTTCAGTCCCGCCAGGATCTCCGGCACCTTCGCCGGCGTCACGTTCTCCACATAGTCCTCATTGATCTGCACCGGCGTCGCGAAGCCGCATGCGCCGAGGCACTCGACCTCGATCACCGTGTACTTGCCGTCCGGTGAGGTGAGGCCGAGCTCCTTGCACCCCGTGTGCTCGAGGAACGCCTTCACCACATCGTCGGCGCCGGCGCAGAGGCAGGGCGACGTCGTGCAGATCTGGATGAAGTGTTTCCCCACCGGATGCTGGTGGTACATCGTATAGAAGGTGACCACGCCCTTCACATAGGCGGCGGTGCACCCGAGCTGCTCCCCCACCTCGATCATCGCCGCTTCGCTGATCCAACCGCAATCCTCCTGCACCATCCAGAGGGCGGGCAGCAGCGTGGCGCGTTTGTCGGGATAGCGCGTGATGAGCTCCGCGAGTTCCTTGCTGCGCGCTGAGCCGGGCGTGAAGACCGGCAGGTAGGGCTCGTCGTGGCCGCGCGCGTGCGCGCTGGGCGACGTGCCGGGGGCGGA
>JANOTB010000279.1:0-18270 GCA_031416115.1 Gemmatimonadota bacterium
TTCCGCCAGTCGATCCAGGTGCCGCACGGCGACAACCATGACCTCTGGATCGCCCCCAACGATCCGCTCCGCATGGTCCAGGGCAACGACGGCGGCGCGAACGTCAGCACCAACGGCGGCGTGACGTGGAGCGAGCAGGACTTCTCCACCGCGCAGTTCTATCATGTGTCGACCACGAACCACTTTCCGTACCGCGTCTGTGGCGCACAGCAGGACAACTCGACGCTCTGCGCACCAAGCAGGAATCCAGGCAGCATCGCGCTCGGCGATTGGCAGGACGCGGGCGGTGGTGAGTCAGGCTATGTGACCGCCGACCCGACCAACCCGGACATCATCTACGCGGGCAGCTACTCGGGCTACCTGACGCGCAAGGACATGCGCAACGGACTCGAGCGCAACATCAACGCCTGGCCGATGAACCCCATGGGTTGGTCGTCGGAGGACATCAAGTACAAGTTCCAGTGGACCTTCCCGATCGTGATCTCGATGCACGATCCCAAGGTCCTGTTCGCGGGCGGCAGCACGCTTTTCCGCTCCACGAACGAAGGCCAGAGTTTCCAGATCGTCTCGCCGCCGCTCGCGCGCAACGACCCGCGCACACTCGGCGCATCAGGTGGCCCGATCACCAAGGACCAGACGGGCGTCGAGACCTACGGTACGGTGTTCACACTCGCCGAGAGCTTTCAGTCAGCGAATGTACTCTGGGCCGGCAGCGACGACGGCTATGTGCAGGTCACGCGCGATGGCGGCAAGACCTGGAAGAACGTGACGCCGCCGGGGATCGGTGATTTCACGCGCATCTCGATCATCGAGGCGTCGCACTATGCCGAAGGCACGGCCTACGTGGCGGCGAACCGATTCCAGCTCGACGACTTTCAGCCGCTGCTGTACAAGACGACCGATTTCGGCGCGACGTGGACCAAGATCGTGAACGGCATCGCCGCTGACGAGTTCACGCGCGTGATCCGCGAGGATCCGGTGCGGCGCGGCCTGCTCTACGCCGGCACCGAACGCGGCGTCTGGGTGAGCTTCGACGACGGCAGCAACTGGCAGAAGCTGCAGCGCAACCTGCCGCCGGTGCCGGTGCATGATCTCGTCGTCAAGGAAGGCGACCTGGTCGCGGGAACGCACGGCCGTTCGTTCTGGGTGATGGACGATCTCTCGGCGCTGCGTCAGCTGAATGCGCAGGTGCTCGCGCACCCGGTGCACCTGTTCGTGCCGCGCGACGCGTACCGGATCGAGTGGGGCGGCGGATTCGGTGGCGGCGGTCGCGGTGGCGCGGCTGGTGCGACCAACCCGGGGCAGAACCCGACGACCGGCGCGGTGGTCTACTACCATCTCGCCAGTGGCAACCAGAAGGTGAAGCTCGAGTTCCTCGCGCCCAACGGCGACCTGATCAAGAGCTATGAGTCGGCCGACTCGGTGCAGCTCGCGGCCGAGCGTGACTCGACGCGCGCGGCCGCGGCGGCGGGCGGCGGCGGTGGCCGCTTCGGTGGTGGTGGCGCGACGCGTCCGGCCAACGCGGCCGGACTCAATCAGTTCGCGTGGGACATGCGCTACCCGGACGCGAGCAGCTTTCGCGGGATGATCATGTGGGCCGGCGGCACGCGCGGTCCGGTGGCGCCAGCGGGGACCTACTCGGTGCGCATGACCGTCGGTGACGCCGCACCGCAGGTAGCGACGTTCAAGCTGATGAACGACCCGCGCTCGACCGCCACCGAGGCTGACCTCGTCGCGCAGTTCGACTTCCTGATCCGCGTGCGCGACCGCACCACGGCGGCCAACGATGCAGTGAAGACCATCCGCAACGTGCGCGCGCAGCTCGCCGAGCGTGTGGCGGCGGCACCGCGACTCAAGCGGACGGCCGACGCGATCAATGAGGCGCTGGCGGCGGCCGAGCGTGAGCTCTACCAGGTGAAGAACCAGAGCGGGCAGGATCCGCTCAACTTCCCGGTGCGGCTCAATAACCAGATGGCGGGGCTCGCAGGCGTGGCGGGCTCTGGCCCGTACCGCCCGACCGACCAGTCGGTCGCGGTCTACGAAGAAGTCTCAGCGTCGATCGAAGTGCAGCTCCAGAAGGTGAAGAAGGTGCTCACCGACGACCTGAACAAGTTCAATCAGGAAGCCAAGCGGTTCGGTCAGCCGCCGGTGGTGCCAAAGGCCGAGGATCCGCCGGTGACGCCGCGGCCGACCGTGACCGCGGACGCCGACATGATGGAGACGGACCACGCCGCGTGAGCGAGCTGGTCCCGGCGGTGACACGGGGGGCGCGATGAGCGCCCCCCGTGTCGTGCGTGCGGCGCGATGAGCCCCCTCCATGTCGTGCGTGCGGCGGTCGCGGCCGACCATGCAGCGGTACTGGCGATGAACAACGCGGCCGCGCCGAACGTGAATGTGCTGGCGCCGCACGAGTGGGAGTGGCTGGTGGAGAATGCCGCGTACTTCAGTGTCTGTGACGATGCGGAGGGCGTAGCGGGGTTCGTACTCTGCCTGCCATGGGACGTCGACTACTGGAGCGAGAACCACAAATGGTTCCTCGCTCGTTACGACGCGTTCCTGTATCTCGACCGCGCAGTGGTCGCGGAGCGTGCGCGCGGGCAGGGAGTCGGTGCGCTCTTGTACTCCGACATGCACGCATTCGCCGCGGGTCGCTGGCCGCGCGTGACGCTGGAGGTGAATCTCGAGCCGCCAAATCCTGGCTCAGTACGATTCCACGAGCGGCTCGGCTACGAGCGAGTCGGCGCACGCGAGTACGGCGAGCAGGCCGTCGGCATGTTCGTGCGCGGCCTGTGACTCGACCACCTCCCACCTCCCACCTCCCACCTAGAAGGCAGGCACCGTGGCCCCGTCCACCGCCATCCCCATCGAGTGATACCCCTTGTCGACATACACCGTCGTCCCGGTGATGCCCGACGCGAGCGGTGAGCAGAGGAACGCCATCGTCGCGCCGACCTCGGAGGCATCGAGTGCTTGCGGCAACGCGCTGTTCTTCTCGCAGTACTTCACCATCGCGCCAATGATGCCGATCGCACTCGCGGCACGCGACGCAAAGGGACCGGCACTCACGGTGTTCACGCGGGTGCCCCATTTGCGCCCCGCCTCGTACGCGAGCACGCGCGTGTCGCTCTCCAGCGCCGCCTTCGCCGAGCTCATGCCGCCGCCGTAGCCGGGAATCACGCGTTCGCTCGCCATGTAGGTGAGTGAGGCGACGGCGGCGCCCGGGCGGAGCATCGGGCCCAAGTGCTGCATCAACGAGATAAGTGAATAGGCACTCGTGCCGATCGCGGCGAGGTAGCCGCCGCGGGAGACCTCGAGGAGGGATTTCTTGACCTCGGGACCATTGGCGAGCGAGTGGACGATGATGTCGAGCGGCTGGTCACCGAAATCCGCCCGCATACGCGCCGCCATGCCGGCCACGGAGAAGTCGCCGGTGTCCTTGTAGCGCTTGTTCTCGCGGATGTCAGCGGGGGCGTCCTCGAGCCGGTCAAATGAGGCGTCGAGCGGGTAGATCTTCTCGAAGTTGAGGAGCGAACCGTCCGCGAGCTTGCGCGACTCGTCCATCTTCCCGCGCTCGAGGAGGTTGAGGAAGATGTTGAGCGCGGGGGGCCAGGTGGCGACACAGACGGTCGCGCCGGCCTCGATGAGGCACTTGGCGGTGGCGAAGCCGAAGCCGCCGTCGTCGGCGACGCCGGCGACGAGGGCGCGCTTGCCCTTGAGGTCAATGGGGAGCATGTCGTGATATGCCCTGTCTCAAGGCGAGAAGCAAGGGTTTCCCGGATGCCGGGCCGGCCCGGCGCCGGCTCGACGCATTTGACGACCGGTCACACTGACCATATGCTTGCAGTCCGCCACAAACGAGGCGGACGCGTATTGCGACCCGTTCACCAGAACCCGGACCGTGTCCACATGATGAAGAACGTATTCCTGATGTTGGCAGGAATATCCCTCCTGTCCGCGCCAGCTCTCGCGCAGGACCAGCCGATCACCGGCAAGGTGACGAGCGAGCTGGGCAGCCCGATGTCGAGCGTGCAGGTCGTGATCAAGGGCACGTCCACTGGTGTGCTCACCGGCGCCGATGGCGGCTACGCGATCCGCGTGCCGACTGGCCAGATCCTGCAGTTCCGATTCATCGGTCACGGACCGGTCGAGCGGCGGATCGGCACCGAACTCGTGATCAACGTGACGCTCAAGCGCGTCGCCAATCAGCTCGACGCCATGGTCGTCACGGCGCTCGGCGAGACGGTGAACAAGCGGGGGATCGGCACCTCGCAGCAGTCCGTCGCCGGTCCTGAGATCGCGCAGACGCAGCGCGAGAACTTCCTCAACTCGCTGCAGGGTCGCGTGGCGGGCGTGGAGGTGACGAGCACCTCCGGCGTCCCGGGCGCGTCGTCGTCGATCACGATCCGCGGTGTGAGCTCGATCAGCTCGAGCAACCAGCCGCTGATGATCGTGGACGGCCTGCCGATCGACAATAAGACGTTCAATACCGGCGCACTCGCCTCCGACGCACCTGGGTCGACGACCGCATTCAATAATCGCGGCCTCGACTTCAGCAACCGCGCCTCCGACCTCAACCCCGAGGACATCGAGTCGCTTGTGGTGCTCAAGGGTCCCGAAGCCTCGGCGCTGTACGGGATCGACGCGGCGAACGGCGCGATCGTGATCACCACCAAGCGCGGCCGGGCGGGCCAGGGCGGGTTCGAGTACAGCAACAGCTTCCGCACGGAGAACACGCGCACGCAGCCGGAGCTCCAGCGCACGTACGGACCCACCACGATCTCGGGCAACAGTCTCGGGTCGTTCCAGTACTTCGGCGCGCCGTACGCCGCGGGCACGCAGTTCTACGACAACATCGACGGGTTCTTCCAAGGCGCGCTCACGGCGAAGCACAACATCGCGTTCAGTGGCGCGGCGGCGGACAACCGTATCAACTACCGGCTCGCCGTGTCGAGCGACAAGCAGGAAGGCGTCGTCCCCAACTCGATCTTCGGCCGCACCAACCTCACCGGTGCCTCGCAGGCGCAGGTGACGCGCTGGCTGCGCACCGATGTGTCGATGGCCTACTCGTTCTCGAACAACGACCAGCCGTGGAAAGGCACCGATGGTCCGCTGATCGGCCTTCTCGTCTGGCCGCAGACCGACAACGCGCAGGACTGGCAGACGGCCGCCGGCACCCGCCGTCGCCTCACGTTGCTGGCGGCAGCAAGTGAGACCGACAATCCGTACTTCAACGTTGAGAAAAACCTCAACAAGTCGAAGAACAGCCGCTTGGTCTCGAACGTCGGCTTGGTGCTGACGCCCTTCTCCTGGGGCAGCCTCAAGACGAACGTCGGCGTGGACGCGTACACCAACGAGATCCGGCTGGTCCGGCACCCGGAGAGCGCCTTTTCGGCGACGACCAACGGCATCCTCGACGAAGCGACCGACGTGGTGCGCAACATCAATGCGCAGACGGTGCTCAACGTGGAGCGTCGGACCCTCTTTGGCGACGTCTCGATCGGTGGGCTCGTGGGGAACCAGATCTCGGACTTCCGCTCGAACACCAGCGGCCTCAAGGGAACCGACTTCCTTGACCCCAACTTCGTCTCGGTCAACAACACGAGTATCCGGTTCAACCGCACCACGCTGAATCAGCGGCGCCTTTTCAGCTTCTTCGGCAGCGCGACGGCTGACTACAAGGACTACCTGTACGTGACCGTCACCGGTCGCAACGACTGGACCTCGACGATCCCGCAGGAACGCAACTCGTTCTTCTACCCCTCGATCTCCTCAAGCTTCGTCTTCTCGGACGCGTTCCCTGCCGTGAAGAAGTGGGTGACCGGCAAGGTGCGGCTCGCGTACGCCGAAGTGGGGCGTGATGCGCGGCCGTACGCCTTCCGCCCCTCGCTCGAGTACAAGACGACGGTGAATGGCGGCTATGGCTACGGGTTCACCGGACCCAATGTGAACCTGCGCCCCGAGTTCGCGCGGTCGTACGAGGGCGGATTCGACCTCGCCTTCCTCAATGACCGGCTCGGCCTGGACGCGACCTGGTACCGCAAGCGCACCAAGGACCAGATCGTCAACGACATCCGCGGCAGCTACGCGACCGGCTTCATTCTGTTCAACCTGAATGGCGCCGTCACCTCGAACTACGGCACTGAGCTCACGGTGCGCGGGACCCCGCTCATCACGGACAAGTTGACATGGGACGTGATCGTGAACTTCGATCACTCGTTCGGCTACACCAAGGAGTTGCCGAACGCGTTGCCGGAATCGTACGTCTCCGACACCTGGCTCTTCGGCAACGTCCGCAACGGAACGCAGCCCGGACTCTCGACCCGCTCGCTGACCGGAAGGTTCTACCTCCGCAACAACAACCGCGATATCCTGATCGATCCGGCGACCGGGCTCCCGCTTCAATCGACGCTCTTCATCGATGGCGGCTACGACCGGGCGCCGGACTACACGATCGGCATCACGAACTCGTTCCGGCGCGGCCCGTTGTCGATGAACTTCCTGATCGACATCCGGAAGGGCGGTGACGTGCTCAACGCGACCGAGCACTACATGGTCACCAGAGGCCTGAGCAAGCGCACACTCGACCGCGAGGAGCCCCGCATCGTGCGCGGCGTACTCCGTGACGGGCGCGAGAACAGCGCCACCCCGACGCCGAACAACATCGTGGTGATCCCGGCGGTGACGCCGGCGTACTACACTCTGATGTCGGAGGAACTGTTCATCGAGAAGGACATCAACTGGGTCCGACTCCGCGACGTGACGGTGCGCTACGAACTACCTGGGCGCTGGCTCATGGCCCGCAGCGCGAGCGTGTTCGTCACCGGCACCGACCTCTTCCTCTTCACCAACTACTCCGGACTCGACCCGATCGTGAACGGCAACTCGGCGGCCGTCGGCGGGTCCGGCGGCGCCGGCATCGACTACGGCAACTTCCCGATCCCGCGCGGGTTCAGCTTCGGCCTCAAGGTGGGGTTCTAACATGACCAACTTTATCGGATCCCGCGCACTGCGCACCAGCTTGCGCACCGGTCTCCTCGCCGGCGTGCTCCTCACGGCGCCGGCCTGCGACGACTTCCTCGACGTCAACACCAATCCCAACGGCCCCGAGTTGGTGTCGGCCAATCTGTACCTCTCGCCGATGCTCCACTGGTTGGTCACAGGTCCGGTGTTCGACGGCCGCTTCATTGGGCGCTACAACCAGGAGTGGACGCTCCCCGGCCTGAGTCTGAGCACGTGGGACCGCATGGGCTACGACCCGGCCAGCGACAACGCGTCGCAACAGTGGCGCGACATCTATTGGTCGTTCGGCCAGAACCTGGTCGACATGAACGCCAAAGCGACCGCCGAAGAGCGCTGGGACCTGCTCGGAGTCGGCCTCATTCTCAAGGCGTGGGGCTGGCAGGCGCTCGCCGACATCCATGGCGAGATCATCGTGCAGGATGCGTTCAAGCAGGGCACGTTCACCTTCCGGTACGACACGCAGCAGTACGCCTACGAGGAAGTGAGGATCCTCCTCGATTCGGCGATCGTGCTCCTGCAGCGCACCGACGGTGCCGTCGACCAGACGTACCTGGCTCGCACCGACAAGATGTACGGCGGTGACCGGACCAAGTGGCTCAAGTTCGCGCACGGGCTCAAGGCGATCCATCTGAACCACTACTCGAACAAAGCCACGTATTCCCCTGCTACGGTGATCGCCGAGGTGAATTTGGCGTTCGCGAGCAATGCGGACGACGCGATCCTCGCATACCCGGGAACGCAGAACGACGACATCAACTTCATTGGGCGCACGCGCGGCAACATGAACGGTTACCGGCAGACCGAGTTCGCGGTCAGCCTCATGAACGGCACGGTGTTCGGCGGTGTCGTGGATCCGCGGATGAGCCGGATGCTCGCTCCGGCGCCGGATGGCGTGTACAGGGGTCTCGACATCGACATCGTGGGGTTCGGCGCGCTCACGGTGCCTCAGCAGCCGAACAATTTCTATGGCTTCGCGGGGACCGGTGGCATCGGGGTTCCCGGCCGCTATCTGTTCGACGACAAGGTGAAGATGCCGGCGATGACGTACGCGCAGTTGCAGTTCGTCAAGGCGGAGGCGGCGTACCGGCTGGGTGACCGTCCGACCGCGCTCACGGCCTACCGCAACGGCGTTGGGGCGCACATCGACTTCGTGAACTCGCGCAACGTCGACAACGCCCAGTCCCCGACGCAGATCAGCGCGGCGGAGAAGGCGGCGTTCCTTGCCGCGCCGGCGATCGTACCGGCGACGGCGGCAGCGCTGACCCTCACGCGGATCATGTCGCAGAAGTGGATCGCGCAGTGGGGGTGGGGCCACAACGAGACCTGGATGGACCTCCGTCGCTACCGTTACACCGACATCGATCCGGCCACCGGGGTGCAGGTCTACCCCGGCTTCACGCCGCCCCTCTCGTTGTACGCCGACAATAGCGGCCAGATCGTGCAGCGCATCCGGCCGCGCTACAACTCGGAGTACGTCTGGAATCGTGCCGGACTCGACGTCGTGGGCGGTCTCGCGCTCGACTATCACACCAAGCCACTCTGGATCATCCAACCGTGACCCGAGCCATGAACCCAACCAGAGCCCTCGCGGCACTCCTCTGCGTCGTCGCGCTCGCGGCAGTCTCCGCGTGCGACGAGAACGCCGTGCAGGAGATCTCCGGCCCTGAGGCCGGCGCACGCATCAAGTTCCATAACTTCGGCGTGAACGCGCCGGGCGTGAACTTCTACGCCAACGACGTGAAAATGACGGCGATCAGTTCCACCACCGGCCTCGAGTCGACGCTCGGCGTCATCTATGGTAGCGTGGGGTCAGGCGGCTTTTACAGCTCCATCGCTCCCGGCAGTTACACGCTGACAGGAAAGATCGCCGCCGCCGTGGACAAGGACCTCGTGATCGCCACGCAGGCGGGCGTGATCGAGAACGGCAAGGCCTACTCGTTCTACATGACGGGTTTCTACAATACCGTCGCCAAGACGAGTGATGGGTTTCTGGTGGAAGACGCCTTCGTGCCCACGATCGACTTCACGGTGGCATACGTACGGTTCGTCCACGGGCTCGCGAACGCGAGCCCCATGCAGCTCATCGCCACGAGCACGACGCTGGCGACGCTGGTGGATACGATCGGCGGCGTGATCGCGTACAAGGGCGCGGGCGCGTTCGAGGCGGTCGTGCCGGGTGCCTACAATCTGGCGACGCGGTATCTTGGGACGGCGACGAATGCGATCGCGCGCACGAACGTGTCGTTCGTGGCCGGGCGTGTCTACACCATCGGAGCGCGTGGCGACATCACCGTGGTGTCGACCACGTTGATCAACCGGCCGTTCCTGGACAACACCGCGAATCGGTAGTGCTTCGAGTGTGAACAACGAGACCCCGGCTCTCGCCGGGGTCTCGTTGCGTCTCAGGACTCGCGACGATCCCGGTCGTCATCAGTCATGCGCGGCACGCGTCAGCCGGTCGCGCACACCGTCCCAGGCTCGATCCTCGGGAGGCCGCTCAACGAGGACCTCCGCACACTGGGCGTCGTCGATCGCATGCAACGTGTCGTAGAGCTCGGCCGCGTACGCGACGGCCTGCTTCGGCAGCCGATGATGCGCCGTGAGACTTGCGCCCGACGCGAATTCGCGACCGCTCCAGGACAGGGCGGCGACGCGCGAACCAAGTCTCGCGACCGCGTCACGCATCGCGGCGTCCATCGCATCGCTCTCCACCAATCGCACCAGTGCGCGGGGTGCATAGTGTCGTGCGATCATCCCCGGCGCAGCGCGGGGTGCATCGTCCGCTTCAATGTCGGCGACCACACCCAACGGTCCGGTGATCGCTTCGATCGCTGCGCGCGTGATCGTTCCCGGCCGCAGTAGCACCGGCGGCGACACCGAGAGGTCGACCACGGTGCTCTCGATCCCCACCGTGGTCCGTCCGCCGTCGAGGATCAGGTCCACGCTATCGCCGAGCGATCGAGCCACTTGCGCGGCCGTCACGGGTGAGAGTTCGGTGAAGCGGTTCGCACTTGGCGCGGCAAGAGGAACACCCGCCGCCATGAGCAGCGCGAGCGCCACCGGATGTGCCGGTACGCGCACCGCGACGAAGGCGCGCCCCGCCGTCACCTCGTCGGGTACGGCGGCGCGCTTGGGTAGCACGAGCGTCAGCGGTCCCGGCCAGAATCGTTCGGCAAGCGCCTGCGCGAGCGGCGGCCAGTCGCTCACCAGCGCGCGCGCGCCAGCGATGTCGGCGACGTGTGCGATCAGCGGGTTGTACGAGGGGCGGCCCTTCGCGGTGAAGATCCGTCGCACTGCCACGGCGTCGAGCGCGTTGGCGCCGAGCCCGTAGACCGTCTCGGTGGGGAAGGCGACGAGGCCGCCGGCGCGGAGGAGCGCTCCTGCCCGTGAGAGCGCCTCGGCATCGCGACCGGTCGGGTCGTGCGCTGCGACGATCGGGCTCATAGGGCCTGCCGGTGAGGTGCCATGCGCATTCAGGCGTGCATCGAGCTCGCGACGCGCGCGCACTCGGCCAGCACCGCCCCTGCCACGAACAACGCGTCTTCGCTGGGATCGAACCGGGGCGTGTGCACGCCTGACCGGCTCCGCCCTTCACTCCACGTTCCCACACGCATGAAGCACCCTTCCATGCGTTCCGTGTAGAACGCGAAGTCCTCGCCTCCCATGTTCGCGGTCGCGAGCACCTTGAGCGAGTCGTCGCCGAGTACCGCGCGTGTGGCCGTCTGCGCCCACACAGCAGCTTGCGCGGTGTTCACGAGCGGCGGTGTTCCCTCGCTGAGCTTGACTTCCGCACGCAACCCGTGCGTTGCGGCCACTCCCTCGGCCAGCGCACGTACACCATCGCAGAGGAGTGCCCGCGCCTCGGGTGTGGTCGCGCGGATCGTACCCGCACACCGTGCGCGCTCGGGGATCACGTTCGACGCGATCCCCGCCTGCACGACGCCCACGGTCACGACGCCCGGCAGGCCCGGGTCGAGCCGCCGCGAGACCAGCGTCTGCACTTCCATGATGAACGCGCCGATGCCGATCACCGGGTCGATCGTATCATGCGGCCGCGCCCCGTGCCCGCCGCGACCATGAAACGTCACCTCGAAGGTGTCAGTGCTCGCCGCGAGCGGGCCGGCGGTGGCCACCACCTCGCCCACGGCGAAACGCCAGTCGACGTGCCCGCCGAAGATCGCGTGCACACCGTCGAGCGCACCGCTCTCCAACACCTTCGTCGCCCCTTCACCGACTTCTTCTGCAGGCTGCAGGATCAACCGCACATCACCGGCGGCAGGATTCCGCTTGAGCAGCATGCCCGCGGCGATCACCCACGCCGAGTGCATGTCGTGCCCGCAGGCATGCATGACACCGGGGTGCTGTGAGGCGAACGACAGGCCGGTCTCTTCGGTGATCGGGAGCGCGTCGGTGTCCCCACGCAGGGCGATCACCGGTGCGCCGGGCGTCGTGCCGTGGATCGTCGCGACGAGCCCGGTCTCGGCGATCACTCGCACCTCGGTGATGCCCGCATGCGCGAGTGCCGCCACGAGCCGCGTCTGGGTGGCCTTCTCTTGCCACGAGAGCTCGGGATCGGCGTGCAGCGCGCGCCGCAACGCGATCACCCGCTCACGCTCCTCGGGAGTGAACAATGCGATCGCGGCGGCCACGCTCACGCGCGCAGCTCCTCGGTGCGCAACGTGATCCGGTCGATGTGCGCCCGGTCCACTTCCACGCCGATCCCCGCCCGGTCAAGCGGCACCCGCACCATGCCCTCCGCGTCCATCGTCCACTCGGGCGTCACCACGTCCTTGGCCCAATAGCGCGCGCTCGGCGAGAGGTCGCCCGGGAGCGTGAAGTTGGGGAGTGATGCGAGGGCGACGTTGTATGCGCGCCCGATCCCACTCTCGAGCATGCCGCCGCACCACACCGGGATCCCGCGCGACTCGCAGAAGTCGTGGATCGCGA
The DNA here is from genome assembly GCA_031416115.1 of Gemmatimonadota bacterium. GTDB lineage: Bacteria > Gemmatimonadota > Gemmatimonadetes > Gemmatimonadales > Gemmatimonadaceae > Pseudogemmatithrix. Next base: position 11,968 of record JANOTB010000279.1, read on the forward strand.
TCGACTCAGCGAACCCACCCACGCGACCGGGCTTGATGTTGATGATCCGACCGGCCCCGAGCGTGACCATGTCCTGCGCGCGGTCGAGCGAGGTGATCGACTCGTCGAGGCAAAGTGGTGTGTTCAGTTTGCGCTGGAGCTCGGCATGCCGCACGAGATCGTCCCACGCGAGCGGTTGCTCGATCATCATGAGGCCGAGTTCATCGAGGCGCGCGAGGTGCGCGGCGTCGGCGAGGGTGTAGGCGTTGTTGGCGTCGGCCATGAGGTGAGCGTCGTGGCCGACGGCGGTGCGCACGGCGCGCACCCAGTCGACGTCGCGGCCGGGCGCGATCTTGATCTTCACCTTCTGATAGCCAGCCGCGAGCGCTTCCTCCGCCTTGGCGATCAGCGCATGCACGTCGCGCTGGATCCCGAGCGAGATGCCGGTGGCGATCCGTTCTCTCGTGCCGCCGATCAGACGCGAGAGCGGAAGATCAGCTTGCACGGCGGTCAGGCCCCAGCACCCCATCTCGAGTGCGGCCTTGGCCATGTTGTGGCCACGCACGTCCTTCTCGAGGATCGCATGGACGTCGCCCGGGCCCTCGATGCGCTTGCCGAGCAGTCGTGGCGCGAGCACACGCACGATGGTCGGCCAGGCGGTGTCGAGTGTCTCGGGCGAGTAGTTGGGCTCATCATCCGCGACGCACTCGCTCCAGCAGCTCGCGCCGTCGGCGTCGAAGAGTTCGCAGAGGAGGATCCGCCGCTCACGCATCTCACCCGAGGAGATGCGGAACGGTTCGCGGAGCGTGAGTCGGATCTCGCGGAGGACGATGCGGTCGAGTGTGATCATCGGGTCAGGAGGTAGGTCCCACCGGTGGAGTCGGCGACGAATCCGCGCACATGGTAGCCGCGGGGGAGGTAGTGCGAGAAGGCGCGTCGAGTGGCGAAGCGCCAACGACGCGCCGCGGCGATGTCGGCGGCGGCGAGTGCGGTGATGTCGCGCGGTACGCGCACGCCGACGTTGGGTGCGTCGACGAGCTCTCCTTCGCGCGCGTCCTCGCCCACGGCGAGCGGGAGCGCATCGGGAAGGGTGTCGAGCGGCACGGCCACCTGCGCGGGGTCGATCGCCCAAGCGATCACGAATCGATCGGTGGGCATGTCGCCCTGCAGCGGGGAGTTGGTCTCCTCACCGTACATCGCGACAACGAACTCGTCGACGCGGGCGCGCATGCGGTTGAGATTGATGTGCGCGTTGCGGGCGACAAGGGGGTCGTAGGTCCAGTACATGGTCTCAATGCCGATCGCACGGCACTTGTCGCGCTGGTACTCCTTGAGCTGCTCGCCCAGGTGCAGTCCCTGCGCCTCGGGGCGGACGGCGAGCATGTCGGACCAATGGATGAGCTTGCCGTTCATGACGCCGGTGACGCCGAAGACGTAGCCGAGCATCGTGCCGGCGTCGTCGAAGGCGCCGGCGGTCACGCCACCCGTCTTCTGCGCGACGAGGAGCATGGCGGCGGGGACCTTCTCGGTGAAGCCGCGACCCCAAGTGAGCTCTTGGAGCTCGACGCATTGGGCGCGGTCGGCGTGAGACGCGAAATCCCTGATCTGCAACGGTCGATGAAGGCTGAAGGATGAAGGACGGAAGATGACCAGCGGACCGCGTCGCAGGGAATCCTCCGTCCTGCTAAACTACGACACATGAACGTTTCGCGCCTCTGCTCCGTGATCGTGCTGATGCCGTACTTGCATGGCGGGCTCGCAGCGCAGGAGACGGTCCGGCGCGACTCGACCGTCACGCCAGCACCGATCGTCATGCGGCGGGACCTGCTGGTGCTCGGTGCTGGTGCTGGGCTCGCATTCCTGGCGCAGCGAGTGGATCTCCGCGTGCGCGACGAGGTGCGGTCAGCTCGCTGGCAAGGGAATGGCTTTCTCGATGCGATCGAGCCCGTGGGCGATGCGTGGGGTGGCGCCGCGGCGGTCGGGGTTGGGCTGGCTCTCTGGGGCGGTGGCCTCTATGCGCGCAATGCGACCGTCGCCGCTACGGGACTCCGTGCGATCGAGGCGATCACGGTCTCGGGGCAGATCACGGCGATCCTCAAGGGTGCGATCGGGCGGGCGCGGCCGCGCGTCGACTCGACCAGTGCGTGGAACGTGGAGTTCGGGCGTGGGTTCAGGGGCACCTCCGGTGACTACAAGTCGATGCCGTCCGGGCACAGCACCGCCGCGTTCGCCTTCGCCGCCGCCGTGACGGGCGAGGTCGCGATCCGCGCTCCAAAGCAGGCGCGCCTCGTGGGATTCACGACCTACGGACTCGCCGGCATCACGGCGTATTCGCGCCTGCACAGCAACGCGCACTGGTTGAGCGACGTGACCATGGGTGCCGCGATCGGCATGGCGAGCGGTTGGGCCGTCACACGCTGGCATGCCACACGACCGGGCAACCGAGTCGACCGTCTGCTGCTCGGCCGCACGCTCTCGCCACTCGTGACCCGATCGCCGCAGGGCGGCACCGTTGTCGGAGCGTCGATCGCATGGCGTTAGACGGGATCTTCATCACAACGGAGCTCGAGGGCGATCTCGCGAAGCGCGTCCATGCGCACCAGCTCGAGTTCGATCCCAAGATGGCGAACTTCCTTCCGCCTCACGTGACGATCATCGGTTCGTCGGGTGCGGGGCCGATCCCGTCCGATACGCCGCTCGCGGAGTTGAAGGCGAAGATCGTCCCCGCGGCCGAGGCGACCGCACCGATCACGTTGCGATTCGGCCCGCCGGAGCGGTTCGTGCAACGCGAGATCGTCTCGCTCCCGCTCGACCCGCATGGTCCGATCCGCACGTTGCACGAACGGCTCCGCGGCTGTGGGCTCCCGTTGATGCCGGCGCGCTACCCGTTCACGCCGCACTGCACGATCAACCTCTACCCGACGTTGACGCCGGCGAACCTGAAACGGATGTTGGCGATCCGAGAGAGCGAGGAGTTCACGCTGCACACGATCTGTGTCTATCACACGAAGGAGCCGCAGAGGCCGCGGTTGCTCTTTCGGGTCGCGCTTCTGGGGGCGTCCAAGTGAGCGGACCGGCAGTTCGCCGCTTTGGTACCGCCCTCGCACTCTCCGCTGCGCTAGCGACGTCAGCGGCCACTCAGCAACGCCTCCTCCGCGCGTCCGACAACGACACACTCCCGTCAAAGCCCCCGACCGCGCGCATCCACTACGGCCCGGACTCCCTCCAGTTCGGCGACCTCCGTCTGCCGAGTACTCAAGGGCCGCACCCAGTGGTGATCGTGATCCATGGCGGCTGCTGGGTCTCACGCTTCGCGACGCTCCAGAACGGCGCCGCGATCGCCGATGCGCTCCGCGACGCCGGGTTCGCGACCTGGAACATCGAGTATCGTCGCACCGACAGTCCGGGAGGCGGGTGGCCCAACACCTTCCTCGATGTCGCGCGCGCCGCGGACCATCTGCGAGAGCTCGCCAAGCGGTATCCCCTCGATCTCACGCGCACCATCGCACTCGGACACTCGGCGGGCGGGCACCTCGCACTCTGGCTCGCGGGCGCGGATCGGGTGCCGGCCGCAAGCGAGATCGCGCGCCGTGCCCCGCTCAAGCTGCGCGGTGCCGTCGCGCTCGCGGGGATCGCGGACCTCGCCGACTTCCGCACCTACTCCGCGAATAGCTGCGGCAGCGTGGTCGATCCACTCATGGGAGGTTCGCCCGACGAGGTCCCCGAGCGCTATGCGGCGGGATCACCGGTCGCGCTCTTCCCGCTCCCGGTGCCGCAGGTGCAGATCGTCGGCACACTCGACCGCGTGATGCCACCGCGCGCTCGCGAGGCACATGAATCGGCGGCGCGCGCCAGTGGAAGTGTGTTCGAGTTGATCGTGATCGAGGGGGCGGGGCATCACGAACCCATGTCGCCGCGGAGTGCGGCGTGGCTGGCGATCGAGCGTGCGGTCCGGGGGCTGCTCAAGCAATGAGTGCCGTTCGCAGTTCAGTCAGGCAGAGCAGGCGACTCCATGTCCACCGACGCCACACGCCGCACGAACTTCCCGATCGCCGAGAAGTACGTCGCCGAGTCCGCCGCGAACGCCCGGTCATGGCCGCCAGTCAACGTCACGAACTCCTTTGGCGCCGGCGCCGCATCGTAGAGCCGCTTGCCGAACTCGAACGCGATCACGCCGTCGTCACTCGCATGCATGAACAGCTTGGGCATCGCGATCGAGTCGATCCGCTCCACCGACGCGAATCGCTCGGCGGCGAGCAGGCGGACCGGCATCCACGGGTATCGTGACGCCCCGACGTCCGGGATCGAGGTGAACGCTCCCTCGAGGATCAGGCCCGCCGCCTCCACGTTCGCCGCGAGATGCGTTGCAACGCCGGAGCCGAGCGAGTGGCCGTAGATGATGATGCGTTGCGGGTCGATGCGCTTCACCCGCACCATCCAGTCGTAGACGCTCCGGGCATCGCGGTAGAGTGCTTCCTCGTCGAGCGGACCGTTGTCGCTCACGCCGTAGCCACGGTAATCGTACGAAACGATCCCCACGCCTTCTGCGAGGAGGGCGCGCGACCACGCCTGACGCAACTCGAGCGAGATGTTGCCGGCGTTGCCGTGATTGACGAGCACCCAGTACCCGAGCGACGTGGCACTGTCGGCAGGAGGGATCGTCCAGGTGCTGAGTTCGAGCGAATCGATCGACCTCACACGTGTGGCGGTGACGCGTAGCTCGGCGGCGGGCGGGACCATGCCTCGGCCACCGTACAGCTCCGGATGATACACGAACGATCGTTCATTGATCTTCATGTACGCCATGGCCGCGAGGTAGCCGCCAATGGCGATGACGAGCGGGAGGATCAGGAGCCAGCGGCGCGAGCTGGTGGCCTGCGGTCGCGCACGCTCATGGAAACCGCTCATGCTGCGCGCCCTCCGCAGATGCCAAGGGCTGCGCGCGCCGCGCGAATGCCGCGAGTCACTTCAACGCCTTCTGGATCGCCGCCTCGATGTCCTGCTTCCCGCCCACTCCGGTGTACACGACCTTCCCGTTCTTGTCGACCACGACCACATAACTCGTCGCGGGCACGTCGTAGTCACCCACGGCGTCGCCGCGCCGATCATAGAAATGCGTGAACCCGAGCAGGTGTTCGGCGGTGTAGCGGCGCACCCGCTCGGGCGACTGATTCACGCTCACCGACACGCCGATGAACGCGACCTTGCCCGCATGCTTCTTCTGTGCGGCGGCGAGTGCCGGCTCGAGCTCGCGGCAGTTGGGGCACCAGGTCGCCCAGAACTCGATCACCGCCGGCTTTCCGGCAAAGGCCGCGGCAAGCTGGGCAGGCTTGCCGTCGAGCGTCTCGACCGTGGCATCGGGGGCCTTCGCACCGATGTCGATGCCGAGCTGCGCGGCGAGCAGGCGCGGGGCCGACGCGAGCAGAAGCGCGACCGCCATGGACCACACAAGGGATTTCGACACGAGCCTGATCATATCAGCAGCTTCCCCATCTCAATGAGATAGTACTCGGCCACGCCGAGCATGATGAGTGCGAAGAGACGCTTGACCCAGAGCATCCAGGCGCCGGCGCGCGGGAGTCGCGAGACCGCACCGCTCGAGAGGCCCACCAGCACCAGCAGGGTGCACATCCCGAGCGAGAACACAAAGAGATACACGAAACCGAGCCCGGCGCTCCCTGTAGTGCTCACCCAGGTGAGGACGGCGGCCATGACCGGAGCGCCACAGGGAGCGGCGACGAGGCCGGACATGGCACCCATCACGAAGGCTCCGGCCGCACGACCGCCCGTCCCGGCCGTGGCCGCGCGCTGCATGACGCTCGACGGCAGTCGTATCGGGATCACGTCGAGCATGGCAAGGGCGGCGAGCACGAGGAGGTTCGCCATTGCGAAGTAGAGCCACGGATTCGTGCTGATCGTGCCGAACATCGTGCCGGTGAGCCCCGCGATGAGGCCCAGCACCGAGTAGACGGACGCGAGCCCCAGCACATAGGCCATGGTGAGCGCGAAGGTGCGCCACTTGGGCGGGGCGACATCGCCCACCGTCTGTCCGCCCACGATCGCCGCAGTGATCGGGATCATGGGGTAGATGCAGGGCGTCAGGCTCGTCAGCACGCCCGCGAGGAAGACCAGCGGGATCGCGGTGAGGGGGCTGGTGCCGAGTTGGGAGGCGATGCTGGAGAAGTCCATGAACTGCAGAAGGGAGAGGGGAGAGGGGAGATGTGAGATGAAAGATGGTCTGTTCGAGCAGGTCTGGCTGCGGGTCACACGGTAATTGAAGCGGTTGAGGGGCTTGGAAGTTCGCTTTGGAGTCCGTCGCACTCC
>JANOTB010000280.1:0-27340 GCA_031416115.1 Gemmatimonadota bacterium
TGAAGCCGTAGGGCCGCCCGAACGGGCGGCCCCCTCACACCACACACCACACATCTGCCGTTATCGGATCCTCCCGTACTTCCGCAACGCATCAAGGACCCGTGGCGCCGGCAGTCCGTACACCCTCGTGCCGTTCACCCCTTCCATCGTCTGCGCCGCCAACATCGCATTGACGATCGCCTCCTCTGTCGCCTGCACCGTGGCGGTGAAGAGTGTTGAGATGCGCGCGTTCGAGAGCATCATGAGCGGCGTGCTGTCGTTCGCCAGCGCGGTGCGCGGGTTCGCCGTTGAGAAGGCGATGAAGATGTCGCCCGACCCATTCGACGCGAAACCGCCCACGCGACCGATGCCGAGCGAGACGCGTGTGGCGATGCGCTTCAGTTGGTGTGGTAGCAGCGGCGCGTCGGTCGCGACCACCGCGATGATCGACCCGAGCTCGGTCGGTTCCGTCGTGTCGTCGCGCGTCGCACCAGCGGAACCCGGTGCACCAGCTGCGCCGGTGGCACAGCGACGCAGTCCGCGTGCTTCTTGATCCGCCGTCAACGGTAGGTCGATCGTCCGACACGCTGCGAGATCCGTGATCTCCTGCCCCACCGGAACTCCAGCGATCATCAGATTCCGCTGATTGCCGAAGTTACACTGCACCAGCACACCTACGGTGTATCCACCCTGCTCCGGCGGCAGTTTGCGCGACGCCGTGCCGATGCCGCCCTTGAAGCCGAGGCAGATCATCCCGGTCCCGCCGCCCACGGCTCCCTCGAGCACCACGCCGTCGCGCGCCGACATGATCGCCTCGCGCACATGCACTGGCTTCACGTGGAAGCCATTGATGTCATTGAGCGTGCCGTCATACGTCTCGGCCGCCACCGGCAGTCCCCACGGCTGCAGTCCGGGCGTCCCCACCTGCCATTCAAGGATCCCGTCGCGTACCACGCCGACGCTACTTGTGTTGGTGATCCCGATCGGTCCCTCGAGTATGCCGCCCTCCTGCAGCCACGTCGTGCCGGTCATCTCCCCGTTGCCATTGAGCGTGAACCAGGCGCCGAACACCGGGTCATTGCTCGCCCGCCCACGAGGATGAACGATCGTCACGCCGGTGCGCACCGGCCCCGTGCCCACCACGAGCGGCCCTGCCGCACCACGAATGATCGTCGAGTGCCCTACCTCGACCCCCTTCACATCGGTGATCGCATCGAGCGCCCCTGCCGTGCCGCCGATCAGCGGCGTGATCCCGAGCTCCCGCGCCCGAGGCTGCTGCGCCGCGAGCGATCCGGAAAGGAGCGCGCACGCAATGACGACGAGCCGAAGCAGCGAAGTGAGCGAAGTGCGCATCGTGAACTCAGCGTTGACCGTGATCGAGCAGTAGGGCCGCCCGAACGGGCGGCCCCCTCCCACCTCACACCTCACACCTGCCGTTCAATCGCCCGCCGCACCTTTCCGATCAACTCCCCTATCTGCGCTTCCGAGATGATCAACGGCGGCGACATCGCGATGATGTCCCCCGTGGTGCGGATCAACACCCCTTCGTCGAAGAACGCCGACACGAACACATCGAATGCCCGTGCTGCCGGCGCCCCGGCCCTCGGCTCGAGCTCGATCCCCGCCACGAGCCCGATGTTCCGCACATCGATCACGTGCCGTACACCGCGCAGCGAATGCACCGCCGCTTCCCACACGGGCGCCATCGCCGCTGCGCGCGCGAACAGGCCTTCGTCCGCATAGAGCTTGAGTGTCGCGAGCCCCGCCGCCGCCGCGAGCGGGTGCCCGCTGTACGTGTAACCGTGAAAGAACTCGATCCCCTTCTCGGTCGCTTGCAGCACGGTGTCGTAGATCGATCCCTTCACCGCCGTCGCGCCCATCGGCACGGCGGCGTTGGTGATCCCCTTGGCCAACGTGATCATGTCCGGCATCACACCGAAGTGCTGCGCCGCGAATGGCGACCCCAGCCGCCCGAAGCCCGTGATCACCTCGTCGTAGATCAGCAGGATCCCGTGTGCGTCGCAGATCTGGCGCAACCGCTCCAAGTACCCGACCGGCGGGATCAACACACCGGTCGATCCGGCCACCGGCTCCACGATCACCGCGGCGATCGTCTCGGCGCCGTACTTGGCCACCATCGCCGAGAGCCCGTCGGCGAGCTCAGCACCGTGCGCCGGCATCCCTTTCGAGTAGGCGTTGCGCGCCGGGTCATGCGTGTGCGCGATGTGATCGACGTGCGGCATCAACTGTGCCTTGAATGTCGCCTTGTTCGTCGCGATCCCGCCCACCGAGATGCCGCCGAACCCGACGCCATGGTATCCGCGTTCGCGCCCGATGAACCGCGTCCGCTGCGGCTCGCCCCGCGCGATGTGATACGCGAGTGCGATCTTGAGCGCGCTGTCCACCGCCTCCGACCCCGAGTTGGAGAAGAACACCTGGTCGAACCCGCTTGGGAGGATCTTCTTGAGCGCCTGCGCGAGCGCGAAACTCGCGGGGTGGCCCATCTGGAACCCCGGCGCGAAGTCGAGAGTCGACGCCGCCTTGGTGATCGCCTCGATGATCGGCGGCCGACAATGTCCGGCATTCACGCACCAGAGCCCTGCCGTGCCGTCGAGGATCGACCGGCCGTCGTCGGAGGTGTAGTGCATCTCCTTGGCACTCACGAGCATCCGCGGGCGCGCCTTGAACGCCTTGTTCGCGGTGAAAGGCATCCAGAGCGCGTCGAGCGCGGGATCGTGCGGAGCGATGATTGTCATTGCGGGCGGGGATGCGGAGCGACGTCTCTCGACCGACCGGAAGCGCCGCCGCTCAGAACGCGAGCATCCGCGTCACCTTCAGCGCCAGCGTCCGCTCGCCGAGTACGTCCGTCTCCTGGTTGCGACGATCGGTGTACACAAGGAAGATGTCGCTCAGCGGTGCATACCGGAAGTTGATCCGGGCATTCGTCACCATCGTGTTCGACTGCGCGTTGTACTGCACGAAGGCACTGCCGAAGAGCCGCGTGGACAAGGCATAGCGCATCCGCAGGCGTCCGACATCCGCCTGGAACGGTCCACTCGCGAGCGTCACGTCGTTACGCGTGTAGTTCGCTTCCACCAAGAAGTCGTAGCGCGCCCGCCAGGTGACGGTCGTGCCGTAGCTCGTGCGCGACCCGTCGTAGAATCCGCCCGTCGTTGCATCGGTCTTCCAGAAGATCGGCCGCGCCCGCGACGACTCCCAGCTCATCGTCGCTTCGCGCCACCCGTATGCGCCCGCAGGGATCGCTCGCCCGGTCACTGGCGAAAAAGGCACACTGAGCCGATCGAACTGGTCCTGCACTTCGAGCGTGAGCTTTCCGTCCGGACGGAACTGCACCTCCACTCCGGCCTCCACCGTCCGCGTGTCCATCTCGCCGCGCTCGTCCGCGATGTGGTCAAAGCTCACATACGGCGCGATCTCCTGGATCCCGCTCCATGTCGGCCGGGTATGTACGCCAAGCGTCGCGAACCCCTGCTGCATTCCGCGCCGCCGCACGAAGCCCAAGCCCGGATCGAACGCGTCACTCACCTGCTTCACCAACGCCGATGTGTTCCAGAACGCATCGCGATACGCCACTGACACGCGCTCGGTGTGACCATCCGACAGGCGCCCTGCGGCTTCGCTCGCCGCCGCGTACGCGTTGATGACCAGGTTCCCCACCGGCCGCAGGTTCGCATCCACGCCATAGCTGACATTCTCGACGCCACTCCCGTCGATCGCGCCACGACGCTGCACGAGCGCCCCCACGTCCGAGCTCCCCCACAGGTTCCGCCGCGCGCGCAGTACGCCGAAGTTCTCCGCCGATCCACTCGGCGATCTCTGCGTCTGCATCTCCAGCAGCCCGAGCTCCCACGGACCCGCGCGCCCCGAAAGCCGACCGCCACCGACGATCGGGATCGGACGCCCATCGCTCGTGAGGCCGATCCGACGAGAGTTGAAGAGTGTGAAGTCGCGCAACGAAGCGCCCACGCGGTAGTTGCGCTCCTCGACGTCGCCGAACGTGAACGACCCGGCATTCTCAATGAAGAACTCGCGCCGTTCGGGAAAGAAGAGCGAGAAGCGCGTGAGATTCACCTGCTCCTGGTCGACCTCCACCTGCGAGAAATCGGTGTTATACGTGGCGTCGAGCGTCATCGACGGCGTCACGCCGTACTTGACGTCCAAGCCTGCGTCCTGACTCGTGCCCTGTGCGCTCGTCGGGACCTGCGCGCCGCGCGAGTCGCCCCCCACCACGTAGGGCTTGATCTGCAGGTTGCGCCCCGAGCGCAGCCCTTCGAACCCCTGCAGTGTGCCGGCCTTCGACATCCGGTGCAGGCGGTACTGCCGTTCCAGCGGCGCCCAGTACGACGACTCGTTCACGCGACGCACGCGGCGAATGAAGTTCGCGCCCCAGTCCTGCACCGGCTTCGACGCGTCGAACCGCAGCGAGCGCAGCGGGATCGCGATCTCGGCGATCCACGAGCTGTCGGTCAACTGCGTCCGCACCTGGATGATCCCTTCCCACGCATCCACCACGGTGCGGCTGTCGTTGAACACCTGCTCGTCGCGCACCGCCCCGTGCGGATTCACCAAAAAGAGGAATGCGTTGCGCCGGTCGAGGAAGGTGTCGAACACCATGCCGAAGAGGTCGCTGTCTCCCGAGTTGAAGTCGCGCTCCAGCCCCGCGGTGATCGCACGCTGTGGCTCAGGATCCATGTTCTCCGCGCCGATGTACAGCTGCTCGTCGTCATAGAGCACGCGCACGACGGTCGGGAACGTCGCCGGCAGCCCCGTCCGTGGGAGCTGTTGCCGAAAGCCGGTGATCAGTTCCGCACGCTGCCACTCCACTTCATCGAGACGACCGTCGATCGCCATGGCGCGCGTTACTCGCGTGGGGTGAATGGCGGGGCGCGGGGAGAGCTCCGGATCGATGTAGCCGTCCGCGGCCGCAGGCGTACCTGAGGGTTGCGCGACCGAGGGCGGGGCGACAGCGCGTTCCTGCCCCAGCATGGTCGCGTGGGGGGTCGCGAGGGCGACCGTCGCGACGACCAAGTGCCGCAGCGCGGACCGGGCTGTCGACCATCGGGTCCAGCGGACCGTCGAGCGCGGTGCAGAGACATCCATGATGTCGAGTACGCGCGGTGCACCGTGATGGTTGAGCGAGCGTCGAACTCAGCCCGCGAAGTTTCGTGGCGCGGGGCCGTTTCGGGTGCGATATTGACGGCTCAGGGCTTGGCGGTTCGGGTGCGATGCGCGCCACGCACGTCAATCCAGTTCACGTCGACCCGACATCCGAGAGTTCATTGCGCGCTGACGGACGGGCCCTCGCGTATGCATGTGGCGTTGAGAGCGCGCTCGCCGCGGCGGCGGTCTTCGGCGGTCCTCACGGTGCCCTGGGTGCAATCCCCTGGATGCTGAACTTGCCCGGCATCCTCGTGATCTTGGGCATTCGAACGGAGCGTTTCTTTCTTGGGCGCGTCGCGCTCGCGGTCGCCATCCAAGTGGCGCTCTGGTATTTCATCTTCGCGCTCACGCGCCAGCGTCGGCGCCGTGCTCGTACCCCTGCGGCATGACGACCGTTGGTGCCGATGGCCGACTGGGGTAACGACTGGGGTAACGGCTGGGCTGATCGGGGGCGGATTTTCCTCTGCGGCCCTGTTCACGCCTGAGGCCTGTCGTGCAACGACTTCACAAAGTGGCCAGGGCCGGAATCGAACCGGCGACACGCGGATTTTCAGTCCGCTGCTCTACCAACTGAGCTACCTGGCCGAAGCCCTAATATTAGTCCTCTCACTTCCCCTCGCCAACCCCTCTGACCCACACGTACAACAGCCCCAACCCATTGCCGCCGCGCCACTTGCCGCCCTCATCGGCACTGCCGTCAGATCGCCATCACAACAAGAGGGATGAACGCGCTAGACTTCACCGGGTTCGCCGGGCGCCAAGCGTCCGCCCTCCGTGCGCTCCCCGTGAGGTTCCTACATGCAGCGCGTTCGCCCGCTCCTCGCCCTTGGCCTGAGCCTGAGCCTCACCCTGCCAGCCGCACTCGGCTCGCAAGGCACCCCGCTCCGCGTCCCGGTCATAGTCGACACGCTCCCCAACGGCCTCACGCTGATCATCCATGAGGACCGCACGGTCCCTGTGGTCACCACCAACGTCTGGTACCATGTCGGCTCCGGCGACGAGAAGCCCGGGCGCACCGGCTTCGCGCATCTGTTCGAGCACCTGATGTTCATGGGCTCCAAGAACGCACCCTACCCACAGTTCGATCGCCTGCTCGAAGCCGCTGGCACCAACAACAACGGCTCTACCAGCGGCGACCGCACCAACTACTACGAGTCCGGTCCCGCGAGCGCACTCCCGCTCATGCTCTGGCTCGAGGCCGACCGTCTTGGCTGGATGCTCGAGACCATGGATGTGGCCAAGGTCGACCTGCAGCGCGACGTGGTGAAGAACGAGCGCCGGGAACGTGTCGAGAACCAACCGTACGGACTCGTTGACGATCACCTCGCACCAGCACTCTATCCAGCTGGGCATCCCTATTCGTGGAGCACCATCGGCTCCATGGCCGATCTCTCGGCCGCTTCGCTCGACGACGTCAAGAGCTTCTTCAGGATGTACTACGCGCCCAACAATGCGAGCATCGTCGTCGCCGGCGCCGTGAATCCCGATTCGGTGCGCCGCGCCTTCCGTGAGATGTTCGCCGAGATCCCGCGCGGCCCGGCGATCACGCGTCCCTCGCCCGCCCCGTTCACCGTGCGCGACACACTGATCACGCTCGAGGACCGCGTGCAGCTCCCGCGCCTCTATCTCGCCTGGCACGGGGTCAAGGAGTACTCCGCCGACGACGCCGCACTCGACATCGCGGCCTACGTCCTCGCGGGCGCACGCAACTCGCGCCTCACGCAGGCCCTCGTCTACGAGCGCGAGATCGCAACGTCGGCCAGCGCCTTCAACTCCTCGCAGCGCCTCGACGGCGACTTCCAGATCATCGCGACTGCGCGGCCCGGCTTCGCGCTCGACACGCTCAAGGCGGTGATCGACGCCGAAGTGCGCCGCCTCGCGGCCGGTGGCCCCACGGTGCGCGAACTCGGGCAGGCCATGAACTCGATCGAAGCGCAGTTCCTCAATCGCCTTGAGTTCTCCTCCGCCAAGGCCGATCGCCTGAACGCCTACTACTACGCCACCGGCACGCCGGACTGGTTCCAGCAGGACCTCGAGCGCTATCGCAAGGTGACCGTCGCCGATGTGCGGCGCGTCGTGCGGAAGTATCTGAACGCTGGTCGCGTCACGCTCAGTGTCGTGCCGCAAGGCAAGAAGGAACTCGCCGCCACTCAGAGGATCGTCCAATGATCCGCCGACAGATCGCGTTCTCTGCGCGCGGCGGCATCGCCGTGCACCTCGCCGCTCTCACTGTCGCGCTTTCGCTCGCACTTCCCCTCACGCTCGTCGGCCCGCTCGCCGCCCAGCAGTCATCCTTCGATCGCACACGCCCACCCGCGCTCGCGGAGAATCCTCCGCTCACGGTGCCGACCGTCGTGACGAGCCGCCTCCCCAACGGGCCGGCGCTGCATGTCGTCGAGCAACGCGAACTCCCACTCGTGCAAGTGACGCTCAGCATTGCCGGCGGCGGGCGACTCGATCGCGACACGCCCGGCCTCGCCACCTTCACGGCCAACCTGCTCGACGAAGGCGCCGGCAAGCGCGACGCGAACGCATTGCAGTCCGAGCTCGCCTTCCTCGGCGCATCGCTCTCCACCGGCGCGAGCTGGGACGCCACGACCATCTCCCTCAAGGTCGCGCGACGCAATCTCGAGGCCGCACTCGACCTCATGGCCGACGTCGTGCTGCGTCCGACCTTCGCAGCCAACGAGGTGCGCCGTCAGCGCGACCTGCGCCTCGCCTCGCTCATGCAACAGCGGGACCAGCCCGGCGCGCTCGCGAACCTCGCATTCAGCCAGGCACTCTTCCCGGTCGGGCACCCATACCGCCACTCGCTCGGCGGCGACTCCGCGAGTACGGCCCGTCTCGACTCGACCGTCGTGCGCGAGTTCCATCGCGGCAGCCTGCGTCCTGAGCGTGCGACATTCTACGTGGTCGGTGATCTCTCCGCCTCCGAGGCGCAACGTCTCCTCGGCGCGCGCTTCCGCGGATGGGTCGCCAACGGTGAGGAACGGCGCCCGGCACCCGTGCTCGTCACGCCGACGCAGCCGCAGGGCCTCCACGTCATCCTCGTCGACAAACCCGGCGCGGCGCAATCCGTCGTCATCGTCGGGACCACCGGCCTCGAGCGCACCAACGGCGACTACGCAGCGGCCGAGGTCATGAACACCGTCCTGGGCGGCTCGTTCTCCTCGCGCCTCATGACCAACTTGCGCGAGACCAAGGGCTACACGTATGGCGTGAGCTCTGGCTTTGCGTATCGCCCGTTGCCGGGTCCCTTCAGCGCGAGTTCTGGCATCCGCACCAACGTCACCGACAGTTCGCTCGTGGAGCTCTTCAAGGAGTTGCGTGCGATCCGCGATGCGCCGGTCAGCGCCGAGGAACTCGCGCGCGCCAAGGCCTACATCACACTCGCCGTCCCCGGCGATCTCGAGAGCACCTCGCAGATTGCCAGTGAGATGGCCACGCTCGCCAACTGGAATCTCCCACTCGCGTATTTGCGCGAGTATGTCGAGAGAGTGAACGCCGTCACCGCCGCCGACGTCCAACGCGTCGCCACGCAGTACCTCCCGGCCCAGAACGCGTACGTCGTGATCGTCGGCGATCTGGCGCGCATCAGAAGCGGCATCGACGCGCTCGCACTTGGCACGGTCACCGTGCGAGATGTCGGTTCCATCGTGCGCGAATGAGGCCCTCGTGACCGACCGGCCGCTACGCGTCGCACTGCAGGGCGAACTCGGCTCATTCAGCGACGAGGCGATCCAGCAACTCTGGGGCGCCGAGGCCGTGCGACTGCCGTATCGTGACTTCGCAGACGTGACGACCTCGGTCGCGTCCGGCATCGCCGATCGCGGCATCCTCCCGATCGAGAACACGATCGTCGGTTCGATCAGCGGGAGCCACGACGCGATCAGTGCGACACTTGGGCTCCGCGCGGTGGCCGAGACCGTCGTGGAGGTGCACCACTGTCTGCTCGCGGCGCGGGGCACCACGCTCGAAACGCTCACGACCGTCTTCAGTCATCCGGTCGCCCTCGCGCAATGCGGCCGTTTCTTCGCCGCTCACCCCGAGCTCAGTGTACAGGCGGTCTACGACACTGCCGGCGCGGCGATGGACGTCTCACGCGTCCACGACCCGAACCTCGGCGCTATCGCGAGCCGGCGCGCCGCGCATCACTATGAACTCGACGTGATCTGCGCCGACATCGAGGATCGTCCGGACAACCAGACGCGATTCCTCGCGATCGCGATGGCCCCAGCGATGCTCCCGGCAGGAACGCCCGCGCGTACGATGCTCACCCTCACCGCCGCAGACAGTCCAGGCGCGTTGCTGCACGCACTCGCACCGCTCGCGGTGCACGGCGTGATCATCCGCCGGCTCGAGTCGCGTCCCACCGGCGAGCCCTGGAGCTATCGTTTCTTCATCGAGTTCGATCACCAATCCGGCGACGCTGAAGCAGAGGCGGTCGTCCGCGAGATTGCGGCGGCGGCCGCCGACATGCGTCTGCTTGGGACCTATCCGCGCTGGAGTCCGGGGCGGCGGGGGAGTGTCGGGTGGACGAAGGACGGTTGACCGCTCAGCGCACCCCCGCATTTTCGGTGCACTGGGTTCCTACCGTCCCGATCCCGGCTTCTCCACCGTGATGATCGACTTCAACCCACCACGCACATTGAAGTCCCCCACCACCTTCAACTTGCGCGGCTTCGCCTTGGACATGAGATCGTCGAAGATGCGGTTGACCACGCGCTCGTAGAAGATCCCATCGTTGCGAAAGCTCCAGAGATAGAGCTTGAGGCTTTTCAATTCCAGGCAGTCCACGTCGGGCACGTACGAGATGTTGATCGTCGCAAAATCGGGAGCGCCGCCCTTGAGCAACGCGAGCTCCGCCGCGTCCGACTCGATCCCGCCCAGCGGGCAGAGCGAGGTGAACTCGGGCGTGGTCATGAAGATCTCGTAGTCCCGGTCCGCGTATGGGTTAGGGAACGTCTCGAGCAGTTCTGGTTGTGGCATGCGGTGATGGTTGGGGGATCAGCTCTCGCGCAAACGGCGCGCCTGCTCTTCGAGCGCGCGGCGTTCGTCGGCCGTGAGCCGTTCGATCCCTTCAGCGGAGATCTTCTCCAGGAGCGAGTCGATCGACGGCAGTGCCGACTGCGGGTCCTGCTGCGCCCGCCGCGGCGGTGTCGTGCGGCGCGCTGCTGCGGCATTCGTGCGCGACAGCACGTCGTCGATCGTCTCCCGATCGCGCGCGCGCGATCTCGGCAGCGTCTTCGGGATCGCGCGGGTCGGTTGGTCATCCGGCGGTTCGTCCGGCAGCGCCGACACACCCTCGCGCAGTCGTTCCACCATCTGCACCGGCGTCGCACGCACGAAGATCCATCCGGCGGCGATCCCACCAATGTGTGCGAGGAACCCCGTGCCACCGCCCTCCCCTGCGCCCAAGCCGGCAAGCAAGATCATCGCGCCCACGAAGAGCGTCACCCAACTGCCGCGCGCTTCGAATCCGCCGGCCAGTGTGTGCGTGGCACTCCCCCACCGAGCGGCGTACGCCGTGAGCACCGCAAAGGCCAGTGTCGACGCGCCAAGCAACTGGCCGGTGTTCCCCGAGATCAGGTGCATCATCCATCCGCCCACCGCCGCGACCGCGAGCAACGCGCTGAACCGACCGGTCCCCCACTCCGCCTCGAGTCGCGGACCGAACAGCACCAACGCGTAGACGTTGAGCAGCAGGAGCGTGACATCTGGGTGCACCAGTGGGAACGTGAGCGTCGTCCACCAGCGTCCGAGGTCGACGTCACCGCGTCGAAAGCCCAACACCGATTGCACGTCGGCGGGCTGCACCACCGTCCACTGCAGGAACTGCACGATCCCGAGCGCTGCCACCGTCCAGAGGACCGTGCGCGAGATGCGCGGGATCCTCTGGTTCTCAGTGGGCATCTGGCTCACGGACGACATCGCTCAGCGCAGACCCGTCGGCGGCGGAACGCGCAGGCCCAGACGCGTGTCCGCATGCGTCGTCGTCGCCTGCTCGAGCAGCGTCGCCCAGCGGCGATCGAGCGTGTTCATGTTGTCCGTCGTCTGGAATGGGTGGATCACCACCTGCGTCTGCGCGCTCACGCCCCGGGCGCCCTCCACCAGTCGCAGGATCTGAGAGTCCGCTGTGTCGTCCCGCGTCACGATCGCGAGCGCATGCGCGCAACCGGCCTGCGCCGCAACGCGAAGCGTCGCGATCGCATTCTCCATCGACGCGTCGCCACCGCCGAACTCCACCGTCACCTGTACCAGCGCCAGGTAGGGCAGCAGTGCCGCGAGTTCCGTCGGACGCTGACCGTCCGTGTCGAGCATCACCGGGATCGTCGGCGTCGACTGCGCAAAGGCGGCCAACAGGAACGGGACATTCCCCAGCGCGTCGCGCCCCCCGACCACGATCGAGTGGAACTTCGAGCGCGACTGTTGCCTCGCCAGCTCCCGTACGAGCGCCGTCGCGACGTACATCGTCGCCGTCTCGGCCTCTCCCGCGAATCGCACGAAGAGCTGTCGACGGCCCGACCATGGCCCGAGCGATTGCACACCCGCTGGCACGCCCGCCAAGGCCGCAGCCACCACATTTGACACATCCGTCATGCGTTCTCCCAAAGTGACCCGAGTGCGTCGAGCGCGATCCGCTCGCACAACACGGGGAAGCTGACCCCATCCGCCTGCGCCGCCTGCGGCACCAGACTCGTACCCGTCATTCCCGGAAGCGTGTTCGCCTCGAGGCAGTACAGTCCACCGTTCGGGTGCAGCCGAAAGTCGATCCGCGCACACCCACGCAACTTGAGCGCGTCGTACACGAGCCGCGTCAGTCGCTGCGCTTCGTCGCGCACCGCGGGGTCGATCGGCGCCGGGAACAGCTCCTCTGCCATCCCCGGCGTGTACTTGCACTCGTAGTCGTAAATCTCACGCTTTGGGATGATTTCGCCAACCGGCATCATCCAATCCCCGAGCACCCCGACCGTCAGCTCCCGCCCGGGCACGAACGCCTCGAGCATCACCTCGTCGTCGTGACGGAACGCCTCTTCCACGGCCGGACCCAGCAATTGGGTCGCTTTCACGATGCTCAAGCCCACGGTCGAGCCTTGCTTCGACGGCTTGACAACGATTGGAAGCCCGAGCGACTTGGCCGCGCGCACGGCGTACTCGGGAGTGCGCCACTCCTCGCCACCGCTACCGCTACCGCCACCGCCGCCACCGCCACCGCCCGAGCGCGCCATCCACCAGTCCGCCGTCTGCACCCCGGCCGCACGGAACAGGTGCTTGGACAAGTCCTTGTCCATGGCCAACGCGCTCGCGAGGTGACCGCTCCCCGTATAGCGCACCCCGGCGAGGTCGAACAACGCCTGGATCGTCCCGTCCTCTCCGGTCCCGCCGTGCAGCGCCATCCACACCACATCCGCGGCCCGAGCCGCCGGCAGCACCGCGAGCGGGTCGCCCGCTGGGTCGGCCTCGGTCACCTGATGCCCGCGCGAGGCGAGCGCCGCCGACACCCGACTCGCACTCGAGAGCGAGACCTCCCGTTCCGACGACTCGCCGCCCTTGAGGACGAGGATCTTGAGTGTCTTGAACGGCGCCACGTCAGCGCGCCATGAGGAACTGGAGCAGATCGGATCGCGTGAGGATCCCCTGCACCGTGCCATGGTCACGCACGAGCACCGCCGGGTTGTTGCGACCGAGCATCTTCACGGCCGCATCCACCGGCATCGCCGCGTCGACCACTGGGAATGGCGGGTCCATCACGTCGCTCACCGTGCGCTCGAGCACCTTCGTGTCCTCGAGTCCGCGCACGCTCAGCACGCTCTCGCTCACCGAACCCACGCAGTTCGCGCCGTCCATCACCGGCAACTGCGACACGTTGTGCAGGCTCATGAGCCCGAGCGCCTGACGCACCGAGGCACCCGGACCGGTGCTCACGAGTGCGGGGATGTCACCGCCCTTGGCGGAGAGCAACTGGCCGAGTGTCATCTTCTCGGCGTCGAGCATCTGGTTCTCGCGCATCCACTCGTCGTTGAAGAGCTTCGAGAGGTACCGCTCGCCGGTGTCACAGAGCACCGTCACCACGCAGGCATCGGGATCGTTGATGCGCCGCGCGACGCTCAGCGCCGCATGCGCGATCAGCCCAGCCGACCCGCCGACGAAGATCCCTTCCTCACGCGTGAGCCGGCGCGCGAGCGCGAACGCGTCGCGGTCACTCACCGTCTGGAACTCGTCGATCACCGAGAGGTCGAGCGCGCCCGGGATCTTGTCCTGGCCGATCCCCTCCACCTTGTACGGCGCCCCCTGCGGCTTGTTCGCGCCGTTGGAGCGCCACACTTCCGCGAGGATCGAGCCCACTGGATCGGCGCCGACGATCTGCACCTTCGGGTTCTTCTCCTTCAGGTAACGCCCGGTCCCCGAGATCGTACCGCCCGTTCCCGCGCCCGCGACGAAGTGCGTGATCGTGCCGTTCGTCTGCTCCCAGAGCTCGGGACCGGTCGTCTCGTAGTGCGCCTGGGGGTTCGTCATGTTGTAGAACTGGTTCGCGAGCACCGCATTCGGCGTCTCGGACGCGATCCGCTTGGCCATCGACGTGTAGCTGTCCGGATGATCCGGCGGCACCGCCGTTGGCGTGATGATCACCTCGGCGCCGAACGCCTTGAGCAGTCGCACCTTCTCCTGCGACATCTTGTCCGGCATCGTGAAGATGCACTTGTAGCCCTTGAGCCCCGCCGCGATCGCGAGCCCCACACCGGTGTTGCCGCTCGTGCCCTCCACGATCGTGCCGCCGGGCTTGAGCAGCCCCGATCGCTCGAACTCCTCGATCATCGGAAGCCCGATCCGGTCCTTCACGCTCCCGCCCGGGTTGAAGAACTCCGCCTTGCCATAGACTGGCGTGAGGATCCCCTGCGTGACGCGTGTGAGGCGGATCAACGGCGTCCATCCGATCGTGTCGAGGATGTTCGCGTACGGCTGGCGATGACGTGTGTGCTCGGGCATGGTCGGTGCGTGAGAGGGTACACAGGACCGCAGTGGAACGACGGCCGATCTGCTGCGAATCTACTGCCGCGCCCGGGCGTCGGCCGCGAGTCCGGCGAGAAGTGCGAGCGCCTGCAATGGCGTGAGCGCGTCCGTGTCGACCGTCTTGAGGCGTTCGACCAGCGGATCGGGTGCGGCCGCGGCGAAGAGGCCGAACTGATCCACCGCGGGCTCCACGCGGCGCCCCTTCACCCGACCCGCGCTGGGCGCGGCACCGGGCGCGGCACCCGCCCCGGCACCCGCTGCGATACTCCCCAACGCTGGCACGAGCTGTTCGCTCTCGAGCACCCTGAGCAGCGCCCGCGCGCGCGCGATCACCGGAGCCGGCAGTCCCGCGAGTCGACCGACCTCGATCCCGTACGAGCGATCGGCACCCCCCGGTCGCAGCCGGTGCAGGAAGAGGATCCGCTCCCCGACCTCCTGCACGGCGACGTTATAGTTGCGCACTGATACGAACTCGTCGGCGAGTTGCGTCAACTCATGGTAATGCGTCGCGAAGATCGTCTTGCACCCGACGTGTTCGTGCAGGTGCTCGCTCACCGCCCACGCGATCGAGAGCCCGTCCCACGTCGCCGTGCCGCGTCCGATCTCGTCCAGCAGCACCAGGCTCCGCGCCGTCGCCGTGTGCAGGATCGCACTCGTCTCCGACATCTCCACCATGAACGTCGACTGCCCGCGCACGAGATTGTCGCTCGCACCCACACGCGTGAACACCCGGTCGGCGATCCCCACCCGCGCCGACGCCGCCGGCACATAGCTCCCCATCTGCGCCATCAGCACCAGCAGACCTATTTGTCGCAATATGGTACTTTTCCCGGCCATGTTCGGACCGGTCAGGATGATCATCCGCGCATCGGGCGCGAGCGTCACGTCGTTCGGGATGAACTGGTCGCGCGGCATCATCCGCTCCACCACCGGATGCCGCCCGCGCACGATCTCGAGCGTCGGCCCGTCGTCCACCACCGGCCGCACATAGCCCTCGCGCGCCGCGACCTCGGCGAGCGCCGCCAGCACGTCGAGCTGCGCACACCGCTGCGCCACCCCCTGCAACCGTGCGACCTGCGCGCCCACGCGCGCGCGCAGCGCGTCGAACAACTCGCGCTCGAGTGTCTCCATCCGCTCGGTCGCGTGCAGCACCTTCTCCTCGAACTCCTTCAGTGCCGGCGTGATGTAACGCTCCGCCCCGGTGAGCGTCTGCCGCCGCTGATAGTCGCTCGGGACGAGATCCTTGTTCGCGTTCGTGATCTCGATGTAGTACCCGAACACCCGGTTGTAGCCGACCTTGAGCGAGTGGATCCCGGTCCGCGCACGCTCCTCCGCTTGGAGCGCCGCGATCGCATCCTTTCCGCCGGTCGCGATCGCGCGCAGCTCGTCGAGCGGCGCGTCCACGCCGGGAGCGATCGTCTCGCCGTCGCCGAACGCGAGCGGTGGCCGCGCCACGAGCGTCGCCTGGATCTCGGCGCTCAACTCCGCCGCGTCATCCCACGTCGCCGCGATCGCGCCGAGCCCGCCGGAGAGTGTCGTGCGCCGCATCGCCGCCGCCACGGCGGGAAGCCGAGCGAGCGAGTCGCCCAACGCGCGCAGGTCGCGCGGAGTGGCGCGTCCCGCTGCCGTGCGGCCAGCAAGGCGCTCCACGTCGCGGACGCCGTCGAGCGCCTCACGCAACGCGGCGCGCGCGAGCGCCTCGGTGAACAACGCCGTCACCGCGTCGAGTCGCGCCATGATCGCCGCCACGTCGGTGAGCGGCGCCAAGATCCAGTGGCGCATCAACCGCGCGCCCATCGGGGTCTGCGTCCGGTCGAGCACGCCGAGCAGGGTGCCGCTCGCGAACGTGCCGCTCGTGTTGGTGCTCGTATTGGTGCTCGTATTGGTGCTCGTGTCGGTGCTCGTGCGCAGCGACTCCACGAGTTCGAGGTTGCGCCGCGTCATCTCGTCGAGCGGCATCGTGCCGCCGGGACGCTCCACCACCGGGCGCGCGAGATGCGGCAGTCCACCGGGCTGCAGTTCGCGCAGGTAGCGCAGTAGCGCGCCGGCCGCGCCCACCACGATCGCATCCGCGGTCCCGATGCCGAACCCTTCGAGCGACTGCACCCCGAACTGCGCCGCGAGCGCGTCTTCGGCGAGCGCGGGCTCGAACTCCCACCCGTCACGCGGGGTCAAGAGCGCGCCGGTCGTGGCCGCGAGGCGCTCGGCGACCGACTCGCCCGCGACCGCAGCACCGGCACCTGTCGCGGCGGCGATCAGCACCTCGCGCGGCGCGAGGCGCGCCAGCACCGCGTCGGCATCACCGGTCGCGCAACGGATGAGGCGCAACTCACCGGTCGACAGATCGGCCGCCGCGATCCCCACCTCGTTCCCCACCGACTGCACCGCACAGAGGAAGTTGTTGCGCGTGACGTCGAGCAGGTCGTCGCTGAACGCCGCGCCCGGCGTGATCGTCTCGACCACCGCACGCTTCACGATCCCCTTCGCGAACTTCGGATCCTCGATCTGTTCGCAGATCGCGACGCGGAATCCCTGCTGCACGAGCCGGCGCAGGTACTCAGAGGCCGCCTTCACCGGGATCCCCGCGAGCGGCACCTCGGCCGCGCCACCGTTGTTGCGCGAGGTGAGCGTGAGGTCGAGCGCGCGCGACGCCGTCTCGGCGTCCTCGTAGAACATCTCGTAGAAGTCGCCCATCCGGAAGAACAGGATCGCGTTCGGATGCCGCGCCTTGATCTCCCGGTACTGCGTCATGAGCGGCGTCGCGCCGGCACTCACCCGCGGGGGACCTCGACCAGGAAGGCCGCCGCTTTCTCCTTCGTCTTGTAGCCCTCGAGCGCTGCCGTCGCTGCCGCGCGCGTCGGGAAGCGCCCAAAGCGCACGCGGAACGGTGCCGCGCTGCCATCCACGCGCGCGTCGTACCCGCGGTCGCGCAGCCGCTTGACCATCGCGGTGGCTTCGGTGGCCGTGCTCACTGCCGCGACCTGCACTGACCACATCGGCGCGCCGGGACGCGGAGTCACGACCGCTCGCGCCGGAGGTGTGGCCGGAGGAGTGGCCGGAGGAGTGGCCGGAGGAGTGGCCGGAGGAGTGGCCGGAGGTGTGGCCGGAGGAGTGGCCGGAGGAGTGGCCGCAGGTGTGGCCGGAGGTGTCGCGACCGACGCCGCTTCGACGGCACCGGGCTCCGGGCAACCGCGGATCAGATACTCGTACTGATTCTCCAACTCCAAGTGCCCCGTACGCACGAGCGCGCGCCCGGCCCGCAGCACACCGCAACCAGTGGCACGATCACCGCGCTCGAGCAGGAAGCGGCCATGCCAGAGCGCGCCTTCAGCGCGCGCATCGCTCTCCGGTGCCTCGCGCGCTAGCCGCTCCAGGTAACGCACCGCTTCGTCGCGATCCCCGCGCGCCGCTTCGCCCTGCGCGAGCCGCAGCATCGCATCGCCCGCACGCGACGACTGGTCGTGCTCCAGCATGATCCGCAGGTAGTCCCGCTGTGCGCTCTCCCACGACTCGGCGAGCGTCGCGCGCCAGAACAACGCGTCCGCTTCGTCGGGGGAGCGCGGTTCGGCCGCATTGAGCAGCGAGTCGATGAGTGCGCGCCCCTCCGCGCCCTGCCCGTCGTTCACCAGTCGCTGCGCGCGACGATAGCTCGCGTGCAGCGAGTCGGCGCGCGACGCTTGGCCGACCGCTTGGCCGACCGTCTGGGTGACCGCCTGGGCGACCGCCGTGCGTGCACCGGCAGCGAGCAACGCGACCGCGAGCAGCGCGACCCCGACGAGCGTTCCGAATGCCGAGCGCCACCGTGATCTCATAAGTGACATCAGAAGCGATCTCATACGCACCGCCATCACGCGGCCCTCCGTCGCGAGGCGACCGGTGTGATCGCCAACAGCAGCGACGTCACGATCTGTTCCTCGCTCGAGACCTTGGTGTCCTTGAGCGCGCGATCTGCAGCAAGTAGATGCGGCAGCGCATGATCCACGTCGGCGGCGGTCCACTTGGGCACGGCGCGTGCCCAACACTTCACCGCGTCGCCCCACGAGCGGCCCGTGTACGCGCTGCCGCCTTCCTTCAGGAGCGAGAAGAACTCGCCCTCGAGCCGCGAGGCGCTCAAGCCTCGCGCACGAGCCGCCAAGCCCCACCCGATCGCCAGCGTCTGTGCCGTGAGCGCGAGGACCACGACCACGCCCGACATCTTGGGTTGCCCGATCACCTCGTCGACCAGCGCGATCGCTTTCGTCGTCTCGCGTGCCGCCGCCAGATCGAGCAGGTCGGCCAACGTGTGGCCGGGGCGTACTCCGGTCACGGCTTCGACAGCCGCCACCGTGATCAACCCGCCGTTGCTGAACGCCGAGAGCTTCTGCAACTCCCCGCTCAACAACGCAAGATCATTGCCGCCGTAACTCGCGAGGAGCGTCGCCGCGTCGGCTGCGATCGTCGTGGCGCAGGACGTCTGCGCCTGATGCGCGATCCACTGCAACAACTCCGCGTCGGTGAGCGCCCGGAACTCGACGGCGCTCGTTGCTTTGATCAGGTCGGCGTCCGCCTTCGCCCCCGAGGGAAGCACGAGCACGAGGCAGGTGTCGGTCGCTGGCGAGGCGAGATAGCGCGCGAGGCGCTCACGCACCGGCTTCTTGAGCGCGTCGGGATCGCGCAGGATCACCACGCGGCGCTCGGCGAGCATCGGCAGCGCCTCGAGTGCGCCCGAGAGACGGGCCCCGTCGCACTCGGCGCCGCGAAGCAACTCCAGATTGAAGTCCCGCGTGGCGGAGTCGGTCGCGCGCGCGATCAGCGCGCGCACCTTCTCCTCCTTCAGGAAGTCATCCGTGCCGTGGAACAGGTAGACGGGGTCCAGGCGCGCGCTGTCGAGCGCGGACTTGAACGCCTTCATCGTCACGGGAGCCATAGACGCGCAATATAGCCGCGCCCGCTCCCCCCGTCTCTGCGGCGACCCGTGCGGCAAGCCGCGCCGCGAGGGTGCGTCGGAATCCCGGCGACGGACGGACCGGCGCGAGATGGCGCGCGAGCAGCAGCCCGGCGCGCACCAGGCCGTCGTACGCACCGCACGCGCGACAGCTGTCGGCGTGAGCGCGCATCGTCGCCGCGAACGACGGCCCGTGATCGGCGTCGAGCCAGGCGAGATGCTGGGAACGGAACTCGGAGCAGCGCATCGGATTGGGGTGGGGGAATCCCGCGACCGATCAGGGAACGTCACAAACGTCGAAACGCCCTCCCAGTACCCCGGGAGGACGTTCCGCGTTCCGGCCTGCAGCCCTTCGGAGGTCCCACCCCCCTTCACGAGACTGCTACTGCAGGGCCGGCTCGATGATCTCAGCGAACGAACTCCGCGCCCGATTCAGGCGCGACTTCACCGTCCCGAGGTTGCAGTGCGTGATCTCGGCGATCTCCTCATAGGAGCGCCCCTCAAGCTCGCGCAGCACGAACACCTCGCGGTGGTGCAGCGGCAACTTGGCCACCGTCTGCTCGACCAGCGATCGCACATGGCGCTTGCGGAAGAGGTCGTCGGGGCGCGATGCCGTGTCCTCGAACTCGAGCGGCCGCTCCTCGTCGTCCCACCCCGCCGTCATCGTCTGGAAGAGCACGATCGGATTGCGGGAGCGGTTGCGCAGCTCATTCTTCGCGAGATTCGACGCGATCGTGTAGATCCAGGTCGAGAACTTCTTCGACTGGTCGAAGCGCGCGAGGTGGCGGTGCACTCGGATGAAGACCTCCTGTACGAGGTCCTCCGCGCGCTCACGGTCGCCGACGGTGCGGTAGATGAAGTTCAGCAGACGCGACTGGTACCGGTCGACGATCGCATCGAATGCCCGCGACTGACCGGCAATGTATTCAGTCACCAAGGCGCCATCATCAAGCGTCTTGAGATCATTCAGCGTCCTATACTGCAGCTTCTTCGCGCCAGACTTCATTGCGGCGGTCCCCATGATCCCCTCCGTCTACGTGGAGTTCGGTGGCCATTTCCCGATTGATGTTGAAGCAGGGGACGTGCCAACCAACGGACCGCTGTAAGTCTATATAAATCAACGTGTTAATCTTATCACAATCTGGGTGTGTGTCCCTGTTTTCGGAGTTTCTCGTCCTCAATAAAGGACGTTGCCTCGTCCACCCGGCGTCAGGTCCTGAACCCCGCCGCATACAGGATCCCGATGATCGTCTTCGCGTCGGAGATCTCCCCCGACTCCACCTTCCGCAACACTTCCGCGAGCGGCAGCGCCACCACTTCTATGAACTCATCGGCTTCGGGGCGCGACTCCCCTCGCGTGAGCCCCGTCGCCAGGAAGATGTGGATCTTCTCGTTCGTGAATCCCGGGGTGGTCCACATGGTAGTCAGCGGCGTGATCGCCGTTGCGGTGCAGCCAGTCTCCTCAAGCAACTCCCGATGTGCACACGCGAGCGGCGCCTCGCCCGGCTCGAGCCGCCCGGCCGGGATCTCCCAGAGCTTTCCACCGGTCGCATACCGGTACTGATGGATCATCAACACCTGTGGATCATTGCCCGTGGGATCGTTGAGGAACGGCACGACGGCCGCCGCCCCGGGATGATGGATCAGCACCTGCTCGCCGATCGACCCGTCCGGATACCGCACGCGATCCAGTTGCGCGTCGAGGAATCGGTTCTGCCAGATCCGCGTGCCGTCCACGCGCCCGATCGGTTCGCTCATCTCGGCACCTCCGCTGGATCGTCATCGCTCGCATGCCGCTCCACCGCGCCGAATCCGAGCGCGGTGAGCGGCGCTTCGATCACACTGGCATCGCCCACCGCGAGCACCAGCAGCCGCGCGGGATCGAGGTGCGCGCGCGCTGCAGCATGCACTTCGACTGGCGTGATCGCACGGATCCGGTCCCGGTACCGCGCGAACCAGTCATCGGGCAATCCGAACATCGTCGCGCCCGCGAGTGCTCCCGCCACCGCCGACGTGCTCTCGTAGCGGATCGGGAACACTCCGGCGAGGTAGTCGGTCGCGAGTGCCACCTCTGCCGCCTCTGGCGCCGCCGAGCGCAGTCCGTCGATCTCGCGCAGGATCTCCTCCACGGCGCGCGCCGTCACCTCACTCTTCACGGCGGTGCTCACCACGAATGGCCCCGCACCCCGCCGCCAGTCGAATCCCGACGACGCCCCATACGTGAACGCATGCTTCTCGCGCAAGTTGAGGTTGATGCGCGAGGAGAAGAGTCCGCCGAGGATCGCGTTCATGACGACGATCGCCAAATAGTCCGCGTGTGAGCGCGGGACACCGACATGCCCCACGCGCAGCTCCGACTGCGGAGCGTCGGCCTTCTCCACGATCACAATGCGCTTCGGGTCGGTGCCGCTCGCGACTGGCCTCGCTGCGGCCGGCCGCGCGTTCCCCTCCCAACTCCCGAACTCTGTTGCCGCGAGCGCGCGCGCCTGGTCGGCGGTGATGTCGCCCACCATGATCAGCGTGGTCGTGTGCGGGCCGTAGTAGTCGGTGTAGAACGCGCGCACCGCAGCCGCGTCGAGCGTGGCGACGCTGCGCGGTGTCCCCGACGCCGAGCGCGCGTACCGGTTCGTGCGCCCATACAGGAACCCAGCGAAACGCTCGTCGGCGAGACCGCGCGGCTCGGCGAGCTGCTGCGCGAGATCAGCCAGCCGCTCGTCACGACGGCGCGCGACGTCCGCCGGTGGAAAGGTCGCGCCGCGCAGGACAGTCGCGAAGAGCGCGAACGCGGCATCGAATCGCGACCGCGTCACCGTGAGCCTCGCCACACTCGAGTCCCAGTCGGCCGACGCGTCGAACGCCGTGCCCAGCCGTTCGAACCGCGCCGTGATCTCGGCGCCATCGAGCGCGGCGGCTCCTTCGGCGAGCGTGCGCGTCACGAGCGACGCCACGCCTTCGAGACCCTCGGACTCGCTCGCCGCACCGGCGTCGACGAGTGCGAGCACCGTGACGAGCGGGAGTCGCGGCATCGGCGCGACCACCACATGCAGGCCGTTCCCCAGCGTGAAGCGGTGCACGGCCGGGAACTCGTACGCGCGAGGGACGCCAGCTGTGGGGCGCGGCGGCAGCGCTGCGGTCTCGCTCATGCGGTCTCGCTCATGCGGCATCCTCGGCGGCCTTCGGCACATAGAGCAGCGAGGCGCGGTTCTCGGCGCCGAGCTGCGCGCGGGCGAACCTGTCCATCACCTCCACGGTCACGGCGGCATGCCGTGCCGGCTCCTCGTTCACGAGCGCGGGGTCTCCCTTATAAGTAGCGAACTGCGACAATTTGTCGGCCCGCGCTCCCGTCGACTGCAATCCGGCGATCCACGACGTCTCGTACAGCGCGAGTGCCCGCTCGCGTTCTTCGGCCGTCACGCCCTCGGCGATCAGTCTGTCCACCTCGGCGACCACCTCGGCCTCGAGTCGCTCGGCGCTCACCCCCGGCCGAGCCGTCACGTCACAGATCAACAGATCGCTGCCCTTGGAGAGGTCGAATGTGTAGGCGCCGGCGTCGGACGCGATCTGCAGCTCGCGCACGAGGCGCTTTGGCAGGCGACTGCCTTCGCCCAAGCCGAGCACTGCGCCAAGCATGCTGGCCGCGTACCACTCACCCTCCCCGGCCGGCGGCACTCGGAACGCGAGGAAGAGCCGCGGCGCGACCACCGCATCGGGGACCACCTCGCGTCGCCACGCACCGAACGTCGGCGACACCGACATGTCGCGCAGCGGCGGGCGCCCACTCCCGCGCGGGATCGCACCGAAGTGACGCTCGATCATCGTGCGTGCCGCCTTCGAGTCGAAGTCGCCAGCGACCGTGAGTACCGCGTTGTCGGGCGTGTAGTAGGTGCGGAAGAAGTCGGCCACATCGTCGAGGCTCGCCGCGCTCAGGTCCTCCATCGACCCGATCAACGAGTGGTGGAACGGATGCTCGCTCGGGAAGCAGAGCGCCGGCAACCGCTCCCACCAGGTGCCGTACGGCTGATTGTCGACCGACCAGCGACGCTCGTTCTTCACCACGTCGCGCTGCGTGTCGAGCTTCTCCTGTGTCATCGCCGGAAGGAGCCGCGCCATGCGGTCCGCTTCGAGCCAGAGCGCGAGCTCCAGCTGATGCGACGGCATCGTCTCGTAGTAGTTGGTCCGATCGAGCCAGGTCGAACCGTTGAGCGTGCCACCGGCGCGTTGCACGAGTTCGAAGTGCTCGTTTGCGCCGACCTGCGCGCTCCCCTGAAAGAGCATGTGCTCGAACAGGTGCGCGAATCCCGTGCGTCCGGCGCGTTCGTTCGCCGAGCCCACGTGGTACCACAGGTTCACTGCCACGACCGGCGTCGCATGGTCCTGCGACAACACCACACGCAGGCCGTTGGGCAACGCGTACGTCTCGACCGGGATCCGCATCTCCCTCCTCATTCTGTCTGATTGCACCGCGTCAACGCGGCGCCGTGATCACCACTCGAACACGAACGCGGCCGGCGCCTTCACGGACTCCGCGAGAAAGTACCCGGGTTGCCGCACGAGTCGTCCCCACGCATCGTCCGAGCGCGTCGGTGATGTGCGGATCGCGAGGCCGTTGCGGCGCGCGACCACCGATGCACGGAACAGGTGGAACGGATCCGAGACGAGGATCACGCGCGCGAGACCACGCGCCTCGAGCAGGCGCGCCACTGCTTGCAACGACTGTTGCGTGGTGCGCCCCTCGTTCTCGAGCAGGATCGCTGAGTCGGGGACGCCCGCGCGCATCACGTACGTCCGCGCCACCGCCGCCTCACTCGCGGTATCACCCTCGGCGATCCCGCCGGTGAGCACCAGGCGCGGCGCAAAGCCCTGCGCGAACAGTGCCACGGCGTGATCGAGCCGTGCGCGCAGCACCGGTGATGGTCGCCCGCGGTATTGCGCCGCACCGAGCACCACGATCGCGTCGGCCGGCGCGGCCCGATCGTGCGAAGCGATCCAGAAGACCGTCACCGCCGATCCTATCCAGAGCAAGCCGATCATCCCCAGGAGGGCGACGACCGCGCGACGACGACGGGACCAGCCAGAGTGCGCGATCATCGGATGAAGTTACCGGGCCGTCGCGCGCGGCGGTACGGTCAGCGGCCGAGTGCGAGCAGCGCGAGCGCGAGCACGTCGAGCTCCGCCTCGAGCGCGGCGGTCGTGACGCCGTCGCGTGTGGCCGCGGCAGCGAGTCCGTCGAGTTGTCGGAGCAGGAGTCGGCCAAGGAACACCGCCGGCACGCGCGGCGTCAGTTGCAGTTCCGTTAGCATGGCCGTCGCGAGTGACGCCGCCGCTTCCTCGCGCTCCAAGCGTACGCGCCGCAGGGCGTCCGCATCGACCTCGGCCTCAAGTGCCAGCGCGGAGAGGAGTGCGAGTTCGCCATGGACCGTCTCGTCGCGCACGAGCGCCCGCCAACCACGCATCGCGGCGGCCGCGGCGGCCGCCGTGCGGAGCCTCGACTCGCTCGCTTGGCCGAGCGCGCCAACGACCGCGTCGAGCAACGCGGTCTTTCCTTTGAAGTGATAGAGCAGGAGCGCCTTACTCACGCCGGCCACGGCAGCGATCCTTTGCAGGCTCATCGCGCCGACGCCCTTAGCTGCCCCGAGCGTGATCGCGGCACGGACGATCCTTGACGCGGCGTCAGCGCGAGACACTGGTGCCCGGCTCCGGCGTCTCCGCGTGGATCCCGCGCGCGGCGAGCGTGGCGACCAACGCATCCTGCGCCGCGCGCTCGCCATGCACGAGAAAGAGATCGGAGAATCGCGGCGAACTCGCGCGCACCGCCGCGAGCCACGCCTGCAGCTCGGTCCGGTCCGCATGGGCGCTGTAGCCGGTGAGCACCTCGACCTGAGCACGCAGTGGGATCTCCTCGCCGAACACCTTGATCCGCTCGCGACGCTCCACGATCCGTCGGCCGAGCGTGTGCTCCGCCTGGAAGCCGACGATCAGGATCGTGGAGCGCGGATCGCCGGCGCTGTACGCGAGATGGTGCAGGATGCGCCCCGACTCGGCCATCCCCGAGGCCGCGATCACGATCATCGGGCCATGCTGACGCATCGTCGCCTTCGAGTCCTCGACCGCTGGGGTGAACCGCAGCTGATCGAACGCGAAGAGCGCCTCGAGGTCGCGCGCGTTGGCGCGGATCATCGGCTCCGACTGGTCGAAGTCGACGGTGTTCTCGCGAAAGACGTTCGTCGCTTCCGTGGCGAGCGGGCTGTCGATCACCACCGGCACCCGGGGGATCCGTCCCTCGTTGGTGAGTTGGTGCAGGTCGTAGAGCAACTCCTGCGTCCGGCCGACGGCGAACGCGGGGATCAACACGCGCCCACCGCGCGCGACCGTCTCTGTCACGATCCGCGCGAGGTCGTCACGCGCATCCGCGACGCTCGTGTGGTCGCGGTCGCCATACGTCGACTCCATGATGAGCCAGTTCACATCCGTGACGGGCTCCGGATCACGGATGATCGCCAACCCCGACCGCCCGATGTCGCCGCTGAAGCCTAAGCGCTGACGCTCACTCCCCTCGTCCCACTCCAGCATCACCGAGGCCGAGCCGAGGATGTGCCCGGCATCGGTGAAGGTCGCCCACACGCCGGGTACCACCTCGAACCGCTCACGGTATCGGTGCGGCTGCATCTGGTTGAGTGTCGTCGACACGTCGCGCAGGGCATAGAGCGGCTCCACCGCCGGCTTGCGGTGCCGCTTCAGGAAGTCCGCGTCCTTCTCCTGGATATGCGCACTGTCGGCGAGCATCACTTCGCAGAGGTCGCGCGTTGCCGGCGTCGCGTGGATCTCACCGCGAAACCCTTCCTTCACGAGGAACGGGAGGCGCCCCGCGTGGTCGATGTGCGCATGCGAGAGCACCACCGCGTCGAGACGGTCCACCGCGTACGGCAGGCGACGGTTCCGCTCCTGCGTCTCGGCGCGCCGTCCCTGGAAGAGCCCGCAGTCGAGGAGGATCGTGCGGTCGTTGACGTGCACAAGGTGCGCTGAGCCGGTCACCTCACGGGCCGCACCGACGAACTGGAGTCGCATGGGATCGCGGCCGGGGCGCTCAGCGCTCCGGCTCGCCCTCGCGCGCAAAGACCACCGTGAGCCGAGCGCCGTCCTGCGTCATCATCGTCGGGGTCCATCCGCCGCGGCTGCGCTCGTTGAGCAGGTCCGTCAGCGCGTCCTCGTCCTCACGTTGATGTCGCGCGAGCCGGACGATCACCGCCTGATATTCTTTCATGATGCCGAAGATAGTAGCTTTGCGCGTATGCTGACCACCCCTGTGCTCCCAGGTCTCACCGTCGTCTCGCATCCGCTCGTGCAGCACAAGCTCTCCATCCTGCGCGACCAGGCGACGCCGAAGAAGATCTTCAAGGAACTCGTCGACGAGATCGCGATGCTCATGGCGTACGAGGCGACGGCCGACCTCGCGCTCGAGGACGCCGCGGTCGTGACCCCGCTCGAGACCACCACCGGGCAGCGCGTCGCCGGGAAGAAGCTCACGCTGGTCCCCATCCTGCGCGCGGGGCTTGGCATGGTGGAAGGGATCCTGAAGCTCGTCCCCTCCGCGCGCGTCGGCCACATCGGCCTCTACCGCGACCACGACACGCTCGAGCCGGTGGACTACTACTTCAAGGTGCCGGGCGATGCCGCCGAACGCGACTTCTTCCTCCTCGACCCGATGCTCGCCACCGGTGGCAGTGCCGCGAGCGCCGTCGCCTCGCTCAAGCGTGCGGGCGCGACGCGGATCAAGTTCCTTTGCCTCGTCGCGGCACCGGAAGGCGTGAAGCGCCTTCACGCGGCGCACCCGGACGTCCCTATCTTCGCCGCCGCGATCGACCGCGAGCTCAACGCGAACGGCTACATCCTCCCCGGCCTCGGCGACGCCGGCGATCGATTGTTCGGGACGCGCTGAGGGACTACGGCGGGGCGATGTGAGAGGGGAGTGGGGAGCGCACGGCGGTCTCGCGCGCGCCCGACGCAGCGCACACCGCTCCCTCGCTGCTCACAAATGCTCTCTCATTTCTTCATTTGTTTGCTTGCACGTCCTCTTGTCTGGAAACACGATCGCGCATAACGTTCGGCCCGTGATATCCTCGCCGTTGATCGCACGCCGTCCCGCCCCCACTGAATGCTGATCAACCTGCTGCCTGACTTCCTCGCCGTGCTGCAGAGCGCGGACCGGGTCGCAGCATATCATCGGTACTTCGAGGCGCACCGCCA
>JANOTB010000281.1:0-5758 GCA_031416115.1 Gemmatimonadota bacterium
CGCCAACCCCTCCACCTGGAATGGGTCGCTCCCGTTCTGAACAAAGGTCGGGAAGGCTCGCGCGGTGACCGAGGGCGAGATCAACTTGGCGCTCAGCGCCTCGAGGCGACCATTGGCCACCACGCCGCGCATCATGTGGAGGCTGGGCGGCCGGTAGAAATCCTGCTGAACGTCCTGCGGGCGCGACCAGATCAGTTGCACCGGAGTCCCCGGCACCGCCTTTGCAATTGCCACGGCCTGCGCCACGAAGTCGTTCTCCAGTCGTCGGCCAAAGCCGCCACCGATGAACTGCGAGTGCACCTGCACCTGCTCTGGCTTCACACCAGCCACCGCCGCCGCAGTGCCCTGCGCCCCCTGCGGGAACTGCACGCTGGCCCAAACCTCCACCCCGGTCGGCGTCACTCGCGCGGTGCAGTTCTGCGGCTCGAGTGTGGCGTGCGAGAGCATCTGGCAACGGTACTCGGCGCTCACCGCGCCCGCCCCGAGCGCGGCCGACGCGTTGCCCGCCGTCTTGGCCACGACCCCCGGCCGGTCACGCGCCGCGTCGAGCGTGGCGAAGATCGCGGCGGTGTCGAGCGTCGCGGAGGCGCCCTCGTCCCACCGGATCGTGAGCGCGTCGGCAGCACTGCGCGCGGTCCAGTAGTGGTCCGCCACCACCGCCACACCTTCGCCGATGTTCACCACGGCCTTCACGCCGCGGCGCGCGGAGACGGCACTGCCGTCGAACGATGCCACCTTGCCGCCGATCACAGGGCAGGGGACCAACGCCGCGTAGAGCATCCCCGGCAGTTTCACGTCGAGGCCGTATGTCGCTCGGCCGCGAGCCTTGTCGGCGCCATCCAAGCGCCGCAGGGGCTTCCCGATCACCGTGAAGTTGGCCGGGTCCTTGAGCGTGACCGTCGCTGGCGGAGTGAGTTTGGCCGCCGCATCCGCGAGAGCGCCATAGCCAGCACGGTGCGGACCGTGCGTCACCACGCCGTTGGCTGCCTTGCAGTCGCTCGCGCTCACGCCCCATTGTGCCGCGGCCGCAGCGATCAACATCTCCCGCGCCGAAGCACCGGCCTTTCGAAGCGGCTCCCATCCCTCACGGACACTGGTGCTGCCGCCGGTGATCTGCGCTCCGATGAGCGTATTCACATAGGCGGGATCGGCCGGCGCGTGCAGCACCTTCACCGTGCGAGGGTCCACGGCCGCACTGAGGGACCTGATGCTTGTCCCACGCGGCCTGCACGGCACTGCCGACGGGGCCCGACAGTCCCTCGATCGACGTCACCTTCTTCCCCGCCACTGCCACGAGCGGCGTCACGCAGGAGCGGGTCGCGACGCCGTCCACGTGCACGGTGCACGCGCCGCAGAGCGCCGCGCCGCAGCCGAACTTCGTGCCGGTCATCTGGAGATGGTCTCGCAGCACCCAGAGGAGCGGCGTGTCGGGGGCGGCGTCGACGGTCACGGTCTTGCCGTTCAGCTGGATCGAGGGCACGCGAACCTCGGGGACTGGGGTACCGGGAAATCGCCCCGGGTCTGGCTCCCGCGAACGTGCACCAACCAGTGGGGAAGTCAAGAATGAGGAAGAGCACCGCGTCGACGCGTCGCCCCGCAGCAGACTAGCCGCCACTTGCTAGCCGCCACTTGCTAGCCGCCACTTGCTCCACGCCGTACCTTCACCGCGATGCAAGACGACCTCACCCCGCGCCTCCAGCGCTCACTCGGCGACGCCTTCACGATCGAGCGCGAGCTCGGCGGCGGCGGGATGTCCCGCGTCTTCCTCGCCACCGACCGCGCCCTCGATCGGCGCGTGGTAGTGAAGGTCCTCGACCTCGAGGGCACCGTCGCAGCGAGCGCCGAGCGCTTCCGGCGTGAGATCAAGCTCATCGCGCAGCTCCAACACCCGCACATCGTCCCAGTGCTCACCGCCGGCGGCGACGACACGCTGCTCTGGTACGTGATGCCCTACGTCGCCGGAGAGTCGCTCCGGGCGCGCCTCGTGCGCGAGGGGGCGCTCCCGCTCGCCGATGCGCTGCGCATCGCGCGCGAGCTCCTGGACGCGCTCGCGTTCGCCCATGACCATGGGATCGTGCATCGCGACGTGAAGCCCGAGAACATCCTGCTCGAGGGGCGGCACGCGGTGGTGGCGGACTTTGGCGTGGCGAAGGCGCTCTCCGATGCGGGGGTCTCCGAGGGCGGGCTCACCTCCATTGGACTCGCGCTCGGCACGCCAGCCTACATGGCCCCCGAGCAGGCGATGGCCGACGCGACGACCAATCATCGCGCCGACCTCTATGCGTCGGGCGCGGTGCTCTACGAGATGCTCGCTGGCGCTCCTCCGTTCAGTGGGAACGCGCAGGCGGTCGTCGCCGCGCATCTCACGGCGCCAGTCCCGCGGATCGAAGAACGTCGCACCGACGTACCGCCGGCAGTCGCGGCGCTGATCACACGACTGATGGCGAAGAATCCTGCGGAACGTCCACAGAGCGCGCACGAAGTGGCCGCGAGCCTCGAGGCGGTCACGACGCCCGGTGGGAGTGGCGTGATGGTCGCATCGCCAGCGTCGCCCTCGCTGCAAGTGACTGGCCACGTCTTGCCTGCCGGCACGACGACCGACGCGCTCGTGCGGATTCGCGCGCGCGCGCCGCGGCGCTACTTGACGCTCGCCGCGGGACTCGTGTTCGTGGTCGCCGCCGGACTCTGGTGGCGTTCCCGCGCAGACTCCGCCCCCGTGGTCGAAGGTGCCGACGTGATCGCGGTGATGCCGTTCGGTAGCACCGGCGACACCGCGAGCGGCCGACTCGGCCGCGACCTCGTCGTCACCATGAGCGCGAACCTCGACGGTGTGGGATCGCTCCGCGCTGTTGACGCGATGAGCGTGCTGCAACGCGCCCAACTGTTGCCGCAACCCGTCCCGCTCGACGCCGCGCGCAAGCTGGGCGCTGAACTGGGCGCGCGCAGCGTGCTCCACGGCTCGTTGGTGCGCGAGGGCGCGATGGTGCGCGCCGAGGTCGGGCTCTACCCGGTGAGTGGCGGCGAGGCGCTCGCGCGGTTCAGCGTGCTCGGCGCGCCCGACAGTCTGCGTGCGCTCACAGACTCTCTCTCCGCGTCGCTCCTGCGGGCGATCTGGCGTCGCGGCAAGGCGCCGTCTCCGCTCCTGTCCGAGGTCACTACGGCGAATGGCGAGGCGCTCCGGGCGTTTCTCGCTGGCGAGCGAGAGTTCCAGCGCGCTGCGACCGCGGAGGCGATCGAGGCGTACCAGCGCGCGGTCGTCGCCGATTCGCTCTTCGCGCAGGCCTGGCTGCGTCTCGACTACACTCGCGCGCTCGCGGTGCTCCCCGCCGACACAGCGGTTCGGCGACACTTACTCGGGGTGATCGGCCGACTTCCGGCCCGTGATCGCGAACTCCTCGAGCTTCGGCTGACGACGGGGATCACTGCCCGTCAGCGAATCGACTCGGGGCGCGTCCTCGCGGCACGCTATCCCGACTATCACACCGCGCAGTATCAGGTGGGCGACAACATCATCCATGGCGGGCCTCTCGTCGGCATTCCGATCACGGACGCGCTCCCGTACTTGAATCGGCTTGAGGTGCTCGCGCCTAACCACGCCGACAACGCACTGCACCGGATGATGGTGTATGTGACTCTCGGGAACGACGCCGAGAGCAGAAGTGCCGCGAATGACTTGGTGGCGCGGACTCCTGGAGAGCTGGCTGCCTGGGGGGCGAGAGTCCTCCTCGCGCTCGATGCGCGCGAGAACGGGCGTTCGATCTCGCCCGACTCGATGCTGGCCAACGCGCGACTTTACTTTGAGTCCATCAATGTTGTGAACTCGCTGTGGGTATGGTTCCCATCGAGTATATGGGGCTTCGGGACCCGGTCGGACCAGGAGTCGAGCATCGCAGTGGCGCGCCGCGCCGGTCTGCTGGCGGGCAGAGATGCCCCGTTTCTGCTCGCCGAGGGAACATTGGACGTCTCGCGCGGCAACGTGGCGCGCGGAGTGGAACGGCTCGCTGCGCTCGAGACCGCCGCTGGTGAGATCCCGCCGGAAGTCCGCCTGACCGCAGTGCGGAGCGCCGCGAGTGCCGCCTGGTTCGGCACGCTTCCAGTGGTCGATGCCGAGGCCGCGCTCGCACGCGCGCGCAGGAACCTGACCGGGCTCTCGGGGACCGATGCGATGGAGCTCTCGTGGGCTGACGGGATCATCGCCATCGCCGCTGGAGACTCGCTCCGATTCGTCCGCGCCGTCGCAGCGATCGCAGACACGACGGCGTTCCGCACCAGCGCCGCTCGCGGACTGCGGGCCCTTTGGCGTGAGCGGCGTACGGGAGCGATCGATAGTCTGCTCACCTCTGACGACGACGCGATGGTTCGTTCCACCACCTTTTCGTCAGCGCTCCCACTGACGCGCGTGGCGATCGGTCGCGGGCTCGTGCGCAGCAACGACGCGGGTCGCGCCGAACGGTACCTGCAGTGGACCGATGCCGGGGTCACCGGACTCCGGTCGAACTTGGTGTGGACGACCGGAGAGTCGTACAACAGCTACGATCGCGGCTTGGCTCGCGAGGCCGCCGGCGACCGCGCCGGCGCCGTCCTTCATCTGCAGCGCTTCGTCGAGATGA
The DNA here is from genome assembly GCA_031416115.1 of Gemmatimonadota bacterium. Taxonomy (GTDB): domain Bacteria; phylum Gemmatimonadota; class Gemmatimonadetes; order Gemmatimonadales; family Gemmatimonadaceae; genus Pseudogemmatithrix. Next base: position 4,611 of record JANOTB010000281.1, read on the forward strand.
TGGACCAGCCGCCGCCGGCGCTGCGACAGCAGGTCGACGACGCCAAGGCGCGGTTGAAGCGGTTGACCGCTCAGGTTCGTTAGCGAACCCTCGCGAACCGCACATCCCTCGTGCGGCCGTTCCCCAAGTAGAACGCGATCACCTGTCCGTTCTTGTCGCGCTCGAACACCGCCTGCGTGCCCGCCGCCCCGCCGGTACCGTCGAATCGGTCGCGCGCGCCCGGTGCGACCGGCACCCCGTCCGATCGGCGATTCATGAACACGAGCTTGCCGTCCCTGACCGCGATCTCATAGAAAGTCTCGAACTCTTCGCTGAAGTACCGACCCGCATACGCGGCGAGTTCGGTCGCGGTCGGGACCCACGGCGTCGCCGCCCCGCCCGCGAGCCGTGTCGCCTTCTGATCGCCGCCCTGGTGCAGCGTCAGTCCGGTGACCGTTCCCTGCGCGTCGCGATGGAACGAGATCGACGCCTCTACCACGCGGATCGCGAAGGTCGAGTCTGATGTGGGGAATATCTGGAACGGCGGTTGGCCCGTCGCCTGCGTCAAGAGACTGTCGCCGGAGCGCGTGACTGTGAGGACGAACGCCGGCGCCGCGTCGAGCGCGTAGCGGCCCACGTAGGCATCGAACTTCTTGACGTCGAATGTCGCGGGGTCAAAGGCGGCGGCGGTAGGCGGACGCGCCGGAGTGAGTTCAGGGAAGAAGGCCTTCGCGATCCTGAATGCGAGGTTGGAGTCGAACCCGCCGTCGTTGCTCTGTACCGTCACCCCCGCGTCGATCTCCGGGTAGTACGCGATCATCGAGCGGTGCGAGATGTCCGCGCCCCCGTGATGGATGCGCTTGAGCGGTCCCTGCTTGTCGATGAAGAGCCAAATCCGTAGCCCGTGGACTTGCCGTTGGTCAGCGTGAACGGTGTCATCATCTGCGCGATGCTCGCCGCGGTACCGACGCGCGGCCTGGCATAGTTCTCCGCCCACTTCTGCAGGTCACCGAGTGTGGTGTAGATGCCGCCGGCGCCCATTGAGCCGGCGAGGTCGCCGAGGTCGCGCCACGAGCCGTCGGGGCCACGCGAGTATCCCACCGTCGCGCCGCGCACCGTGCCGTGGCGGTCACCACGCACCACGCTCTGCGTCATGCCGAGCGGCGTGA
>JANOTB010000282.1:0-6760 GCA_031416115.1 Gemmatimonadota bacterium
GAATGCCGGCCTCCTGGAGCGAACGCAGGACGCCGCTCAACGAGACGAGGTTATGCACCGTCTCGGAGTTCCGAGGTCAGGGAGGGTGTCGCCGCAAGGGCGGCGGCTCGCTGCCCGGGCGTCATGTCAAACCACTCCATCAAGGAGTCGCCATCGTCATCCCGAGGAGTGTACGCAAGAAAGATAGAGCACCCGAAAGCGAACGGGGACCGTATCAGCTGACAGCTTCGGCCGAGCATATTCGCCGCATCGCATCCTGCGCACGCCCAGGCAACAGGTCGGGGGCCGTCGCCGCCACTTCGAACGCCCACGTCATGCACGCGTCCGCCGCGAGCAGGTCCAGCGCGCACGCGCGGGCGTCCGCCGCCGTCTCGCCCAGCACCGCGCGCAACAGCTCCTCCCCCGCGAGAGTCAGTGCGTCGGCAACCGGCAGTGCCTCCCACGCAGGATGCACCAAAAAGACCTCAGTCACGCGGCGCACCAGCGCCGGCGGCGCGGCGGGCGCGGCGCCCGCGACCCACTCGGAGTGCGTCGCGCGCACGCTCACGCGGCGCCCGCAAGGGCCGCGCGCACGATCTCGGCCGCCACCGGCGGCATCGTCGACACTTGGGCGGCCGTCACACCCGCCTGCGCCATGTGATCCTTGCCCCCACCCCGGATGCCGGTCTTGGTCGAGAGCGTCTTCACGATCCCACCAGCCGTCACACCCTTGGCGCGCAGGTCGTCGCTGACCACCACCACCAGTCCGCCCTTGTCGTCGCCGAAATCGGCGACCAGCACACCCACGCCACTGCCGAGCTGCTCGCGCACCACGTCGCCAAGCGCTTGCAGGTCCTTCATCGACTCGGCCTTCACCACCTTCGCGAGCAGCTGCGCGCCGTTCACCGACTCGACGCCCGCGAGCAGGTCACCGCCCTGGCTTCCTCCGCCACGCATCGCCTCGTCGAGCTTCTTCTCAAGCGCACGCTTCTCACCGAGCAACGCGTCGAGCCGCTTGCCGATCAGGTCGGGAGAGGTCGCATTCACCTTGAGCTTCTCGGCCACCTCGCCGAGCGCGCGCTCGCGGGTGCGCAGGAACTCGTACGCCCCCCGCCCCGTGACCGCCTCGATCCGGCGCACGCCCGCCGCAACACCGCTCTCCGACACGATCCGCATGAGCGCGATCTGCCCGGTGTTCCGCACATGCGTTCCCCCGCAGAGCTCGGTCGAGAGCCCCGCGATCTCCACCACGCGCACCACCGCACCGTACTTCTCCCCGAAGAGCGCCATCGCGCCCTGCTTGATCGCGTCCTGATACGGCTTCTCGGTCGTCCGCACGTCGACGTTCGCCCAGATCCCCTCGTTCACGATCTGCTCGATCCGCTCCAACTGCTCGGGCTTGATCGGCCCGTGATGCGAGAAGTCGAACCGCAGCCGATCGGGCGCGACGAGCGAACCCGCCTGATGGACATGCTCGCCGAGCACCTCGCGGAGTGCGGCGTGCAGCAGGTGCGTCGCGCTATGATTGCGTTCGGTGTCGCGACGGCGGTCACCGGGCACGCGGGCGCGCACCATCTCGAACTTAGGTCTACCAGTCGCGCGGCCGATCGCGGCCACCCGCCCGTCCACCTTGCGCACCTCGACCACGTCCACGCGCCAGCCGCTCCCGACGATCTCGCCCACGTCGGACACCTGTCCCCCCGACTCAGCATAGAACGGCGACTCGCGCAGCATCACCGCGACCTGCCCGTCCTCAAGCGCGCGCACCGCCGTGACGAGCGACTCGATCTCGACTTGGTCGTAGCCCACGAATGCACCCTCGGCCGAGCCACCCTCGGCCGTACTCCACTTCGCGAGGTCGCGCAGTTCGTCAGCTGCAACGGCCAGCTTGCGAGACTTGCGATCCTCCTGCGACATCTTGCGCTGAGCATCGAGCCCGAGGTCGAAGCCCGAGATGTCCACGCGGTAGCCGCGCTCGATCGCCATCAACTCGGTGAGGTCGAGCGGGAAGCCGAACGTGTCGTAGAGCTTGAACGCATCCTCTCCGCTGATCATGCCGCGCAACGCCGTTGAGCCCTGCGTCGAACCGGCGGGCGCGAGCTCCTCGAACCGCGCGAGACCTCCCTCGATCGTCGCGAGAAATCGCTCCTCCTCGGCGCGCGTCGTCGCGATGATGTGCTGGCGCCGCGCCGCGAGTTCGGGGAACTGATCGCTCATCAGGTCAAGCACCTTCTCGACGACATGCACGAGCGTCGGCTCGCGGCGGCCCATGAGCCACGCATGGCGCACCGCGCGACGCAGGATCCGCCGGAGCACATAGCCGCGCCCCTCATTGCTTGGGAACACTCCGTCGGCGAGCAGGAAGCTCACCGCACGCGCATGATCGGCGAGTACACGGTAGCCCGCCGAGTCGCCGTTGGCGTAGACGTACGGCTTGCCGACGATACGCGACACCACGTCCAGCAGCGGCCTGAACAGATCAGTGTGGTAGTTGTTCGCTACGCCCTGCATCACCGCCGCGATCCGCTCGAGTCCCGCACCCGTGTCGACCGAGGGCTTGGGGAGCGGCTGGAGCACGCCGTCCGCCTGTCGGTCGAACTGCATGAACACGAGGTTCCAGATCTCGAGGAAGCGCCCTGCCTCGGCGCCCTCGACGAACGCGTCCTCGGTGAACTCGGTGCGCGCACGGTCTGTCCACTCGCCGGTCGCGCCAACTGGAAATTCGAAGTCCTTCGCGATGTGCGCGAGGTCGACGTAGATCTCCGAGCAGGGGCCGCAGGGACCGGTATCGGCCATCTGCCAGAAGTTGTCCTTTTCGCCGAGCCCGTAGATGCGGCTCGCGGCTATCCCAGTGACTTCGCGCCAGAGCGCGCGCGCCTCGTCGTCGTCCTTGTAGACGGTGACGCGGATATGCTCGACCGGGATCTTCAGCTCCTCAGTGACGAACTCCCAGGCAAAGCGGATCGCGTCGCGCTTGAAGTAGTCGCCGAACGAGAAGTTGCCGAGCATCTCGAAAAAGGTGTGGTGCCGTGCAGTGTGCCCCACCTGTTCAAGGTCATTGTGCTTGCCGCCGGCGCGGACGCACTTCTGGGAGGTCGTCGCGCGGCGATTGCCCTCAGGCGCCGGCTCCTGGCCCAAGAAGACCTTCTTGAACTGGACCATTCCCGCGTTGGTGAACAGCAACGTGGGGTCGTCCCCGGGGACCAGGGACGACGAGGAGCGCACCACGTGCTGCTGGCGTGCGAAATAGGCGAGGAATCTGCTCCGGATTTCTTCAGCGCGCATATGGTCGCAAGATAGACGTTTGCCCTTGGTCCGCACAACGTAGGGCATGACCGACGCGCGGTGCGACCACCGGTGAGGGAGAGTCGCAGATCGACAGGCGCAAGTGCGTGCCGACATGTAACTTGTAGACGGACGAGATTTCGAGTGACACACCCGCGTCTGTGGCGGGTATCAGGCAGTGATCACACTGTCAGCGCCCCTCCTCCTGATTCCCAGGGTCCGCATGCGGAACCGCTACTTCTTCTTCCTCGACGTCGTCCTGCTGTCCGTAGTGCCACTCGTCGCGCTCCTGATGCGCCTCGAGGGCACCGCAGGCCTTGGCGGCTACATGCCAACGTTGCTCTGGTTCACGGTCCTGACGCTCCCGCTCCGTCTGTTGATCGCATGGCGCGCCGGCCTCTACCGCTGTATCTGGCGCTTCGCCAGCATCACCGAGCTCGAGCGGATCCTCGTCGCCGGCGCTCTCATCGCGATCGTGACGACCCTCATCGGTGTCGGACTGCCCCTGGTCGGCGCACCGCTGCGCATGCCGATCTCGTCGATCGCGATCGACGCCATGCTCACGATCGCGGTCCTCGCCGCGCCACGTCTCGGCGTCCGCATGATGCACCTCCGGCGCCCGCGCGCCGGCGACGCCGTGCGCACGATCGTGGTCGGCGCCGGCGCCGCCGGCCAGATGGTCGCCCGCGAAGCCGCCCACGGCGACAGCGTCCAGTTCGAGGTCGTCGGTTTCGTCGACGACGACGTCCGAAAGATCGGACAGATGGTGAACGGCGTCAGAGTCGTTGGAAAGGTCGACGAACTGCCCCGCTTTGTGCGCGAACTCGGCATTCACGAGGTCATCATCGCCATGCCCTCCGCCCGCGGCGTCGAGATCCGGCGCATCGTGGAGCTGGCGTCGAGCGTGGGCGTCCGCACGCGAACCGTGCCCAGCCTCACCGATATCGTTTCCGGGCGCATCGCGTACAGCGCGCTCCGGCCGGTCGAGATTCAAGATCTCCTGCGCCGCGCCCCGATCGATACCGATTTCTCCAAGGTGCGTGTCCTGGCCCACGCGCGCACGGTCATGGTCACCGGCGCAGGCGGGAGCATCGGGTCAGAGCTCTGCCGGCAGATCGGAGCGCTCGAGCCCCAACTGTTGGTCGTCCTCGACCACTCCGAGAATCAGGTATTCGAGATCGAAGTCGAGCTCCGGCGCCGGTTCCCGACCCTGCAGATCGCTCCAGTGATCGCCGACATCCGCGACGAAGCCCGCATCAACCGCGTCTTCGAACGATTCCATCCGTTCGCCGTCTTCCATGCGGCCGCGCACAAGCACGTGCCGCTCATGGAAGAGAACGTCATCGAAGCCGTCACGAACAACGTCCGCGGCACGCGCAACGTGGTCGACGCCGCAGTCGAGTACGGCACGACGCACTTCGTGCTGATCTCCACCGACAAGGCCGTCAGGCCGACCTCGATCATGGGAGCGACCAAACGGCTCGCCGAGGTGCTCGTGCGCGAGGCGGCCGTGCGCACCCAGCGGCACTTCGTGGTCGTGCGCTTTGGCAATGTGCTCGGCTCGCGTGGCTCGGTCGTCCCGACCTTCATGGCGCAGATCGAGCGCGGTGGACCGGTAACGGTCACGCACCCGGAGATGCGGCGCTACTTCATGACCATCCCCGAGGCCGTGCAGCTCGTGCTGCAGGCGGGAGCGCAGGGCCAGGGTGGAGAGCTCTTCGTGCTCGACATGGGTGAGATGGTGCGGATCGCCGACCTGGCGCGCGACCTCATCCGGCTCTCCGGACTGGAAGAGGGCGCGGACATCGAGATCCGCTACACCGGCATGCGCCCCGGCGAGAAGCTCTACGAGGAAGTGCTCTTCGGGAACGAGGATGTGCGGAACACCGAGCATCCCAAGGTGCTTCGCGTCCTTGCCGCCGACACCGACCCGGAGATGATCGGGCGCATCGACGAACTGCTGCGACAGGTCGCGCTCCAGACCGGGGACGAGGCCACGCTGCGGGCGGCCGTCACGGGGCTCGTACCTGACTTCATCGCGACCGAGGAGCGCAAGGACGTGCTCCCGCTAGCAAAGCGTCCTTCAGGCGGTACACGGCGCGTCTGACCGTCAGCCGGGCAGAACGCTGCCCCCGTTCACGTTGAGGATCTCGCCGACGATGTGTCGAGCGCCCGGCATGCAGAGCGCCACCGCAGCCCACGCGATGTCCTCGGGGCTGGCCACCCGTCCGTTCGGGATCCCGGCCTCCACGCGGGCCTTCCCGCCATTCGCGAATGGCAGTACGCACATCTCGGTGTCGACCCAGCCGGGAGCGACTGCATTGACCGTGATCCCGCGGCGCGCGAGTTCGATCGCCTGGCTCTTGACGAACGAGATCATGGCCCCCTTGCTGGCGGCGTAGTCGGCGTGGAATGACTCGCCGCGCTGCCCAGCGGTCGAGGAGATATGCACGATCCGGCCGCCCTCCCCCATGACCCTGGCGGCGGCGCGCGAGACGTAGAACATCGCGTTCACGTTCTCGCGCATGGTCCGGTGCCAGCGGTCGTCGGCCATCTCGTGGACCGGGACCTCCTCGGGCGGCCAGATCCCGGCAGAGTGGATCACGAGGTCGACGCCACCGAACACGCGCACCGCTTCGGCGACGAGATGGTCGGCACCGGCGGCGTCACCGAGGTCTGCGGCGACTGCGATCGCGCGGACCCCGCGGGCGCGCATCGCGTCCGCAAGCGCATCGGCCTCCGCAGCCCTCGACCGATAGCCGATACACACGTCGACACCGAAGTCGACCAAGAGTCGCGTGATCGCCGCGCCGATGCCGCGCGAGCCGCCGGTCACGATGGCACGTTTGCCGGCGAGCGAGAAGGGAGCAGGGACGGATCGAGCGTGAGCGCTTTGCATTCGCGGAGAGTAGTCGGACCGTGAAGTCAGGGCAATCCGATCGACAGGCCCGTGCGGTACGGCAGGAACTCCGAGCTGATGTTCCAGAGCCGTGCGACATCCGCGCGCGAGCCGGTCAGCCGGTCGTAGCTCTTGTAGAGGGACTGCGTCGTACCGCCACCGACGTAGGCGTCGATCAGCCACCCGCGCCGGGACTTCCAGACATGCCCGAATGTGCCGCCGCCGATGAACGAGGCGCCCTCGTGATAGATCGTGCTGTCCCGATAGTCCCAGCGCTGCAGCCGGAACGCCGCCACCCCTGCGTGAAGGGCGGCATACCAGCCGTCCGTGCGCCCGTCCCGATACGCACGCCACTCCGCCGTCCCGACCACGAACTCGAGCGGGAATCCACCCACCGACACCCAGGGCGAGACCAGCAGGTCCCACTGGAAGGTGCGGCCGGCGCGGGCCAGCGGCCGCTCGACGCCAATGCTCGGGATGCCAATGAGCGTCGACGCGCCGATCTTGATCCGCCGCTCGGCCGAGGTCGAATCGCCGCCCTCGGACCCAGGACGGGCACTCTGACCGGCTACCCGGCAGAGCGGTACGGTCGCGAGG
>JANOTB010000283.1:0-8010 GCA_031416115.1 Gemmatimonadota bacterium
GCGGCGTGCAACAGAGCACGGGCCGCTTCACGTACGCCAACGCGATTGACGATCTCGGCTTCGCGTGGCGCTGGTTGCGCGACCCCGCGAATCGCACGCGCTATCAGCTCGACCCGTCGAAGCTGATCTTGGCCGGAAACAACTTCGGAGGCGGCGTCGCGATGGTGTATGCCGCACGCGATACGACGGTGACTCGCGTCATCTCCATCGTCGGCGCTGACCATGGTGTGCTGGCGCGTCGCCTCAACGCAGATACCGCCGACGCGAGCGCGACAACGATTTGGTTCACCTTGCGCCTCATCTCGATCATCGCGCGGTGCTGCTTGTCGGAGGTTGGGATGATATGACCGCACCCATCGAAAGGGAGATTCTGCCAGTCTACCGCGCGCTTGCTGCACGAGCGGGCGCGGACGCGACCATTTTGGCCTACCCCGCGGGACACTCGCTCCGCACCCAGCGCGACCGAGTCGCCGACGACATCGTCGCTTGGCTCACCAGTCGCCTGCCGCCGGGTGTCTAACGATGCTTGCTGCTGGCGGGCGGAATGGATGCTCGCTTCGCTCGCGTTTTGCTTGACCGCCCGGCGCAGAAGCCCGACTACTCAGAGGCCTTCGCGTGAGTGAAGTCGTCGGAGCTCCCGGTCGGTTCCTGACGGCGCAGTGGCGCGATTTACTCATGCTCAACTTCGTCGTCGACCCGCGCCTTCTCGCGCCACACGTGCCGGCCGGAACCGTATTGGATCTGTGGCAGGGCGAGGCGATTGTCAGCGTCGTCGGATTCCGATTCGTTGACACGAGGTTGCTGGGCCTACAGCTCCCCGGGCACCGGAACTTTGAGGAGGTCAATCTCCGCTTCTATGTGCGCCGTCACGAGCCGGCGGGAGTGCGCCGCGCAGTCGTCTTCATCCGCGAACTCGTTCCGCGCCGGGCAATCGCGTGGGTCGCCCGAGCCTGGTACAACGAACCTTATCGGTCGCTTCGCATGAGGCACACGGTGTCGGCGCAGGGCGCCGAGCGCACGGTCCGCTATGAGTGGCGTGAGGGCCGCGTCTGGACCGGGCTTGCGGCGCGCACCGTCGGCGCAGCGTCCGCGCTTGTGCCAGGATCGGAGGCCGAGTTCATCACTGAACACTATTGGGGCTACACTCGCCAGCGCGACGGCGGCACCGTCGAGTACCAGGTGGTGCATCCATCGTGGCGCGTATGGGCGGCGCACGACGCCACACTCAGCGGTGACATCGCCGCGACCTATGGAGCCGCGTTCGCCCCTGCGCTTGCTCGTGCGCCGCGGTCAGCGTTCGTGGCCGAGGGTTCGCCCATCACCGTGTATCGTCCCCGTCGCCTCTCGTTGGCCGATCACGGTGCGCGCAATGGCTAACGGCCGGTGAGCGGCCGCCCTTTATCGTACACTTCGGTACCGCGCGGCCGCCCACCGGCATTTCAAGAAAGCGGCCTCCCACTCTCCGACGCCTCCGATGCACGACAAGGCCACCCTCGACGACGCCCTCGCGATCATGCGGGACCTCCGCGCCCGCGACGCCTGGGACCGCGCGCAGACGCACGAATCGCTCCGACCGTACCTCAATGAAGAGATGCACGAGCTCGACGACGCGTTGCGCGAGGGCGACGACGCAGCCGCCTGCAGCGAGTTAGGCGACGTGTTGCTCCAGGTGCTCTTTCACGCGGTGATCGCCGAGGAGCGCGGGGCGTTCGGCCCCGAGCAGGTCGCGGGGTCGCTCGTGGCGAAGATGACGCGCAGGCACCCCTGGCTCTATGGCACCGATACGGAACGGACGCCCTGGGAGCAGATGAAGGCCAAAACGCGACGTTCGCTCGCCGACGGGCTGCCGAGTGGCCTCCCCGCCCTGCACCGCGCGCACCGGCTGCAGGAGCGCGCGGCCGGTGTGGGGTTCGATTGGCCGGACGTGGAGGGACCGATGCAGAAGGTCGCCGAAGAACTCGCCGAGGTGCGCGAACAGGTCACGGCGCACGGCTCGACGTTCGACACGCATGGCGTCCCGAGCTTGGACCCGCGTCATGCGGCGCTCGAAGATGAGCTCGGCGATCTGCTGTTCTCGGTCGTGAACCTCTGCCGCAAGGCAGGCACGCATCCGGCGCTCGCGCTCGACCGCGCGAACGCGAAGTTCCAGCGGCGGTTCGAGGCGGTGGAGACGCTCGCCGAGTCGCGCGGGATCGACGTGCGGACGGCGGGGCTCGAGGCGCTCGACCTGATCTGGGATGAGGTCAAGGCGGGCGAGCCCCGCTGACATCATCGCCGATCCTACTCGCCGTACGGCACCCAAATGTTCTTCACCTGCGTCGACTCGCGCAAGAACTCGCGCTCGTCCACCGGCGCACTCCAGTCCGTCGCGCCGGCATGGCACCAGGTGCGTTTCATGTTCCCAGCCGAGGCGTGCTCGACCGCCTTCTTGCCGTCGGTCGAGCCCCAGTACCACATGCCCTCCACATCGTCGTGCTCGGCGAGCGTCTTGGCGAGCACGTCCTTGGCCCCGGTGACGATATTGACCGCGCCGCCAGGCACGTCAGAGCTTTCGAACACCGTGTAGAGGTCGGTCGCCGAGAGCGGGTGCGGCTCGCTCGGCACAACGACGACCGCGTTGCCCGTCGCGAGCAGCGGCGCCACGGTGGAGACGAAGCCAAGCAGCGGTGACGCGTCCGGCGCGACGACAGCCACAACTCCGATCGCCTCGTGCATGGCAAGCGCCACGCCGCGGATCGGCACATGGTGCACCGCACCGTCCCACTTGTCGGCCCAGGCGGCGTACGTGAAGAGGCGAGAGACGCTCGCCTCCACCTCACGACGTGCGTCGGCGGCAGTCGCACCCGTCTGCGCGCGGAGCCGCGCCGCGAACTCCTCGGCGCGTGCGTCGAGATTCTCTCCCACGTAGTAGAGGATCTGCGCGCGCAGATGCGCCGTGGTCTTGGTCCACGATTTGGCGGCCGCATGCGCCGCCTCGACCGCATTGCGGAGATCCTTGCGGTTGCCCTCGCCGACCTCGCCGATCCGAACGCCCTTGGGGCTGAGGATCGCACGCGAGTACCCGGAATCGGGGCGCGCCTGCTTGCCGCCGATGAAAAGCTTCGGTGTGCGATCGATGGACGGCAGAGGGGAGATGGGAGATGGGAGATGGGAGGCAACTGCGGGGCGCGCGGACGCTCGTGCGGTCCTCTCACTTCTCCCATCTCCCTTCTCACGTCTGCAGTACTCCCACATGCCTTCGCGCCCGCCTTCTCTTCCGTACCCGCTCTCGCGGTAGCCGCCGAACCCCGCCGCCGCGTCGAAGAGATTCGTCGCGTTCACCCACACCACGCCGGCCTTCAACTTAGGCGCGATGTCGAGCGCGAGATTGATGTTCTCGGTCCAGACGCTCGCAGCGAGACCGAACGGCGTGTTGTTCGCGAGCGCGACCGATTCCTCCGGCGTGCGGAAACTCATCGCGACCAGCACCGGGCCGAAGATCTCGACCTGCGCGATCGTGCTCGCGGGCTCGACGTTGGTGAAGAGCGTTGGCGGGTAGAAGCAACCGTTCTTGGGGACACTCCACGACGGCTGCCACATCACCGCGCCCTCCGCCTGCCCCTGCTTCACGAGCTGCGTGATCCGCTCCAACTGCTCGGGCGCCACGATCGCACCCATGTCCACTGCCTTGTCGAGCGGCTTGCCAACGCGGAGCTTCTCCATTCGGGCGCGGATCTTGTCCATGAGGCGGTCGTGGATCCCCTCTTGCACCAGTAGGCGAGAACCGGCACAGCAGACCTGACCCTGATTGAACCAGATCGCGTCGACCACACCCTCGACGACACCGTCGAGGTCAGCGTCCTCGTAGACGATGAACGGCGACTTGCCGCCAAGTTCGAGCGAGAGCTTCTTGCCGCTCCCCGCCGTCGCGCGGCGAATGATGCGCCCCACGTCGGTCGAGCCGGTGAACGCGATCTTGTCGACGTCCTTGTGCTCGACGAGCGCGGCGCCGGTCTTCCCGTCACCGGTGATGATGTTGAGCACGCCCGGCGGCAGCCCGGCCTCGTGCGCCAGCTCGGCGAAGAGCAGCGCCGAGAGCGGCGTGAACTCGGCAGGCTTGAGCACCACCGTGTTCCCGGCCGCTAGCGCGGGCGCGACCTTCCACGCGAGCATGAGCAGCGGGAAGTTCCAAGGGATGATCTGCCCGACAACGCCCACCGGCCCGTAGCCAGCGAACTCGGTCGGCATCAGCTGCGCCCAGCCGGCGTGATGATAGAAGTGCCGCGCGACGAGCGGGATGTCGAGATCACGCGTCTCGCGGATCGACTTGCCGTTGTCCATCGACTCGATCACAGCGAGGATCCGCGAATGCTTCTGCACCATGCGCGCGAGCGCATAGAGGTGCCGCGCCCGCGCATGCGCGCTGAGCTTGCTCCACTTGGGGAAGGCCTTCCGCGCCGCGAACACCGCGGCGTCCACATCCTTGAGCGACCCCTGCGTGACCTTCGCGAGTGGGGTGTTGGTGCTCGGGTCGATCACGTCGAAGGTGGCCCCCGCCTTGGTCCACGCACCATTCACGAAGTGCCCGAACTTGGCACCGTGCCGCGCGAGCCAGGCGCGCGCCTCGACGTCGCTCTCAGGGGCGGGCCCGTAGTCCATCGTCTTGAAGATCTCGGCGACGCTCGGCATCAGCAGCTCGGCGCAAGGAAGCGAACAGGACGAACGGAAGTGTGCGCGTTCATGGCATCGGCTGGTGATGCGCGGCTGCATACCGCCCAGTCACGAAATGCTCCAACTGGCGTTCGATGTCCGTGAGCAGCGCCGACGCACCGAAGCGGAAGAGATCGGGCTGCAACCAGCGGTCACCGAGTTCCTCCTTGATGAGGAGCAGATAGTCGAGCGACTGCTTGGCGGTGCGAATGCCGCCCGCAGGCTTGTAGCCCACCTTGAAGCCGGTGGCCGACTCGTACTCGCGGATCTGCCGCACCATCACGAGCGAGACCGGCAGTGTGGCGTTCGTGCCCTCCTTGCCGGTGCTCGTCTTGATGAAGTCGGCGCCGGCCTGCATGGCGACCCAACTCGCGCGCGCGACATTCGTGAGCGTGGCGAGCTCACCGGTGGCGAGGATCGCCTTGAGATGCGCGTCGCCGCACGCGGCGCGGAAGGCCTTCACTTCGTCGTACAGCGCCTGCCAGTCGCCCATGAGCACATGGCCGCGCGTGATGACGATGTCTATCTCCTTCGCTCCGGACTTCACCGAGGCGTGGATCTCGGCGAGACGCTGCGCGAACGGCGAGAGGCCCGCGGGAAAACCGGTCGACACGGCGGCGACGGGGATCCCGCCCGAACCCAGCGCCCGCACCGCCGTGAACACGTGTTGGTGGTAGACGCAGACCGCGCCGACCGTCACGCCGAGCGACCGTGCGCCGAGCGCGTCGACGATGTCCTCGCGGAGTGGGTGCCGCGCCTTGGCGCAGAGCCGCTTCACGTTCCCCGCGGTGTCGTCGCCAGAAAGCGTGGTGAGGTCCATGAGCGTGATCGCCTTGAGGAGCCAGGCGGCCTGCCACTCTTTCTTGACCGTGCGGCGCGTTGGGATCGTTGCCGCGCGTCGTTCAGCCGCGCTCCTGTTCACGCGGATCGCCCGCACGACGTCGAGGTCGAGGGGTTGGCCGGTGTTGCGCGGCAACTCGCTCACGGATGCAGGCGATGCATCATGCGCGGGAACGCGATGCACTCGCGGATGTGAGGCGAACCGCAGATCCAGGCCACTGTGCGCTCGAGCCCGAGCCCGAAACCCGAGTGCACGAAAGTGCCGTACTTCCGCAGGTCGAGGTACCAGGAGTAGGCCTCGACGGGCAGCTTCTCCTCGATGATTCGGGCGAGGAGCTTGTCGTGATCGTCCTCGCGCTGCGACCCGCCGATCATCTCGCCGTAGCCCTCGGGTGCGAGCAGGTCGTCGCAGAGCACCGTGCGCGGGTCGTCGGGATTCTCCTTCATGTAGAAGGCCTTCGCTTCCTTTGGATAGTTGCAGATGAAGATCGGCAGCTCGTAGTCCTCCACGAGCAGCGACTCGTCCTCGGCGCCGAGGTCGTCGCCCCACTGCACCGCGCTCCCCTTCTTCTGCAAGGTGAGCACCGCGTCGCCGTAGTCGATGCGCGGGAACGGGGCCTTCACCTTCTCGAGCTTGCTCACGTCGCGCTCCAGCTCCTTGAGCTCGGCCGGGCGGCGCTCGAGGACGCGCTGCACGAGGAACGAGACGAGCTCCTCCTGCAGGCGCATGTTGGCGTGCGTGTCGTTGAAGGCCACCTCGGGCTCGATCATCCAGAACTCGGTGAGGTGGCGGCGTGTCTTGGACTTCTCGGCGCGGAAGGTCGGGCCGAAGGTGTAGATCTTGCCGAAGGCCGCCGCCGCCGCCTCGCCGTAGAGCTGACCGGTCTGCGCGAGGTAGGCGTTGCCCTCGTCGAAGTACTCGGTCGCGAACAACCCGCTCCGCTCACCGATCGCCGCGGTGAGGATCGGCGTGTCGACGCGGAGGAACCCGCGCTCGTAGAAGAAGTCATGGATCGCCTGCTCGATCTCGTTGCGAATGCGCATGATCGCGACCTGCCGAGGTGTGCGCAGCCAGAAGTGTCGGTTGTCGAGGAGGAAATCGACGCCGTGCTCCTTGGGCTGGATCGGATAGTCGAGCCCGCTCGCGCCGAGGATCGTGAGGTCATTGAGGCCCATCTCGACGCCGCCCACCTGCCGGGCGTCGGCGCGGATCTCCCCCGTGACCGTGATCGAGGTCTCGAGCGTGAGCTTGCCGAAGTGCTCCCAGGTCGCCTCACTGACCTCCTTCTTGGGTACGACGCACTGGAGCAACCCGGTGCCGTCGCGCATGACGATGAAGGCGATCTTGCCCGACGATCTCAGGTGCGTGACCCAGCCGCTCACGGTCGCGGTGGTGCCGACGAGCTTGGGGAGGTCGGAGATGCGGGTCGGGTCGACGGACGACGGGGCGCTGGACGCGGACACTGGGCGGGTGAGGTGGTGGGAAAGCGGTCAGCGGATATGCAACGTGTACGCCAGCGGCGCGCCTGCCACAACGTTGGCATTCACATGCACATTGAATTTTGCCTGGTCCGGAGCCGTGAACGTGCCCGACGCGGTCGCGTTCGGCACCAGCGAGGAGAACTGCGCGATGTTCGGCGCCGATGCGCTGCCGTCCCGGCGCCAGAGGACGAACCCCGCCCTGTTCATCTCGGCGGACACCGCGACCTGCTCCCCTGCATCCATCACGAGGCCGAAGAGGTCCTGGTACGCACCGGGTGCGCCCGCGCAGTCGGCGATCGTGACCAGGCCGGTGATGTCCGCGCCGCGGATCGTGTACCAATTGATGGTGGTATCGGTGCAGGGCGTGGTCGTCGTCGGACCCGACGTGAGCGTGTAGTCGCCGCCCGCTGCCTCATCGCTACCGGCCACCACGAAGTAGGTCCCCGCCGGCAGGAACGCCTTCGCGCTGAACGCTCCGCGGCCGTACTCCACGAAGACCTTCCGCGGTGTGACCCCACCCTCGAGCGTGCCCTTGAACAGCGCGAGCTGTCCGGCGAACCCGCTCGGCGTCATCGTCAACAGGATGTTCGTCTGCGCCGCGACGGTGAACTGGTAGACATCGCCGAACGTCCCGCTCGGCGCGGTGCAGTCGTCGGTGAAGGCGACGCCCGACACCGTGGTGTCGGCCGAGAACAGCTGCGGCCCAAGACAGGTGCCGCTCGGCGAGGCGGGATCGTCGCACGCCATCAGCACGGAGAGCAGCAAGAGCGGGATGAGCGCGGGTCGCATTGGGCTCGTGTGGTCAGGGAGACCGGAAAGATGCCGAGGTTTCTCGCTCACAGTAAGTGGAGCGCCCTCGCATTCGGCACGGCCGCGAAGCGGTCGCACGCGCCACGCTCAGTACTCCACGAAGTAGCGCTGGAGCGCCCGGGGATCCTTGGTCTGCGTGAGCGCCAGCATGAGCAGGATGCGCGCCTTTTGCGGCGTGAGATGCTGCGC
>JANOTB010000284.1:0-4387 GCA_031416115.1 Gemmatimonadota bacterium
GGGCGGCGCAGGGGGCGGCGCAGGGGGCGTTCTCTTAGATTTCCCGCATGACCAGAATCCTCCCTGACGACCACGGCGCCGGTTTCTCCACCCGCGCCATCCACGCCGGCCAGCGCCCCGATCCGACCACGGGCGCGATCATGCCGCCGATCTACCAGACCTCGACCTACGCGCAGGAATCGCTCGGGGTCAACAAGGGCTACGAGTACGCGCGGGGCAAGAACCCCACGCGCGAATGCCTCGAGCGCAACGTCGCCTCGCTCGAAGGCGGTCAGCACGGCTTCGCCTTCTCGTCGGGCATGGGTTGCGTCGACTCGATCATGAAGCTGTTCAAGTCGGGCGACCATGTGATCGTCGGCTCGAACGTCTACGGCGGCACCTTCCGCCTCTTCGACAAGATCCTCACCAACTTCGGGATGCAGTTCTCTTGGGTCGACACGCGCGACCCACAGCGCATCGCCGACGCCGTCCGGCCCAACACCGTCGCCGTGATGCTCGAGACGCCGACCAACCCGCTGATGCAACTCACCGACATCGCCGCGGCCGCGCTGATCGCCAAGAAGGCGGGCGCACTCACGATCGTCGACAACACCTTCGCGACGCCCTACCTGCAAACGCCGCTCTCGCTCGGCGCCGACATCGTCTGGCACTCGAGCACCAAGTATCTCAACGGGCACTCGGACGTGATCGGCGGCATCGCGGTGCTCAACGACGACGACCTCGGCATGCGACTCCAGTTCGCGCTCAACTCGGCGGGTGCCGTGCCGGGCCCCATGGACTCGTGGCTCACGCTGCGCGGCACCAAGACGCTTGCGCTCCGCGTACGCCAGCACGACAGCAACGGACGCGCTGCCGCCGCCTGGCTCGCCAACCGTGTGGGTGAGAAGAACGTCTTCTACCCCGGCCTCGCGACGCATCCGCAGCACGAGCTCGCCAAGCGTCAGATGCGCGGCTTTGGCGGCATGGTCTCGGTCGAGACCGGATCCAAGGAGAACGCGAACAAGGTCGTGAGCCGCGTGAAGGTCTTCACGCTCGCTGAGTCGCTCGGCGGGGTCGAGTCACTGGTCTGCCAACCGGCCGGCATGACGCATGCCTCGATCGAGCCGGCGCGACGGCTGGAGATCGGGATCACCGACGGCCTGATCCGGTTCTCGTGCGGGGTGGAGGATATCGAGGACATCATCGGGGACCTGGAGCAGGCGTTCAAGGGGCTGTGAGTGAACTGCAGAAGTGAGATGGGAGATGGGAGATGTGGGGACCTGCTGGTCGTCGCGCGCAGTGAGTAGCGCCGCCCGAACGGGTCGCCCTCTCACCTCTCACCTCTCCCATCTCCCATCTGCCGTTCAGCGACACCTGAGAGCCGGCCGCCCCGTAGGGATCGATACCTCATCACCGGAGCACCAATGGCCCGCGTCGTTCTGACCGACATCTCCTCCCTCTCGTGGGAGCACCCCGCCGACCGCGCCACTCTCAACGCACTGCGCGCGATCCCCGGCTTCGAGCAGGTGGTCAACAAGATCGCGAGCTTTTTCGGCGAGCGCGGCATCAGGCACCTCTTCACGGCGAACGCCGTGCGTGTGGGTCCGACCCAGCGCCCGGACCTGAATGCGCTTTGGACCGACGTCCTGACCACCATGGACTGGCCCACACGGCCACAGCTCTACGTGACGCAGACGCCGGAGCTGAATGCCGGCGCGGTCGGCTTCGGCGACCCGTTCGTCGTCATCAACTCGGCGGCGATCGAGCATCTCACACGCGACGAACTCCGTGTGTTGCTCTCGCACGAGTTGGGGCACATCATGAGTGGGCATGTGACCTACCGGACGATCGCCAAGATCATCCTCATGGTCGGACTCGGGAGTCTTCCGTTCCTCGCCGGCATCGCGCTGCTGCCGTTCCAGATCGCGTTGCTCGAGTGGCACCGCAAGAGTGAGCTCTCGTGCGACCGCGCCTCGTTGCTCGACGCGCAGAACCCCGACCTCGTGCTCACCACCTTCATGAAGCTCGCCGGTGGCCGCGAGTTCGGCGACACGCTCGACCTCGGTGCGTTCAAGGAACAGGCAAAGGAATACGAGACCGACAACAGCACCTTGGACACGGTGCTCAAGGCGCTCAACACCGCGTTCCGCGAACATCCGTTCGCGACCATTCGCGCGGGCGAGTTGCAGCGCTGGGCCGAAACGGGTGCGTACAAGCGCATCCTCGCGGGCGAGTACACGCGCCGTGCGGACGCAAAGCCCGGCGAACACCTTGGCGACGACATGAAGGAGGCGTCGACCTACTACGCCGATCAGGCCAAGGCCGCGATGGGCAAGATGGGTGATTCGCTAGGACGCGCGAAGAGCGCGTTCTCCGACGCCTTCAAGGGCGGCAGTCGATGAAGGTCCTGATCGTCGGTGGCGGAGGCCGCGAGCACGCGCTCGCGTGGAAGTTCCGCCAAGACGATCCAGCGTGTGAGATCATCGCGGCCCCGGGGAACCCCGGGATCGCCCAGTTGGGGCGGTGCATCGACATCGCCGTTACCAACTTCCCTGCGCTCATCACGCTCGCGCGCACCGAGCGCGTGGACTTCACGCTCGTCGGGCCCGAGGGGCCCCTCGAAGCCGGGATCGTCGACCGGTTCCGCGGCGACGGGCTCGCGATCTTCGGGCCGACCGCAGCGGCCGCACGCATTGAGACGTCGAAGCGCTTCGCCAAGGAGCTCATGCAGGCGGCGGGCGTGCCGACGGCGAGCGCGCGGACCTTCACCGAACCGGGCGCCGCCAAGACCGAGGCGCGCCGGCTCGGTGCTCCGGTGGTGATCAAGGCCTCGGGCATCGCCGCCGGCAAGGGCGTGATCGTCGCCATGACGCTTGCCGAAGCCGAACAAGCGATCGACTCGATGCTCGTCGACAATGCGTTCGGTGCGGCTGGCGCCGAGGTGTTGGTCGAGGAGTTCATGGAGGGGGAGGAGCTCTCGTGCTTCGCCCTCACCGACGGAACACATGTGCTGCCGTTCATCGCCGCGCAGGATCACAAGCGCGTCGGCGAAGGCGACACCGGCCCCAACACCGGCGGCATGGGCGCCTACGCGCCGGTCGCGATCGCCACGCGCGACGTGATGCGCAAGGCGACGCAGTTGGTGTTCGTCCCGACGCTGCGCGCCATGCGCGACGCCGGCTGTCCGTTCACCGGCCTGCTCTATGCAGGCCTCATGCTCACCAAGGACGGCCCAAAGGTCGTCGAGTTCAACTGCCGCTTCGGTGACCCGGAGACCCAGGCGCTGCTGCCTCTCATGGCCTCGAGTCTGCTCGGACCGATGAAGGCGATCGCGCAACGGCACTCGCTCGAGCCCTTCGGGCCGTTCACCTGGTATGAGGGCGCGTCGGTGACGACGGTCGTCGCGGCGTCGGGCTACCCAGGCACCATCGCGACGGGAGACGCGATCACCGTGCCCGACGATGACGACGACGTCACCGTGTTCCATGCCGGCACCAAGCGCCTCACCGACGGCAGGCTCGTGACGGGCGGTGGCCGCGTGGTCGCCGTGACCGCCCTCGGCGCCACGATCGCCGAAGCGCAGCAGCGCAGTGCGGAGGGCGCCGCCAAGGTGAAGTTCGTGGGCAGCCAGTTCCGCCGCGACATCGGCTGGCGCGAACTCGCGCGTGCCTGAGCTCCCCGAGACCGAGACGATCGCCCGCGACCTCGACGGCACCCTTCGTGGCGCCGTCGTACGTTCGGTGGAGGTCGTGCGGAGCGACGTGCTACGAGGCGATGCGCGCACGCGACCGAGACGTACGGCCGCGACGCTCGCCGACGACGTCGTCGCCGGGCTGACGGGCGCAAAAGTCCACGGCATCTCGCGCCGCGCGAAGAGCGTGGTCCTCGCGTTCGGCTCAGTCTGTGTAGGCGGCCAGGTCGATGGACTTTGTCGGCTCGTCGTCACGCCACGGTTCACTGGTGCTCTGCTGATCGACGGCACGCCCGACGATTCGTACACCTGCCTTCGCCTCGATCTCGCCGACGGGCGCGCACTCCGCTACCACGACGTCCGCCGGCTCGGGACCCTGGCGCTGCTCGGCCCGGTGGCATTCGACGCTTGGGAGAAGGCACTCGGACCCGAGCCGCTTGACCCAGCCCTCACCGTCGAGCGATTTTCGGGAATCATTCGGGGGTCATCGAGGGCCGTGAAGAGCATCCTCATGGATCAGAAGCGACTGGCGGGCGTGGGCAACATCTACGCGAACGAGGCGCTCTGGCGCGCCCACATCCGGCCCGCGCGGCGGGGCGCGCGGGTGACGCGCGCGCAATGCACCCTGCTCTTCGACGAACTGCGTGCGGTGCTCACGGAGTCGATCGCGCTGCGCGGCACGACTTTTCGCGATTATCGCGACGCGTTCGGTGGCCG
>JANOTB010000285.1:0-4826 GCA_031416115.1 Gemmatimonadota bacterium
CCGCATGGGCAGCAACCCAGCGACTAGCGTGTGCGACAGCTTCGGGCGCACGCACGACCACCCCAACCTGTTCGTCGTCGGCGCGCCCACGCTTCCGACCGGGGGGTGCACGAACGGGACCATCACCTTCGCGGGGCTGACGCTGCGGAGCGCGGAGCACCTGGCAGCGTCGATGTGACAGGCATCGAGAGCTCGGGGGGGGGCGGAGTTCGGGGCGACGAGTGGTGATCAGACGTGCAACTGACGTTGTAGTCTCCGGTGACTACACTGACTGCCGGCGAACGATTGGCGTCGCGCAGAGCGGTGGCGACGATCGCGTTCGCGCTCCTCGTGTTGTGCTCCTCGTGGCGTGCTCCTCGTGGCGTTCGGCCCGAAGCAGCGGTATCTTCGCGCTCTCTCCTCACTGAGGAACGCGCCCTGCCCGCTTGGCCGATCTCCGACCGCCTGCGCGAATACCTCGCCGTCCAGTACGAGCTCGTGCGCGTCCTCGGGACCGGCGGGATGGGGACCGTGCTCCTCGCGAACGAGCGCGCTCTCGATCGGATGGTGGCGATCAAGGTCCTCCACGCCGACAAGGCGTCCGACGCCGAGGCACGCGAGCGGTTCCGGCGCGAGGCGCGGTCGGCGGCCAAGCTGACGCATCCCAACATCGTGCCGCTGCTGACGTTCGGCGACGTCGATGGCGACCTCTACTTCGTGATGGGCTACGTCGAAGGAGAGACGCTCGCCACGCGGCTCGAGCGCGTCGGGCGGCTCTCGCCCGACGAAGCCCGTACGCGGCTCGCGGAGTTGGCCGACGCCCTCGAGTACGCGCACAGGGCGGGGATCGTCCACCGCGACCTGAAGCCCGAGAACATCCTGCTCGATGCCGCGACCGGTCGCGCGATGCTCACCGACTTCGGGATCGCACGCGATCTGGGACACGAAGCCTCCCTGACGTCGACGGGCATCATCGTCGGGACGCCGCACTACATGTCGCCCGAGCAGGCGAGTGGCGACCGCACCATCGACGGACGCAGCGACATCTACTCGCTCGGCGTGATCGGGTACCGGATGGTGAGCGGGACACTGCCATTCGGCGGCGCCAACGTGCGCGATGTGATCGCCCAACATCTCGCGGCGAGTCCGGCGCCGCTTCCTCAGGCCATCAACGAGTCGTCACCCGCACTCTCGGCGGCGCTCGAGCGTGCCCTGGCCAAGACGCCGGGTGCGCGTTGGGCGACGGCAGCGGAACTGCGCGATGCGCTTCGCGCCGACGGCGGAGAGGAGATGCTGCCCGACGATCTCGAGGCGATCGACGGGGCCTATGCGCGGATCCTGTTCATCTTCACCGCGACCGGAGGAGCGGTGGCCCTCGCGCCCCTCGCCGGATTCACGACCGGTTCGGTGCTCGGGACGATCGCCGCCGGCGCGGCGCTTCCCGCGATAGCCGCCGCCGTGCTCTGGGCGTTCACGAAGTTCGACCGCTGGCGCCGGCCAGTGGGGGCCGATCGGCGCGAGCGGATCGGCCTGCGGCCGCCGCGGTGGTGGTCCGCGTGGTGGCCGCGGAGCTACCGCCGCCCGGGCGACATGTGGGACCGCTTGCCGCGCGAGATGCGCCTGATGCGCTCGTTCAATCTCTTCTCTCTCGGGGTGTTGCTCCCGCTGCAGCTCGCCGGGATGATCTGGATGTTCAGCGGTACCGGCATCGAGACACTCGCCTTCTTGAGCGCCAACCAGCGGCCGCTCGCGAACCTGATTCTCGCTGGGATCGTCGGGCTTGCCCTCGCGATGGTCGGGAGCCTCGGCTTCTTTTCCTGGCGGTTGCGGCGGCGGCTGACGATCGACACCGCGCACCTCCGACAGCTCCAGTCGCTCGCCAACGCCGATCCCAAGTGGCGGCATCCGCGCTACGCGATCCTGCTGAATGCGCCCGCGCCACCGAAGGACACCGCACCGTCGACGACCGAGTTGATCCGAGCCCTGCGCGCCGCGGCCGTCCCGCTCCCCGATGGTCTGACAGCGGCGCTCGACGCCGTCTCCCGTGGTGACGCGGCGCTGGAGCGCCAGCTGCGCGAGTTGCGCGAGATGGTCAACGCCGAGGAGATCGAACGGGTCGAGAAGCGGCTCGCCGCGCTCGGGAGCGGCGACCCGAGCCTGCGCGCAATGCTCGAGTCGCAGCGGGCGCTGCTGGCTCGCGCCGAGGCGCGGATCGGTGAACTCGGCGCGCTCAGGGCGCGCCTCGATGCGCAACAGGGGCTTCTCCGCCAGCAGCTCATCGCACTCCGCGATCTCGCCCCGTCGGGCGCCGATGTCTCCGAGATCACAGGTCGGATCCGCGCGGTGAATGCGGACCTACGGGCGCTGGCCGAGGGGCTCGCGGAAACCTAGAAGCGCACAACCAACACCGCCGCCATGCTGTCCACCACATGGCGAGCACCTCTCTACATGTGCCAGCGCGCCGTGTACGCCTTGCAGGTGCGCACCAGAAACTCCCGATAGTCGGCGTCCACATCGATCCCGAGCGTGTTCGGACGTGGAAGCTCCGGCGGGTGAACATTGTCGATGCGCACTGGAACCAACAGAACCGAATCGTATGCGACCAGATGGGTCTGCGCGGATCCACGCGTCGGCAGGGTGCGGAACAGCTCGAGTGTCTTCTGCGCGTCGGACGGTCGGTTGCGACTGACCGCCCAGGAGAACTGGGTGAACAGCGACTCATCGCCCGACGACAGGCGCGGTAGCACGTCGCGTTCGAACTCCTCCTCGCGATCGCGGTAGAACTTGTGCACCTGATCCGGGATATTGAGTGTGCGATCAGCGACGCCGATCAGCACGGTCGCGATCACGAGCGCTTCCGGCTGTGCGCCCTGCACCGCTGCCACCACCTTCTTGAGATCGTCGAACCGATTCGTCGTGTTGCGGTGCGCAGTGATGACGGACTTGTTCTCGACTGCGATGCGCACCTTGGTGATATCCGGTTGACCGTTCGCATCCGGCTCGCCCACGAAGAGATCGACCCGGCGTTCGCGATCGCCCGGCGATGCGACATTCTTCCAGATGCGAACGCGTCCGCTTTCCAAGTCGCCGCGAAAGGTGGCGCACTGATCCCGCAGATCGGCCACGATGCCATCCGAGACGATATCGGAGTGCGCTTCGAGTCGATGATTGTGATAGCCCGCCGCTGCGATGGCCGCGATGACGGCGTCAAAGGGCGTGTTCACGCCGGACGCAGTGCGAGTTCGCCGCGACCCTGAGCTACGGACACCGCGAAGGACGCGGGAACGGGAATGCGTTTGAGCACATGACTCTGCAGCCGGAGAAAGCCGCCCGCCGCTCGCTGGCAATGGGCCTGTAGCCACGCCGTCACCGCTGGCGAGTTCAAGTATTCGGCGAGCGATTCGAGGTCGTCAGGATTCGACGGGACGACATAGTATACGGAATGACGCGGCACGATGGCCCCGTCACGATCGGCGACAAAGAACGGCGACTCCGTGATGTCTTTGCAGAGCAGCTTCGGTCGACGCATGTCGGCGAGCGGCAGATTGTCGTGAAAGGCGTACCACGGCTTGTGCGTGACACAACTCCGCGCCTGCAACCGATCGCGCCGACTCGGCTCCCGAAGGAACCGTCCGAGCGCCCCAAGGCTCGGCTCGGGCAAGAGGGCTCCGGTCGCATCGTACGGGGCCAACAAACTCGATTGCTGATCGAGCGTGCGCGCCGGCGTGATCTGCCGTCCAGAGAGTGTCGGGTGCGCGAACTTCCGAAGCTCGCGGGGGATGCGTTCTGTTGGCATCACAAAGACGGAGTCGGCGCCCGTCGCCACACCGCAGCTGATGCGCACCGCAATGTCGGCGAGCGTGCTGCCCACGGTATCCGCCACGAAGCCCTCCACGATCGGTAGCCATGAGGTGGCAACGTTGATCATGCCTGTCGAGACTGCACCATCTCGCCGTACGATCCGCGTGCGCGCTTTGTGCGTGGTCCGCACGATCGTCGAGACCAACGGGTAGGTGACGCGGTCGGCGAATGTGTCTTCGCCAACGAAGTGCAGTTCGGCCACGTGCATCGTGCGTAGGAGCTCGCGGAGCGGCTTCGCGGTCTCGACATAGAGAAACTTCTCCGGCGTGATGAAGACGATCCGACCGTCCGGTGCGACGAGGCGGAGCGCTTGCTCGAAGAACAGTACGTAGAGGTCGAATCGGCCCGACGCGGTGCGGTACGCGCTGCGGTAGGCGAGGCGCTCCTCACCGCTGAGCGCAAGAATCGACACGTATGGCGGGTTGCCGATGACGAAGTCGAAGGTCTCGCGCGAGGGCTGGAGGAAGTCCGCGTGGCGAATCGTGACCTGCGCCACGCCGCGAAATCGCCGCTTCGCCGTTGCCGCGCGCGCCGGATCGAGCTCGATGCCGACGATCGTCGGCACCGGCCAGTTCCGTTGCGAACAGATTCGGAGCACGCCTGCGATGAATTCGCCGTCGCCACAGCCAGGATCGAGCACGCGCGCAGACGCACTTGGCGGACCGTCCGCAAAGAGCTTCCCCACCATGAGATCGACGACGTGGTCTGGCGTTGGAACGAAGCCCTTCACGAGACACTCACGGCGTGTGACAGGGCGATAAGATCGGGCGAAGGAACACCGAAATATTCCTTTCATGCGCGCACTGGGCAAGTAGGCGGCTGCCTGCGGCTGCCTGCGCTGGACTATCGGCACCATCGTCGTCACGGCGCCGCGCGCGCACCCTACGGTCACCCACACCGCCGTGGACCGGGTCCGCGAGAAGTTCGGCTCCGATGCGAGCCGGACGGGCGTCGCGAGGTAGTACTCTGTACCTCACCCACCTCAG
>JANOTB010000286.1:0-15895 GCA_031416115.1 Gemmatimonadota bacterium
GTGAACGTCGGCATGACGGTCGGGCTCATGCCGATCACCGGCATCCCGCTCCCGTTCTTCAGCTACGGCGGCTCGTTCATGCTCGCCTGCTGGATCGCGGTGGGGATCCTCGTGCTCGTGAGCTCCGAGGGGCGCGGCAAGGCCGACGCACTCGTCATCTAGCGTCCCGCAAGTGCTTGCCGGGCCTCCCCGGCGCCGCCAGCTTTCCCTCATGGCTTGGTTCCGCAAAGACAAGAAGCCCCGGCAGCCCCGGGCCGAACGCCTCGAGATCCCGGCCGACGCTTGGGAGAAGTGCGAGGCGTGCGGTCATACGGATATCCGCGACAAGTTCGTGCGGAACTCGAACGTGTGCCCGTCGTGCGACTATCATCGTCGCTTCCGGGCGCACGAGTATGCCGCGTTGTTGCTCGACGACGGCACGCTGGAGGAGAAGGACGTCGAGCTCGCATCGGTCGATCCGCTCGAGTTCCCCGAGTATCCAGCTCGCCTGAAGAAGGCGCTCAAGAACGCGGGCGACCATGACGCGATCCTCACGCTCTCAGGGCTCATGGATCAGATGCCGGTCAACCTCGGCGTCATGGATTTCGCGTTCATGGGTGGTTCGATGGGCTCGGTGGTGGGGGAGAAGATCGCCCGCTTGGGCCAGCGATCGCTCGAGAAGAAGTGGCCGCTGATCCTGCTCTCGTGCTCGGGTGGCGCGCGCATGCAGGAAGGCGTGCTCTCGCTCATGCAGATGGCCAAGACGTCGGCGATGCTCTCGCAGCTGGCGGAACGACGCATCCCGTACGTCTCGATCCTGACGAATCCGACCACTGGCGGCGTGAGTGCGAGCTTCGCGATGCTGGGAGATGCCATCCTCGCCGAGCCGGGCGCGGTGATCGGCTTCGCTGGACCGCGCGTGATCAAGCAGACGCTCGGGCAGGATCTCCCAGAGGGCTTTCAGACGGCCGAGTTCCTGCTCAGCCACGGGATGGTCGATCAGGTCGTGCACCGCCACCAGCTCAAGCGGACGGTCGGGCAGCTCCTGCGTCACATGAGCGGCAAGCCGGCGGCCACGGGATGGGCGTCCTCCTGACGCCGCGCAGCTACCGCGACGCGCTCGACTTCCTCTTCGCGCGGACCACGGGGCAATGGAAGCTCGGTCTGGAGCGCGTCGAGGCCTTTCTCGGTGAACTCGGCGACCCGCATCGGCGGCTGCGCACACTGCACGTGGCGGGGACCAACGGCAAGGGCAGTGTGTGCGCCACACTCGAGACGGTCCTTCGAGCACGCGGCCTGAGGGTCGGCAAGTACACCTCCCCTCACCTCGTCGACTTTCGCGAGCGTTTCCTGATCGACGGGCAGGCAGTGCCGGAGGAGGCGATCGTGGCCTTCCTCGACCGCTGGACGCCCGCGGTCGAGCGACTGGGCGCGACGTTCTTCGAAGCCACGACCGCCATGGCGTTCGACCTGTTCGCCGCGGCGGAGGTCGATGTCGCGGTCATCGAGACGGGTCTGGGCGGCCGACTCGACGCGTCGAACGTGATCACGCCACTCGTTGCCGGGGTCACGGGGATCGCGATCGACCACACCGAGTGGTTGGGGGCGACCCGCGAGTTGATCGCGCCGGAGAAGGCGGGGATCTACAAGCCCGGGGTGCCGGCGGTGGTCGGGGAGTGGGACGAGTCGATCCGATCGCTCCTCGCCTCGGAGGCACGCCGTCGCGGGGCGACGCCCGTGCGTGTGGTCGCCCAGGAAGGTCTGGCGACGGCGATCCGCGTCACGGCAGAGGGGACGAGCTTTCGGTGGGAGCCGAGGGCCGGCGCGGTCGCTGGACTTCGCGGAGCACTCGACGTCACGACTGGACTGCCGGGGCGGCATCAGGCGACGAACGCGATGATGGCGCTCACGATGCTCGATGCCATTCCCGGGCCACTCCGTGTGCCGCCAGCTGACGCGCTCCCGGCGCTCGCCCGGGTGCAGCTCCCCGGGCGTTTTTCTCGCCACGGAAACTGGATATTCGACGTGGCGCACAATCCCGACGGGGCGGCGGTTGCGGCCGAGACACTGCACGCCGTTGCGCCGGCCGCGCCGGTGGTGGCCCTCGTGAGCGTGCTTGGCGACAAGGACTGGCGAGGCATTCTGCGGGCGCTCAGCGGCGCGGTGGACCGGTTCATCCTCACCAACGCGCCCACGGCCCCTGCGAGCCGGGCCTGGGTCGCGAGCGAGGCGCTGGCGTTCGCCACGAGCGAGGGGTGGGCCGCCGAACTGGTGCCTGATTTCGACGCCGCGCTGCGGCTCGCGCCGTCGCGAGGGGCCACGGTGCTCGTCACGGGCTCGTTCCATACCGTCGGCGATGCGATGTCGCGGTTGCAGGTGTCTCCGACGGGCGGGTAAATTGCGGAATGAGTAGTGGAGCACTGCCAGGTTTCCGCGATTTCTATCCTGACGAGCTGGCCCGCCGCGCGCACATCTTCCGCGCCTGGCGGGCCGTAGCGCGCCGGTACGCCTTTGTCGAGTACGATGGGCCGCCGCTCGAGCCGTTGGACCTGTACACGAAGAAGAGCGGCGACGAGATCGTCGGGCAGTTGTACAACTTCGTGGACAAGGGCAACCGCGAGGTCGCGCTGCGGCCGGAGATGACGCCGACGTTCGCGCGCATGGTCGCGGCGCGCGCGAGCGCGCTGCGCAAGCCGGTGCGCTGGTTCTCGGTGCCGCAGCTCTTCCGCTACGAGCGGGCGCAACGTGGTCGGTTGCGCGAGCACTACCAGCTGAACGTCGACATTGTGGGCGAGGCGAGCGAGGTCGCAGACGCCGAACTGCTCGCGGTCGCGATCGACATCATGCGCGAACTCGGGCTCACGAGTGCGGACGTGCGGGCGCGCGTCTCCGATCGGCGACTGCTCAACGGGATCCTCGTCACGCTGGGGGTGACGGAGGAGCAGATACCGGCGGTCTACGGCGTGGTCGACAAGTTCGCGCGGCAGCCGCGCGAGCTCTCGGCGGACAAGCTGGCGAAGGCAGGAGTCGCGCCGGTGCTGGTGGACCGCATTCTCACCCTCGCCGCCGGGACGACGTTCGAGGCGGTGCGTGCCGAGTTTGGCAGTGCGCCGGCGGCGCAGGAGCATGTGGAGCGTTTCGCGCGCTATCTCGCGGCGCTCGACGCGCTTGGCGTCGGGGAGTGGGTGGTGCTCGACCTGTCGATCGTGCGTGGACTCGCCTATTACACGGGGATCGTGTTCGAGCTCTTCGACGCCAAGGGCGAGCTGCGTGCGATCTGCGGCGGTGGGCGCTACGACACACTGCTCAAGTCCCTTGGCGGCGTCGATCTCCCAGCACTCGGCTTCGGCATGGGCGATGTGGTGCTCGGCGAACTGCTCCACGACCGCGGCCTCTTCCCGGCCGCGACCGAGGAGGCCACCGACTTCCAACTGGTCGCCGGGAACGGGGCGGGGCAGCACAGCTACGCTGAGGCGCTCGGCCTCGTGACATCATTGCGGAGCGCCGGCTTCAGCGTGGCGCACGGCATGAACGCCGAGCGCTATATGGGTCAGGCCACGCGCAATCAGGTGGACGGCGCCAAGAAGGCTGGCGTGAGCGCGGCGATCTACTTCCGCGAGGACGGCGCGACCGAGGCCATGAGTCTGCTCGGCAAGATGAGCGGCGCACCGACGCACGCGATGGACACCGCTGCCGCCCTCGCGGGCGACGACGCAGTGATGCAGGGACTCCGTGATTGGCTGCAACAGCAGCGCGACAACGCCCGAAACCAAAATGGCTGACGACAAGAAGCTGACAACGCGCGCCGAGGATTTCAGCGCCTGGTACAATGAACTCGTGCTGCGCTCCGAGCTCGCCGACTACTCGCCCGTGAAGGGCTCGATGGTCATTCGCCCCAACGGCTACGGCATCTGGGAACGGATGCAGCGCGCGCTCGACGACATGTTCAAGGCGACGGGACATGAGAACGCGTACTTCCCGCTGTTCATCCCGCAGAGCTTCCTGCAGAAGGAGGCCAGTCATGTGGCGGGATTCGCGCCCGAGGTCGCGGTCGTCACGCATGGTGGCGGCAAGCTGCTCGAGGAACCGCTGATCGTCCGCCCGACCTCCGAGACGATCATCTACCACATGTTCGCGAAGTGGACACAGAGCTATCGCGACCTGCCGATCCTCATGAATCAGTGGGCGAACGTGGTGCGCTGGGAGATGCGCACGCGGCTCTTCTTGCGCACGCTCGAGTTCCTGTGGCAGGAAGGGCACACGGCGCATGCGACCCATGATGAGGCGGAGGAGGAAGCGCGCCGAATCGTCGGCATCTATCGCGAGTTCATGGAAGGATGGATCGCCATGCCGGTGATCACCGGTCTCAAGAGCGAGAGCGAGAAGTTCGCCGGCGCGGTGCGCACGTATTCGTGCGAGGCGATGATGCAGGACAACAAGGCGCTGCAGGCCGGCACTTCGCACAACCTCGGGCAGAACTTCGCCAAGGCGTTCGACCTCAAGTTCCAGGACGAGAACGGCGAAACGGCGTTCGCGTGGAACACGTCGTGGGGCGTGTCCACGCGCATGGTGGGCGGCTTGGTGATGACGCACTCCGACGACAACGGGCTTGTCTGCCCGCCGCGACTGGCGCCGATCGAGGTGGTGATCATCCCGATCTACAAGACCGACGACGAGCGTGCGCGCATCGTCGAAGCGGCGCACAAGGTGAAGGCGGAGCTCGCGGGCTGGACGGGTCGTGGCGCGGCCGATCGCCTTCGCGTGCGCGTGGACGATCGCGACGGGATCAAGCCCGGTGCCAAGTACTACGAGTGGGAGTTGCGCGGCGTCCCGCTGCGGCTTGAGATCGGCCCCAAGGACCTCGAGAAGGGCTCGGTCTTCTCGGCGCGGCGCGACACGCGCGCCAAGGCCGCGCTCCCCATGGACGGCCTGCCGGCGACCGTGGCGGCACTGCTCGAGATGATCCAGGGCGACCTGCTGGCCGCCGCGAAGGCGCGGCGTGAAGCGAACTCGCATCGCCACGTGACGTCGTATGCGCAGTTCAAGGAGATCATCGATGGACCGGGCGGCTTCGTCTATGCGGGCTGGAACGGCGATCCTGCCGTCGAGGCCCAGGTGAAGGAAGAGACGAAGGCAACGATCCGCTGCATCCCTGACCCGGAGTTCCGTTCCGCTACGCCGCCATCGACCTGTCTCGTCACTGGACAGCCCGCCAAACACGAGGTCATCTGGGCCAAGGCGTACTGATGCGCGGGTTCACCGTTCGCGACGGTACGCTGCACTGCGAGTCGGTCGCCCTGTCCCAGATCGCTCAGGGGGCGGGGACTCCTGCGTTCGTCTACTCGGCGGGGGTCATCCGCGATCGGTACACGAAGCTCGATGCGGCGCTCGCGGCGGCACCGCACCGGATCCACTACTCGCTCAAGGCGAACGCGAGCCGCGGGATCCTCGAGGTGCTGCGGGCGGCCGGCTGCGCGGTCGACGTGGTCTCGGGTGGAGAGCTGTTCAAAGCACTCAACGCGGGTTTCGCCCCGGGCGACATCCTCTTCGGTGGCGTAGGAAAGTCGGAGCGTGAGTTGCGCGAGGCGATCGCCGCCGGCGTGAAGCTGATAAACGTCGAGTCCGAGGCGGAGTTGCGGCTGCTCTCGAAGCTTGCGGACGAGTTGGGTGCGATCGCGAATGTCGGACTGCGCGTGAACCCAGAGGTGGACGTGCGGAACGCACACCACTACATCGCGACCGGTGAGAAGGGCCACAAGTTCGGCGTGCCGATCGGTGAGGCGGCGGCGATCGGGCGACTGGCGATCACGTTGCCGAATCTGTCACTGCAGGCGCTCGACATGCATGTGGGATCGCAACTGCACTCCTTCGACGCATACCGCGAGGGAACGGCGCGACTCGTCGAGCTCTCGTTGACGTTGCGAAAGGCTGGGGCGCCGATCGCGTATCTCGACGCCGGCGGCGGCCTGCCCGTGCCGTATGATGCCGAGGAAGAGCCCGACCTGCCCGCGTACGGCGCGATCGTGACGGCGGCAGCGAACGCACTTGGTGCTGAGCTTCTCGTTGAGCCGGGCCGTTTCTTCGTCGCGGCATCGGGCGTGTTGCTCACGCGCGTGCTCTATCGCAAGCAGTCAGGGCCCAAGTCGTATGTGATCTGCGACGCGGGCATGACGGAGTTGCTCCGTCCGTCGCACTATGACGCGTTCCACCGGATCGAAGCCGTGGCACCGCGCGCGGGCACCATGACCGCGGACGTAGTAGGCCCCGTGTGCGAGAGCGGTGATTTCCTCGCGCTCGATCGTGCGATGCCAAACGTCGAGCCCGGTGATCTGCTCGCGGTGCACACCGCTGGCGCCTATGGTTACGTGATGAGTTCGCACTACAATGCCCGGCCGCGGGTGGCCGAGGTGCTGGTCGATGGCGCGCGGTGGGCGGTCGTGACCGCGCGTGAGACGTACGAGGACCTCGTGCGATGCGAGATTCCCACTCCCCAATGGAGAGACGCCTGATGCGCGTCGGACTGCTGTCGGACACCCATGATCGCGTGTCGGCGATCGATGCCCTGCTCAAGGAGATGCTGGCGCGCGACGTGAACTTCGTGCTACACGCGGGCGACTACTGTTCGCCGTTCTCGCTTCGGCCGTTCCAGGATCACGGCGTGGCGATGGCCGGTGTGTTCGGCCGTAACGACGGTGACCGCGAGGGGATCCGTTCGTTCGCCGAAAAGGGAATGGGCCAGGAATTGTTCGAGTCGCCGCACAGCATCAAGTTCGGCGAGCACAAGGTGCTGATCGTTCATGACATCGGCGACGTGACCGAGCGTTCCGTGCTCGCGCACGCGTTCGTGATCCACGGGCACACGCACATGCAGGAGATGAAGACCCGTGGGGAGACGCTGATCGTGAACCCCGGCGAGGCCTGCGGCTGGCTCTATGGTGCGCCGAGCGGCGCGATCCTCGATCTCGATACCAAGCACGTCGAGTTCATCAAGCTCGACGCGGCGGAGTGGACGAAGTGACGCACAGTGCCTCCCGTGTCCTGATCCTCGACTGTGGTTCGCAGTTCACGCAGCTCATCGCGCGCCGCGTGCGCGAGGCGCGGGTCTTCTCCGAGATCCATCCGGCCGATCGCCCGCTGGCGTGGATCCGCGAGTGGAAGCCCACGGCGATCATCCTCTCGGGCGGACCGAGTTCGGTGATCGACGAGGGCGCGCCGACCTTCGATCCGGCGATCCTCGACCTCGCGCCGGTGCTCGGGGTCTGCTACGGCATGCAATGGATCGCGCACACGGTGGGCGGGCAGGTGAAGGGGAGTGGCCGGCGCGAGTACGGGCGAGCCGAGATGGTCGTGAAGGAGACGACGGGGCTCTTCGAGGGGTTCGATGCGAATGAGCGGACGCAGGTGTGGATGAGTCACGGCGACCATGTCGAAGCGGTCCCACCGGGCTACGTGCTCACCGCGTCGAGCGAAGGCAACCCAGTCGTCGGGTTCAGGCACGCGACCAAGCCGATCCACGCGATCCAGTTCCACGCCGAGGTCGCGCATACCGTGCGCGGCGCCGAGGTCATCCAGAACTTCCTCTTCGGCGTTGCGGGCTGCACGGCCGACTGGACGCCGGGACACTTCGTCGAGCAGCAGGTAGAGGCGATCCGTGAACTCGTCGGCGACGCGCACGTGATCTGCGGGCTCTCTGGCGGCGTCGATTCGTCGGTGGCGGCGGCGCTCGTGCACAAGGCGATCGGCGACCAACTCACCTGCATCTTCGTCGACACGGGCCTGCTCCGGCTCCATGAGCGCGAACAGGTCGAGCGCACCATGGGGAAGCACCTGGGCATCCGCCTCATCACGGTGCGCGCCGAGGATCGATTCCTCGGCGCGCTCAGCGGGCTCGACGATCCCGAGGCCAAGCGCAGGGCGATCGGGCACACGTTCATCGACGTCTTCGAGGACGCCGCGACCGACGCTGGGAAGGACGCCAAGTTCCTCGTGCAGGGGACGCTCTACCCGGACGTGATCGAGTCGGTGAGTGCCAAGGGCGGCAAGAGCGCGACGATCAAGACGCACCACAACGTGGGCGGGCTCAAGCCGGACATGAAGTTCAAGTTGATCGAGCCGCTGCGCGAGCTGTTCAAGGACGAGGTGCGCAACGTGGGCCGTGAACTCGGCTTGCCCGAGGAGATGGTCGGTCGGCATCCGTTCCCGGGCCCCGGCCTTGCGATCCGCGTGCTCGGGGCGGTCGACCCCGAGAATGTGGAGACGCTGCGGCGCGCCGACGCGATCTACTTGGAGGAGATCCGCTCGGCCGGATTGTACAACGAGATCTGGCAGGCGTTCGCGGTCTTCCTCCCCGTGCGCTCGGTGGGCGTGATGGGCGATGGTCGCACCTACGAGCACGTGATCGCGTTGCGCGCGGTGACGAGCACCGATGGCATGACGGCCGACTGGTACGCCTTCCCGACCGAGGTGCTGGCTCGGATCAGCAACCGGATCATCAACGAGGTGAAGGGGATCAACCGCGTGGTCTACGACGTGAGCTCCAAGCCTCCGGCGACGATCGAGTGGGAATAGGGATCGCCGCGTGACCGACTTCGCGCGGCTCCGCCCGACCGTGGCCGAGTTGCGCGAGATGGCGCATCTCGCGGCGCCGATCGTGCTCGTGAATGTCGGCCTGCAGGGGATGGGGTTCGTCGACGTGATGATGCTCGGGCGCGTCTCGGCGGTTGCTCTCGCGTCGGCGGCGTTGGGCAACTTCTATTTCTTCATCACATCGATCGTCGGGATCGGACTGTTGATGGTGCTCGATCCGATCGTGGCGCAGGCAGTCGGCGCGCGCGACGAACCTGGTATCGCGCGCGGGGTACAGCGTGGGCTCCTGCTCACGCTCGCCGTGACCGTCGCGATCGCGCTCACCTACGTTCCCGCGGAAGCGGTGCTCGGCCTGCTCGGCCAACCGGCGGAGGTCACGCCGTTGGCGGCGGGCTACGTGCGGTGGTGCATCCCCGGCCTGTTGCCCTTCTTCGCATTCAATGCGTTGCGCCAGGTGCTGCAGGCGCTCCGGCGCGTGAGGCCGATCGTCGTTGCCGTGCTGGTCGGCAACATTGCGAACGCAGGGCTCAACTGGGTGTTGATCTTCGGGCACCTCGGCTTCGAGCCCGGTGGCGTGGTGGGGTCGTCGCAGGGAACGGCGATCGCGCGTTGGATCATGCTCCTCGTGCTTCTCGCGAGTTGCTGGCCAGTGATCAGGCCGCGAGTCGTGCCCTGGCTCGCAGAGAGCCTGCAGCTCGCTCCGCTCTGGCGGATGTTCAAGCTCGGCTCTCCGATCGCCGTGCAACTCTTTGCCGAGGCCGGGGCGTTCGGGATCGTCACCGTCATGACCGGATGGATGGGCACCACGACGCTCGCGGGCCACGAGATCACGTTGAGCCTCGCGGCGCTGACGTTCATGGTGCCCATGGGCGTGGCCGCGGCCGCGGCGGTCATGGTGGGGCACGCAGTCGGCGCGGGGGACGTCGCCGAGTCGCGACGCGATGCCGTGGCGGCGCTCGCGGTAGGCGTCGGCTTCATGGCGGCGATGGGGATCGTGTTCTGGCTCATCCCCGGCGCTCTGGCCGCAGCCTTCACGACCGATCCGGCGACGCGGCTCATGGCGACCACGCTGATCCCGATCGCCGCGGTGTTCCAGGTGTTCGACGGCACGCAGGTGATCTCCGCGTCGATCCTCCGCGGTGCGGGAGATACGCGCGTCCCGATGATCCTGCATACGCTGAGTTTCTGGGCGGTCGGCATCCCGCTCGGCGCGCTGATCGCGTTCGGGTTCGATGCGGGAGCACCGGGGCTCTGGTGGGGGCTCACCGCCGGGCTCGCCGCGGCGGCCGTGCTGCAGCTGGCGCGCGTGAGGGTGAAACTCGGGAGCGAAGTCGGGCGGGTCGTGATCGAGTCCGTGGGATCGTGAACTGCAACGGCATTCACCACAGGGGCACTGGGGGCACAGGGGCAACGGCGAACGGAACGGCTTCAGGCACAGCGAGCCATCAGGGTCACTGGGGAGCCACATCGAGGGGCAAGCGCAGCCTCCGCAGTTCCCTGTGCCCCCTGTGCCCCTGTGGTGAAAGCAGTTGAAGTCCGGGCACAAAAAAGCGGGAACAGCCGAAGCCGCCCCCGCACCAGAGAACCGATCGGACCCAGCCTACACGCCCTTCTCCTCGAGCAGCGCCATGAACTGCACCGGATCGGTGAGCCCAAGCAACCGCTCCGGCACATCCGACTCCTTGGAGAACTGCGCGATCTTCCCGAGCACCGGGAGGTACTGATTGCTCACCTCGAGCGGCGGCGCGACGATCAAAAAGAAGAACTGCACCGGCTTGTCGTCGATCGCCTTGAAGTCCACGCCCGACCGCTTACGGCCGAATGCGACGCGTAGCTTGTTCACCACGAGCGACCGGCAGTGGGGGATCGCGATGCCGCGACCGATGCCCGTGGAGCCGAGGTTCTCGCGGCGCTTGAGCATCTTGAAGAGCATCCCCTCGTCCTTCTCGCCGAGTTGGAGCAGGGCGATGAGTTCCTTGAGGATCTCGTCCTTGGTGCTGCCGTCGAGGTCGAGTTTGACCGCATCGGTCGAGAAAAATTCGCGCAGTTCCATCTGTCGAAAGTAGCCGCGCGGCCGAAGGGTGTCAAACCATGCTGTTGCAAGCGTTTGGGGCCTCTCCTAGCTTTCTCCAGATGCCTTTCCCTTACCCGACTGGACACCCTATCCCGCTCTTCCTGGCCCCAATGGCCGGGGTGTCGGAATCGCCCTTTCGCCGGCTCTGTCGTGCGTGGGGGGCGGACGTCGTCTTGACCGAGTTCCTCTCGGCCGAAGGGATCCGTCGGGAGAACGAGGCAACGATCGCGAAGCTGCGATTCGGGGCCGATGAGCGACCGATCGGGGTGCAGATCTTCGGCGCCGAGCCTGACGCCATGCGCGAGGCGGCCGCGCTCGTGACCGATCTGTTCCAGCCAGAGTTCATCGACATCAACTTCGGTTGCCCGGTGAAGAAGGTCGTACGTCGCAATGGCGGCTCGGGCTGCCTGCGCGATCTCGACCTCGTGCAGCGGGTCATTCGTGCGGTGATCAGCGGCACCCACTTGCCGGTCACGTGCAAGGTGCGGAGCGGGTGGAATGAGGAGATGCGCGATCCCGTGACGATCGGGCTCCGGTGTCAGGACGCGGGCGTGAAGGCGATCGCGCTGCATCCGCGGACTCGCACGCAGATGTTCACAGGACACGCGCATTGGGACGAGATCGCTGCGATGAAAGCCGCTCTCGAGATCCCGGTGATCGGCAACGGTGACATCAAGACCGCGCACGATGCCTTCCGCATGCGCCAAGAGACTGGCTGTGACGCCGTGATGATCGCACGCGGTTCGTTCGGTCAGCCGTGGATCTTCACGCAGGCGCGGGCTTTACTCGAAGGACAGCCTATGCCCGCAATGCCGGGAGTCGAGGAACGATTCAAGATCGCACTCGAGCACGCGCGGATGGTGCAGGACTACGAGCACGACCCGATCGGCGCGGCGCTCGAGTTTCGCAAGCATCTCGGGTGGTACGTAAAGGGACTCCCCAACTCCGCCGACCTCCGCAAGAAGCTCCACGTGGTCAACTCGTTCGGCGAGGTCGAGGGGATCTTCGCGGACTATCTCGCGAGCGGATGGATGCACGAGACCGAGGCCGCGTGAGGCGCGATCGCGTCAGGGACTTGCTGGCTGAGGTGGCGGCCGGTCGCCTCGCGATCGACTCGGCACTCGGGCAACTGGACGACGCGCCGGTCGACGACCTGGGGTTCGCGACGGTCGATCAGCATCGCGCGCTGCGGCAGGGGTATCCCGAGGTCGTCTTCGGACCAGGGAAGACGCCGGAGCAGGTGGTGGCGATCGCGGAGCGACTCGCCGCGCACGGCGACGGATTCTTGGTGACGCGCGCCGACGACGCGGCGCGCGCGGCACTCGCGGCTCGCTGGCCCGCGGTGGAGGTGAATGCTCTCGCTCGCACCGTGCTCATGCGCGCCGAGCAGCCGCGCCCACGCGGGACGCGCGTGGTGGCGATCGTCACTGCAGGGACGAGTGACCTGCCAGTCGCCGAGGAAGCAGCGGTCACGCTCGACGCGATGGGACATCCCGTACATCGGGTGACCGACGTGGGTGTCGCAGGCATCCACCGGATCCTGGCACGCCGGGAGACCCTCCATGACTCTGCGGTCGTGATCGTCGTTGCAGGCATGGACGGCGCGTTGCCATCGGTCGTGGGTGGGCTCGTGCGGTGCCCGGTGATCGCGGTGCCCACGAGCATCGGCTACGGCGCGGCATTCGGCGGCCTCGCGCCGCTGCTCACGATGCTCAACTCGTGCGCGGCCGGCGTGACGGTCTGCAACATCGACAACGGATTCGGCGCGGCCGTCGCGGCGGCGCGGATCCTCGACTCGGCGCGACGGTGATCGGCACGCTACTCGCCTTCGCGGCGGGGGCGGCGGCCGCGGTGGTGCTCCAGCCGGTGCTCCAGCCGGTGTTCCAGTCGGTGCTCCGGTCGGTGCTCCGGTCGGTGCTCCGGTCGGTGCGATCACGGGGCGATGCGGAGGCCGCGACCGAGCGTGGAGCTGGACTCGCCGGACTCGCTGGATTCGTTCCGACTGAGCGCTCGCAGGCATCGTTGCTCGCCGCGTTCCGGCCCGACGAGGTCCCAGACCCCACCGACGCGCTGCGCAAGGACCAACAGATCATCTCCGATGCGCTGGGCGGCATAGCGAAACGGCATGGCGCCGCCGCGGTGATCCTCTGGGTGGTAGACGACGTGGGCGGCGGTGTGGCTCTCCCGGTCGCGTCGAGTGCGGACGACGCTCGGTCGGGTGTCTCTCCGGCGCGGTTGCCGATCGTGAGTCCGTCGGATCGCGAACGGATCGAGTGGGCATCGCACAACAAGATGATGTCGTTGGAGCAGGACACGAACACGCCGCAACTCGCGGTTGTCCCACTCGAGGCCTCCGGACAGCTGGGCGCGCTGAGCGTGCATTTCGATCGCGGCACGATCGTCGGTGCCGAGTCGCTGCGCACCGGGCTGCTCGACGATGCGCGAGCACTGGAAACGCTCTACGACCTCGTTCGCACGCGATCCGAGGTCGCGCGGCAGAACTTCCGACTGCGCGGGCTGATCCGGACCGCGGGCACGTTGCAGGCCACGCGCGATCCGCTGGAGCTGCAGCAGATGCTGGTGGACGATTCGCTCTTCGTCGCTGACGCCGAGTGGTGCGTGTTGGTGCGCTGGGACGAGGAGTCGCGCACGGGCCGCGCGAAGGCCTGGACGACGCAGGCCAGCGCGATCGGCGTCGCGCTCGATGCGCTCGTGATCACGGCGAGCTCGAAGGTCGGTGAGGTATGCGTCGAGGGACGGTCGGAGGTGGACGCCGACGCGCGCCCCCTGACGCGCGGAGAGGATCGGATGTTCGGCGGCTCGTCCTCCCTCATCGGAATCGGTTCGATCATGGCGGTGCCACTCAAGCGCGGCGAGCAGGAGCGTCCCTTCGGAGCGCTCGTGTTCGGACACCGTGAGGTCGGAGCGCTGCGCGGGACCGAGATGCGCAACGCGAACAATCTGGCGGTGATCGCCGCCGGGGCGCTCGAGACGGCTTGGGCGGTCGACACCGCGCGACGGAACGCACGGATCGATCCGCTCACGGGGCTGGCGAATCGGCGTGGGTTCGATGAACGGTTCGCGCAGGTGGTCCAGGAGACCGATCGCTATGGTGGAGCCGCGGCGCTCATCTTGGTCGACATCGATCATTTCAAACAGGTCAACGATACGTTCGGTCACGACGGCGGCGATGCCGTGCTCGTGGCGGTGTCGGCGTCGCTCGCCGACGGGCGGCGCACCGTCGACATCGCCGCTCGGCTCGGGGGTGAGGAGTTCGCCATCCTCCTGCCGCAGACCGATGCGAGAGGCGCACGCGAAGTCGCCGAACGACTGCGCAAGCGTGTCGAGGCGCTCACGGTGCGGACGAACTCGGGCGAAGCGCGTGTTACCGCGAGCTTCGGCGTCAGCGAGTACGCGGCGAGGGCCGGCGAGGCGGACCGGGTGGTGGAACGGGCCGATCAGGCGCTCTATGCAGCCAAGGGGAATGGCCGCAACCGGGTGGAAGTCGCGACATCGTGAAGGCGCGCCGCAGTCCCGGCCGTGCAGCCCCCGATTGAACAAACCCGCGCACCGGGGTATCATTCCCGCGTAGTCCGGGGGCGACCGGTTTCGATTGTATAGGTGGCTCCGTGATTGCGCGCCCAGGTCTTCGGGTCCCTGGTTAAACACTCGGAAAATTTCCAACTGCGAATAACAACTTCGCTCTCGCTGCGTAAAGCTTAGCTTTACCCAGCAGTGCCTGAGAGGTAGCCCCGCCCGAGGCGGCACTCAGGTATCGAAAATTCGGGCTGGCTAGCCGGTGTGTCCTCCGCCGGTCGGCGAGATCAAGAAGGACTCATCTGTGCATGGGAGGCCCACCGGCCAGTGCATGGAAACACCAATCGGTGGGATACGCGCGTAGACGTTGCGGAAGATCTTACGCAAGACGGGAGTTCGAATCTCCCCGCCTCCACTAGATGCAGATGTGGGATGTGAGATGTGAGGGGGCCGCCTGTTCAGGCGGCCCTCGATCGTTTTCGAGCGCGCTCGTGCGTTGGGCTCATGCCGCCGGCGAGACGGTCGGTGGTGGCGCTCACCGCGGCTCGCTCACCGCGGCGCACTCCCCGGGCGCTGCAGCGCGGGCAACTGCGGCCAGTTCACGACGGCCATGGTGACGGCCGCGGCCGAACTTCCCCCGACCATGAGGAACTCGCTTCCATTCGGGAAGACGCTCCAGTTCGCCCTCGTAGCGGCTCGCCGGTAGGTATCAGCGAAGAGCGTGTCCCACTGCGCAACGCGGAGCGGGGCCGTCTCGATGCGCGCGGCCATCACGAAGCGCTGCTCGCTTCGATAGAATAGCGTCCCACCCTTCGGCGACCAGAGGGGCTCCGCGCCGCCGGCGAGCGAGACCTGCAGGCGCGGTCCGGGGCCGGGGATGGGCTGCACGTACACCTCATATCGGCCGTTCTCGTCGGACACGTACGCGAGCCAGCGCCCGTCAGGTGAGATGTCGGGCATGACCTCGCGCGCCGCCGTCGCGACGAACGGTCGCGCGCGCGAGAGACTCTCGGCCGGAGCCAGCAAGATGTCCTGAACTATGGTCGCAGAGCCAGCGGATCCACTCCGCAAGACGCTCCAGCCGCCCGCAGGCCCGAGCCGGAAATCGAAGAACAGCGCGGACGTGTCCCTGAGCAACACCTGGTCCTCGCCGCTCCGGTCCCACGAGCGCGCGATGATCTCACGGCCGGTCGTCCCGAGGAACTTGAGGAAGGCGACGCGTCGACCGTCGCGGGACCAACTCGGCGACTGCCCCTCGGCGGGTGCGGCGATCCGTTGCGAGGCGCCAGTCCGGAGATCCAGCAGCAGGATCGGTCCCGCGGGCTCGGGGAGATTATCCGTGTTGTTCTCGACCACGGCGCGCTGGCCATCGGGCGAGACGCGAGGCAGGAAGTAATCCTGATCCTCGACCGGCAGGCGGCGCTCGGTGCCGTCGATCCCCACGATCGACAGCCGGCGTGCGCGCCCCCCGGTCTCCCCATGGTGATACACCAGCGTCCCGTTCTGCGAGACGGCCACGCCTACCCCACCTCCGCCGCCGACCCAGACATCCTCGAGGATCCGAACGGGTGGCCCGAGCAACTTCCGTGACCCGAGAGAGAACGGTACCGCGAACACCTCACCGGTCAGCCGACCGAAGACGATGTGCCCCGTGCCGGAGTAGAGCGGGTTCGTGCCGACGAGGCCGAGGTCTTCGGTACTGCCGTCCTCGAGGGAGAC
>JANOTB010000287.1:0-8090 GCA_031416115.1 Gemmatimonadota bacterium
ACGCGCGAGCAGGCCGAGTGGCTCAGGCCCTGGTACGAGAAGAACAACATGCCGGTGCGTTCGCACGGCTGTTCGTACGCGCAGAGCTGGAGCGACGTCGCCTTTCAGCGCATGCCGAACGTCTCGATCGTACCCGACCAAAAAGTCGACCGCTCGCTCAACGACATCGTCGCGGCGACGGACAAGGGCATCGTGATGATCGGACGCTCGTCCTACTCGATCGATCAACAGCGCTACAACGCGCAGTTCGGCGCGCAGGTCTGCTACGAGGTCAAGAGCGGCAAGATCGTCGGACAACTGCGCGACGTCGCCTACGTCATGCGCACCCCCGACTTCTGGAACTCGGTCGACATGCTCGGCGGCAAGAGCTCCTACGAGCTCGGCGGCACCTTCAACGACGGCAAGGGCCAACCCGGCCAGTCGAACGCGGTGAGCCATGGGTGCCCGCCGGTGCGGTTCAAGAACATCAACGTCATCAACACGGGGCGGTCCCTGTGAGCACGCTCCGTCGCATTCCCGACGCGCCCAAGCGGTTGATCGCGCACGCCGCCGCCACGCGACATGGCGTGCTCGACGAAGCACTCGTGCTCACGCGCGCCGAGTGCGAGGACATCGTCCAGCGCGGACTCAAGCTCTCCAAGGCCGACGCCTGCCGCATCGCCATCGGCAGCACCTACCAGACCAACCTCCGCTTCGCCGACAATCAGATGTCCACCTCGGGCATCTCCGACGACGCGTCGATCACCATCAGTTCGGTGGTCGGCAAGAAGCGCGCGAGTGTCTCCACCAACGACGTGTCACCTGAAGGCCTCGCGCGCGCGGTCGCGCAATCGGAAGCACTGGCACGTCTTTCGCCCGACGACCCTGAGCTCATGCCCGAGCTCGGCGCGCAGGAGTACGCGAGCATCGCGGCCTGGTTCGATTCCACCGCCAACCTGAGCGCCGACGATCGCGCAAAGGCTGCACTCACCGCACTCGAGCCGGCGCGCCGCGCCAACGACCTCACTGTTGCGGGATTCATTGATTGCTCGGCCAGTGCGACCGCCATCGGCACGAGCACAGGTCTGTTCGCGTACCACCGTAGCACGGGCGCGAACTACACACTCACCGTGCGCACCAGTGACGGCACCGGCTCCGGCTGGATCGGTGCCGATGAGAACGACTTCGGGAAGATCGACTTCCGCGACATCGCCACGCGTGCGATCGAGAAGTCACGCGCATCACGCAATCCGCAGGCGATCGAGCCCGGCCGCTACATGGTGATCTTCGAACCACAGGCCGTGAGCGATCTCATTGGCTCGGTGCGCGGAGCGATGAACGCGCGTGCCGCCGAGGAGGGGAGATCACCGTTCAGTGTACGTGGCCCCAACGGGAATGGTACGAAGCTCGGTGAACGCATCATGGATTCGCGCGTCACGCTCATCACCGATCCCGCCGATCCGCAGCTCCTCGGCGCGCCTTTCGACGGCGACGGACTGCCGCAGGGGCGGCAGGTCTGGGTGGAGAACGGCGTGCTCAAACAGCTCGCGTACACGCGGTTCTGGGCACAGCGAAAGGGCGTCGCGCCCACAGGCGGTGGAGGTGGCGGCTTCGGAAGTGGAGGTGGAGGCGGCGGCGGGGGCGGCCTCAAGATGCTGGGCGGCGACTCTTCTATAGAAGCGATGATCGCCGCCACCGAACGCGCCGTGCTCGTCACGCGCCTCTGGTACCTGCGGCCGATCGACAACCGCACGCTCGTCTACACCGGCCTCACCCGCGACGGCACCTTCCTCGTGGAGAACGGCAAGGTCGCGCGCAGCATCAAGAACTTCCGCTTCAACGACTCACCGCTCTTTCTGCTCAACAATCTCGAGGCAGTCGGTCAGTCGGTGCGTGTCGCCGAGGGCGGCGCAGTGGTGCCGGCGCTCAAGGCGCGTGACTTCAGCTTCACCAGCCTGTCGGACGCAGTCTGATGTTCACCCATGCCCGCGAGTGCCCTTCGCGGACGCCGGAGTACTGACTCGTGCCCAACTCCCGCTATCCCTGGGCCACCTGGACC
Organism: Gemmatimonadota bacterium; assembly: GCA_031416115.1. GTDB lineage: Bacteria > Gemmatimonadota > Gemmatimonadetes > Gemmatimonadales > Gemmatimonadaceae > Pseudogemmatithrix. The sequence continues at coordinate 2,039 of JANOTB010000287.1, forward strand.
GACGAGCGCCTGCTCTTGATGCGCTTCAAGGACTTGGGCCTGCGCCTGAAGGGCACCTGGGTTCAGGACTGCGTTGACGAACTGCATGGCGAGCTCGGAGAACGCGGCCTCAAGCTCAAGCCGCACGTCTGGGTCTCGGAGGAGTGGTTCTCCCCGGGTGGCGTCTCCGGCTTCGCGGTGCCGTTCTACCTGCTGCATCCACGACTCACGAAGCTCGAGCGCACACAGCTGATCGAAGCCGAGGGTGGCACGCACCACGAGTGCATGAAGATCATGCGCCATGAGTGCGGACACGCGGTGCAGCACGGCTATCAGTTGCACCGCCGTCGCGAATGGCAGCGGTTGTTCGGCAAGTCGTCGGTGAAGTATCCCGAGGCGTATCGCCCCAATCCGGCGAGCAAACGCTATGTGCAGCACCTGCGCCGCTGGTACGCGCAGAGCCACCCCGACGAGGACTTCGCGGAAACATTCGCCGTCTGGCTCAAGCCGCGCAGCGACTGGCGCAAGCGCTACGCCGGTTGGCCGGCGCTGCAGAAGCTCGAATACGTCGATCGCCTCATGACCGAACTCATCGGCGTCGCGCCCTCGCATCGCAATCGCGAGGTCGTCGATCCACTGCGCACGCTCAAGCAGACGCTGTTCGAGCACTACACGTATCGTCGTGCGCTATATTCGGTCGAGTATCCCAAGACCTACGACGACGACCTGCAGCGTCTCTTCTCCGATGATCCGCGCCACCGTGCCCGCGCCACCGCCGCGAGCTTCCTCCGCCAACACCGCGCCGACATCCGTCGGATCGTTTCCCGCTGGACGGGCGAGTACCAGTTCTCGCTCGACAAAGTGCTCGGCGACATGATCGGCCGCTGCAAGGAACTCCGGCTCCGCGTCGGGACCAATGAACGGCAGTTGTTGACGGACTTCCTTGTGCTGCTCACCGCGCGCACCATGGGCTTCCTCGTCGGGCAGGGCCGTCGCGACTGGATCGCGGTATGAAGCGCGTCCGCATCCTGGTCCTCACGCACCCCGATCTGGTCCCGCCCGAGGACGACGAACAGCTCACTCCACGCGAGGCCTTCGAGGTCAAGACGGAGTACGACGTCATTTCCGGTCTGCGCGAACTCGGACACGACGTCCATGTGCTCGGCGTGCAGTGGGAGCTCCGCCCCATTCGCGAGGCGGTGGACCGCATCAAGCCTGACATCGTCTTCAACCTGCTCGAGGAGTTCCACGGCGAGACGGTCTACGATCACAATGTCGTGAGTTATCTCGAGCTGATCAAGATGCCGTACACGGGGTGCAACCCGCGCGGCCTCATGATCTCGCGTGGCAAGGCGCTCTCCAAGAAGCTGCTCGCGTACCATCGCATTCGCGTTCCTGACTTCGCCGTCTTTCCGCTCGGCCGCAAGGTGCGGCGCCCGCGCCACCTGGCTTTTCCGCTCATCGTCAAGTCACTCATCGAGCACTCGAGCCTCGGCATTTCGCAGGCGTCTGTGGTGGACACCGACGAGAAGCTCGCCGAGCGCGTGCGGTTCATCCACGAACGCATCGGCACCGACGCGATCGCCGAACAGTTCATCAGTGGGCGTGAGATCTACGTGAGTGTGCTCGGCAATGACCGGCTGGTGGCGTTCACGGCGTGGGAGCTGATCGTCGGCAACGCCGACCCCGATGCGCCGCTGATCGCGACAGCCAAGATGAAGCACGACCTGGACTATCAGGCGAAGAAGGGGATCTCGATCCGCGCCGCTGAGCAGGTGCACCCCGAGGCTGAGGCGCGGCTGCTGCACGACAGCAAGCGGATCTATCGCATTCTTGAGCTCACCGGCTACGCGCGCATTGACTTCCGGCTCGACGCCGAGGGACGGACCTGGTTCCTTGAGGCCAATCCGAACCCGGATATCGCGCGCGAAGAGGAGTTCGCGCAGGCGGCGGCGTTCGACGGGATCCCGTACCCCAAGTTGCTTGAGCGGATCGTTCGGCTGGGACTGCGACAGCGGGACTAGGCGGCGTGCGGCGGTTGGCTCGCGTTCACGCTTGGTAGGCGTCCACGGCTTAGAGCGCATTCACCTTTGGTACGCGTCATCCGCTTGGAGCGCGTTCCCGCGAGTGCGGCAACGGTCGGCGTCTTGGCCGCGTTAGTAGCGACCATGCCTTTTCTGTCGCTTCTGTCTCTCCTGCGTCGCTTGCCTCTCCTTCGTCGCCTGGGCGGCCTGCGCGTTCTCCTCGTCTGTGCCGCGGCGCTACCGCTTCCTGCTCTTGCACAGGGCGTGGACGACCTGCGCCTGCGCGTCTTCCTCGATTGCCCGTCGGGCGGCTGTGATCGCAACTACCTCGTGACGGAGTTGCCGTTCGCGCTCTGGACGCAGGACCGGCTCGACGCCGACATCCACCTGCTCATCACGCGGATCGAGACGGCCTCGGGCGGCGGCGAGTACACGTACACGTTGCTTGGACAGCGGAGGTTTGCCTCGCGCGTCGACACGCTGGTGGGTTTCCTCCCACCGAACACCACCGACGAGCTGCGCCGCCGTGAGATGGCGCGCGTGATCAAGATCGGACTCGCGCCGTTCGCTCTGCGGCTCCCCGGTGGCGAGCGCTTCTCGGTGCAGTACACCGCACCGGCGAACGAGTCGGCCGCGCCAGCCCTCAGCTCGCTCAAGGACCCGTGGGACTTCTGGGTCTACCGGATGCGGGCCAACGGCGGGGGCAACGCCGAGAGTCGATCGAGCAGCTACGAGTTCAATACGAATGTGAATGCCTCGCGCGTGACCGAGGACCTGAAGATCTCGTTCAACGCCGGGCAACAGTACCGCGACTCGCGCTTCACTCTGTCCGACGGATCCGAACGACGGTTCTCGCTGCGGAGCGCCGACGCGAGTGCGCGCATCGTCAAGAGCATTGATGACCACTGGTCGATCGGCGCGCGCGCCGGCACCGCCTTCTCCGAGTTCTCCAACACACAGGCCAGCGGCTCACTCGATCTCTCGGCGGAGTACAACTGGTACCGGTGGGCCGAGGCCACCAGCCGCCAGTTCATCGCGCTGGTCGCGGTCGGTGGGCGCTACAACGACTACTTCGAGACCAGCATCTACGGTCGCAACTCCGAGGTGCTGCCCGTGGGGCGGGTCGTGGTCGCCGGCGAATCGCGTCAGGTCTGGGGCACCATCGACGCACAGGCGCGCTACACGCGCTACCTGCACAACACGAAGACCTACAGCATGAGCTTTACCGGACGCACGAACTTCCGCCTCTCGCGCGGGCTCTCACTCGAGCTCCGCGGCGACGCGGCCAAGGTGAACGACCAGCTCTACCTGCCTCGCGGCGACGCCACCAACGACGAGGTCCTCACCCGGCAGCGCGCGCTCGCGACGGCGTACCGGCTCAGCGGGTCGGTGGGGCTGAGCTTCACGTTCGGATCGATCTACAACACGGTCGTGAATCCGCGGATGGACGACATGGACAATCGCTGAGGACTCGCCGTGTCAGGGCAGAGGCGCAGTCGCTTGCGCCTTTTCCGCGAACGTCACCGCATTCCCGCCTGGCTCGCGCACGCCGATCTCGTTCATTCCATAGAACGTCGTCCGCCGTGGAAAAGTCACCGGTGCATCGCCAAGCAGCGTGATCACCGCGTTGAGGTCAGTGACCTCGATGAAGAGCATGTTGCCGCCCATCGGTGTTGCGGCCAGGCTCGGCACATCCTCCGCGACCGACGCGCGCGACTGGTACATGATCTCCACCTCGTCCTTCACGAGGATCACGAACCCCAGCCGGTCGCCGTGCGGCACCTGGGCCACGTTGGCGAATCCCAACCGCTCCCAAAAGGCGAGACAGGGCTCGATCGCTTCGACCATGAGGACGGGGGTGAGCCGTTTCATCGACTGTGTTGACGCGGGCATGGTGACTCCGTGTGATGTGGTACTCGGGCTCTTGCGTTAACTTACCACCGGTCATGACTGACGCCCCTTCCGTACCCCGCGCCGGAGTCCTCGGCCTTTCCTACCGGCAGATCGTGGCGATCGTCGCGCTGATCAATGCGTTCGTTGCCACCTATCTGCACCTTTGGAAGATCGGCAAGGCAGGAACGCTCGCGTGTGGTGAGGGGCACGGCTGCGCGATCGTTCAGATGAGCAGTTACGGCTGGTTCATGGGCGCGGATGTCGCGCTGATCGGTGCCGTGGGGTACACGCTCATCCTGCTCACATCGCTCTACGGCTCACTGCCAAGCCGCGAAGACGCGCGCGCACCGGCTCTGGCGCTCGCGGCCCTCGTCTACCCCGCGATCCTCTTCACACTGCGGCTCAAGTACGGAGAGTTCATCGTCCTCCGCTCCTTTTGCCCCTGGTGCGCGATCTCTGCCGTCTCCATCACATTACTCGGCGTGATCGTCGCGCTCGAGCTGCGGCGCACGCGCCGCCTCACTCCGCGACCATGACCATCCCCACACTCACGCATTTCGCCGGCGGCGAACGACTCGCGGCGCACTCGACTCGCACTGCGCCGGTCTATGACCCCGCGACCGGTGCCGTGACAGCGCACCTGCCTCTCGCAAACGCGACCGACGCGCGCCGAGTGATCGACGACGCGGCCGCCGCCGCGCACGCCTGGGGCCAACGTTCAGCGTCCGACCGCTCGCAAGTCCTTTTCAAGTTCCGCGAACTCTGCCTCGCGCAACGCGACGACATCGCGCGACTCATCTCCAACGAGCACGGCAAGGTCCTCGCCGACGCGCGTGGTGAGCTCCAGCGCGGCCTCGAGGTCGTTGAGTTCGCTTGCGGCATCCCTCACCTCATGAAGGGGGAGTTCTCCGACGGCGTCTCGCGCGGCATCGACATGCACTCCCTGCGTCAGCCGCTCGGCGTCGTCGCCGCGATCACGCCATTCAACTTTCCCGCGATGGTCCCACTCTGGATGCTCGGTCCGGCGCTCGCGACCGGCAATGCCGTGGTGCTCAAGCCGAGCGAGCGCGACCCCAGCTGTCCACTGCGATTGGCCGAGCTTTGGACAGAAGCAGGCGGCCCGCCCGGCACCTTCAATGTGCTCAACGGTGACAAGGAAGCCGTCGACGCATTGCTCACCGATCCGGTCGTGCAGGCGGTGAGCTTCGTCGGGTCCACGCCGATCGCACGCTACGTGCACGAGACCGCTGCGAAGCACGGCAAGCGGGTGCAGGCCATGGGCGGCGCGAAGAATCACTGCGTCGTGCTCCCCGACGCTGACCTCGCCCAAGTGACCGACGCGCTCATGGGCGCGGCCTACGGATCGGCGGGCGAACGCTGTATGGCGATCTCCGTCGCCGTGGTCGTGGGAGATGCCACCGCCGACGCCCTGGTCGAGCGACTCGCCGAACGTGTGCGCGCGCTGGACGTTGGCGTGCCCACTGAAGGGAATCCCGACATGGGTCCGATCGTGACCGGCGCGCAGCGCGACCGGATCGCCGCCTATATCGCCACCGGTGTGCAGGAAGGCGCGGCACTCGTGGTCGACGGTCGCACCCACCCGCGCGCACAGGGCCCTGGCTTCTTCCTCGGCGGCACGCTCTTCGATCGCGTGACGAGCGCGATGAGCATCTATCAGGACGAGATCTTCGGCCCGGTGCTCTGCGTGGTTCGAGTCGCAAGTGCCGACGAGGCGCTCGCACTCTGCGACGCGCACCGGTACGGCAATGGTGTTGCGATCTTCACCCGGAGCGGCGGCGCCGCTCGCGACTTCGCGCACCGGGTGAAGTGCGGGATGGTCGGCATCAATGTCGCGATCCCCGTCCCACTCGCGTTCTACTCGTTCGGCGGCTGGAAGGAGTCGGCCTTTGCTGACCACAACCAGCACGGCATGGACGGCGTCCGCTTCTACACGCGGGTGAAGACCGTCACGACGCGTTGGCCTGAGGGCACGAGCGGGGCATCCTTCACGATGCCTGTGTTGAGGTGAAGCCGTAGGGCCGCCCGAACGGGCGGCCCCCACACACCACACACCACACAAAAGCCGTTATAGGATCCACCCCGACATCCCCAACCCCACAAGGACCCCGGGCGCCGGCAGGCCGGACACCCACCGG
>JANOTB010000288.1:0-9457 GCA_031416115.1 Gemmatimonadota bacterium
GCAGGATCATCGTGTCACGCATGCCAGCGTCAGAATCGTCGCGCAGGAACGGGATCGGGGCGCGCGAGAAGTAGAGCGCCCTCCCATTGTCGGCGCGCACGACCTTCACGCAGTTGGGATCGCCCATGATCTCCGGGCCACGACGCCCGGCTGCGGTGCCCAGTGCGAAGCCCTGGTCCCGAACCATCGCGATCGCACCAGCCATCGCGTCGCCGCGCATGAAGGGCTCGTCGCCCTGCACGTTCACGATGATGTCGTGGTGCGCATGGTCAGGGTGGTCGGCAACCTCTGCCACGCGATCGGTCCCGGAGGGGTGCAGCTCGCTGGTGAGCATTGCCTGTCCGCCGGCCGCCCGCACGACCTGGGCGACTTCCTCCGACTCCGTCGCGACGACCACGGCGTCGGCGAGCGCAAGGCTCTGGACGCGTTCCCAGACCCGGACGACGAGGGGGGCACCCCCGAGGAGGCGCAGCGGCTTTCGGGGGAGGCGCGTCGCCCCGAGCCTGGCGGGGATGACGGCGAGCGTGGTCATTCGGAGCTCACCGGAGAGGGTCGCGCGCACGCAAAATCCACGCCAGTCGAATCTATGGTGCTCTTCCGTTCCGACAAGTGGGGATCACAAACCTGCGCGGGGGTCCGCTTTCCACCCCAAAAGTGAGGGATCGGACCATGGGTGCGCAGAGTAAGGTCCTTCGCCGTCGCTCTTCTCTCCGTCTCAGCTCCCCGGCACGCGCACGAACGGCGAGCGGGCGGAGCTCGATCAACGGGGAAGCGCGGGTTCGACGCGATACCGGACGACGTACTGGACGTCGAGCGAGTCCCGCCGGACCGCGTAGACATCGTTCCCGACGGCAGTCTGCAGTGTGACGCGTCGCGGAATCGCTACACGCCCGAGGAGTCGTCCCCCTGGCGAGAAGACGTCGTACACGGACGGAGTCCTCGTCGTCGTGCGCGGCCGGTCTTCTTGACCCGAGCGCACCGCGGGCAGCTCGCCAGCTGGGATGGCGACGGCCGCTGTGCTGAGTTTCACCCAAACGCGTCCGTCGATCGCGACCATCAACTCCTCGTAGGCGGGCTTGTCGGCCGGGATGTCAGTCACCGTCCACGACCAGTTCGGGTCGGTCCTGCGTAGACCGAACTCGACCATGGCCCGCTGCTCGCTCCGCTCGGTCGCCGAGACCGGGACCGGTGTGAAGTCGCGATCGACCCGCACTGGCTTCGCGCCCTGACGATGCGTGAAGTAGAGCACGTATGGCTCGCCGGGGCCGGAGACGAAACCTCCCTGCCGTGCTACCGTCGCGACGGAGTGGGGCCAGAATGGGAATCCATACGCACTCGAGATGCGACCATCCGGCGACTTCGCGATCAACGACGGTGGCGGTTCGCGCCAGACGGGGTACGGCAGCGAGTCGAGCACCTTGCCATCCCCATCGAAGACGATGACGCCGCGTGTGCCCCGCGTGAAGTCGATCGAGTCGCGCTCGAGAACGGCCCACGCATAACTGCGACCCTGGTCGTCGGACCACAGCACGTTCTGGCCGAACTGACCCGAGGACGGCACACGCGAGGTTGCGAGGAACGCGCCAGTGTCGGAATACGTGTTGAGTCGGGCACCAGTCGCGTCCCACACAACGATCCGGCCGTCGGGGAGACTCGTTATGCCGTTCACCTGCTCGAACTCGCCGGGGCCGCCTCCCTTGTGGCCGATGTTCTTCACGAACGTCCCCGCCGAGTCGAATAGACGCAGCGCCGGCACCTGATCGTCGAAGATCAGGAATCCTCGGTCTTGGGTCGGGAGGACGGTGACGACCGATCCGAAGGTCTCCTCTTCTGCTCCGTCCTCAGCGCCGATCTCCACCTCGGGAACGAGTCGACGTTCCTGCGCGGTCGGGATCTCGCCCGTGATCCTGATGCGGATCGTGTCACCGGTCGAATCGACGTGAGTGACCCAAGGTGAGCCGTCCTCTCCGGCGGCGCCACGACGAGCGTCGCAGGCGGTGGCTGCACCGAGAGTCGATACCAGCGCGAGCACGATCGGGCAGCGTCGACGCATCAGTCTGGCTTCCGGGAAAGTGTGAGGAAGTTCATGAGCAGGCGCCTCCCCTCCGGCGTCCCGATCGACTCGGGATGGAACTGCACCCCGAACACCGGATGCTCCCGGTGCTGCATCGCGTGGATCTCCGTCGGGTCGTCGATCGCCAGTGCGGTCGCGTGGAGCACATCGGGCAGTGAGGCGTGCTCGACGACCAAGGAGTGGTAGCGCATGACCTCGAGCGGGTTCGACACCCCCGCGAAGAGTTCCGTTGCGTCATGACGGATGCGCGAGACCTTTCCGTGCATGACACCGCGTGGCGCCCGGATCACGCGCCCGCCGTATGCCTCACCGATCGCCTGATGACCGAGGCAGACTCCGAGGATCGGCACGGCGCTGCCAAATCGCTGAATGACCGACACCGTGATCCCCGCCTCGCTAGGAGTCCCGGGACCCGGCCCGAGGACGATCGCGCCCGGCCGCAGTTCCGCGATCCCATCGAGTGTGATCGCGTCGTTGCGGACGACGAGCGGGTCCTCACCGAGTTCGCCGAAGTACTGGGCGAGGTTGTAGGTGAAGGAGTCGTAGTTGTCGATCACGAGGAGCATGCGGGATGAATCTACCGGGACCGACGCGGTTCGTCACCCGCGCGGATGGAACTGCTTGTGCACCTGCCGCAGATGCTCGCGATCCACATGCGTATAGATCTGCGTCGTCGAGATGTCCGCGTGGCCGAGCATCTCCTGCACCGCACGCAGGTCGGCCCCACCCTCGAGTAGGTGCGTGGCGAAGCTATGCCTGAGCGTGTGCGGCGTCACGGGCTTCTCGATCCCCGCCTTCTCCACGTACTTTCGCAGGATCTTCCACGCGCCCATGCGCGAGAGCGGCCGCCCCCGCGCGTTGAGGAAGAGCCGGCCCTCCCCCGCTCCCTTCTCGAGTACCGGACGGAGGTCGCGCACATACATCGCGATCGCCCCGACCGCCTTCCGACCGATCGGGACCAACCGCTCCTTCCCGCCCTTGCCGAAGACGCGGACGACCATCTCGTCGAGCACGATGTCCTTGGACAGGATCCCGATCCACTCGCTCACGCGGAGCCCTGCGGCGTACGCGAGTTCGAGCATGGCGCGGTCGCGGAATGCGAGGGGTTCGTCGAGCGAAACGGCGCCGATGATGCGGTCCACCTCGACGGCGGAGAGCACCTCCGGGAGCACGCGCCACTTTTTGGGCGTCTCGAGCTGCTCGCTCGGATCCTTGACGACGACCCCTTCAGCGAGGAGGAACCGGTACCAGGTCCGCACCGCCGAGATCCCGCGCCTTATGCTGCTCGGCGCGAGGCCGAGGTCCTTCAGGTGGTAGACGTACTCGCGCAGGTGAGCCGGCGTGAGATCGCCCGGCGACTGGACGCGCTTCACGACCGCCCACGTGGCGAGGCGCGCGAGGTCGCGGCCGTAGGCTTCGTTGGTCCGCGCGCTGCTCCCCTTCTCGAGCGAGAGGAATTCGTCGAATCGTTCGAGGAAGAACTGCCTGCTGATCTGGTCGGCGGACGCCGTCACGAGCGGTCAGCCCGTTGGCGGGGACTTCGCCGTCGCCGCCGCCTTGGCCGCGCGTCGACGGCGCAAGAGTCGCCAGCCCACCAGCGCCAGCACGAGCGCAGCGACGATCGCGCCGAGCCCGACGTCGCGCGCCACCACCTCGAGTTCGTGTCGCACCGTCGCCCAGTCCTCGCCGACTCTGAATGCGATCCAGCTGATGACCCCATACCAGAGTCCCGACGCCACGGTGAAGATCAGCGTGACTTCCCAGAGCGGGATCCGCAGCGCGCCGGCGGCAGCCGGAACCACCGCTCTCACGCCTGGGATGAACCGGCTCACGAAGAGCGCGACCCAGCCGTACTGCCGATACGCATCCTCGACTCGATGCTCCGCCGCCTCGAGCTTCACCTCGACCTTCCCGAACCCCATCTTCCCGATCTGATGCGCGACCCACTCGGCGCCGAACCGACGGCCGATCCACCACATCACGAGCGCGCCGAGGATGCTGCCGGACGTCACCATGAAGATCGTCGGAGCGAGCTGTCCTCCCGCCCTTGCCGCGAAGAACGCGAGCAGCGCCGCGGCGAGATCGCCGGGCATCAGCGGGAAGATCCCTTCGATCAACGACGCGAGGAAGATCATCAGGTAGATCGACCCGAGCGATGCGCCCGAGAGCCAGCCGGTCAGCGCGTCCACGTCAGTCCCTGCCGACGGGCACGAGGGTCGCGACGACGATGCACGCGACGCCCTCGCCGCGGCCGATCCAGCCCATGCCCTCGTTGGTCTTGCCTTTGATCATCACGTCGTCGGCTCCGATCCCAAGGGCGGCAGCAAGGCGCTCCCGGATCGCCGGCCGATGCGGACCGACCTTGGGCGTCTCGGCGATCACCGTGATGTCGGCTTGCGCCGGCGCCCAGCCGGCGGCGTGCACGCGCGCGACGGCAAGCCTGAGCATCTCGATGCTGTCCCGGCCCGCGTTCTCAGCGCTCGTGTCGGGGAACATCTCGCCGATGTCGCCGACGCCCGCCCCGCCAAGGATCGCGTCGGTGAGCGCATGACAGACGACGTCGGCATCGGAGTGTCCGGTGCAACGCACGGACGCTGGGATCAGCACGCCGCCAAGGATCACGCCGTGCCCTTCGGCGAAGCGATGCGAGTCGTACCCTATTCCAACGCGGACGCTGAGACTCACCGGGCGCTCACGCGGCGGCGAACGAAGCGGCGGGCGACGACGCGGGCGACGACGCCGGCGCGATGATGCTGTAGTCCTGCCGCCGACGCTGCGGCGTGAAGCCCGCCTCGCGGATCAACTGCTCCATCTCCTCGATGCTCGTGCGGTGCGTGGTGTTGGCAGCCGAAACGACGTTCTCCTCGAGCATGAGCGACCCGAAGTCGTTGCAGCCGTAGTGCAGTGCGGTCTGGCCCACCTTCATTCCCATCGTGACCCAACTCGCCTGGATGTTGGGAATGCTGTCGAGCACCGTGCGGGCAAAAGCCGTCGTGCGGAGGTACTCCACGGCGTCGGTCTTCTGCATGTGGCTCATCGTGGGCGTGTTCTCTGGCTGCAGCGGCCAGCAGATGAACGCGGTGAATCCCTTGGTGCGGTCCTGGACCTCCTTGAGGCGCAACAGGTGCTCCACCCGCTCGGCCAGCGTCTCGCCAATGCCGTACATCATCGTGCACGACGTCTTGAGACCTTCGTTGTGCGCGATCTCCATGACCTCCAGCCAGCGATCAGCGCCGGCCTTCTTCTTTGCGACCTGGTCGCGCACGCGCTGCACGAGGATCTCGCCGCCACCGCCGGGGATCGAGTCGAGCCCGGCTTTCACGAGCTCTTGGATCACGGTGCGCGCGTCCATCCGGTAGAGCGTGCTCCAGAAGTCCACTTCGCTCGGCGAGAAGCCGTGGATGTGGATCGGATGATTGCGCTTGATGTACCTGAGCAGCTCGAGGTACCACTCGAACGGGATGTACGGATTGTGCCCTCCCTGGATCAGGATCTGCACGCCACCGATCGCCTTCACCTCGTCGATCTTCGCCCCGATCTGTTCGTAGCTGAGCGTCCAGCCTTCGCCGTCCTTGGGGCGGCGGTAGAAGGCGCAAAAGCCGCAGTCGGCGACGCAGACGTTGGTGTAGTTGATGTTGCGGTCGACGATGTACGTGACCACCGGCTCCGGATGGAGGCGGCGACGCACGGCGTCGGCGGCAGCACCGAGCTCAAGCAGCGGTGCCTTGGTGTAGTACTCGAGGAGATCGGATTCGTGAGACATGGGAACGGCAGAGGTGGGATGGGAGATGGGAGATGGGAGAGACCGGCTCTCTCAGCCCCTGCCACCCGCGGCGGGGAGGAACGCAAGCTTGCCGCGCGGGACGCGGCCGGCGAGCTCGAGACGGCGGAAGAACTCGGTGAGTCCGTCGAGGTCCTTGAGGCGCAGTCGCCAGTCGAGTCCGTCGAAGTAGTGACGGCACTCATTCACCGGCACACCCGTTGAGCGCGCGGCCTGCGCCGAGAGTTCCGGCAGGTGCGAGAGTCCCCAGTCGCGCGAGGCGATCAGCGAGGCGTGAACGGCAAGTGCCCTCGCCACGGGCGCGGTGCGCTGTGCGACCCAGACGGCGAATACGAATGGCAGTCCGGTCCACGACTTCCACTCCGCACCCAGGTCGTAGACGTGCTCGTAGCGCGTGCCGTGTGCCTTGGCGAGCGGATGCCCGACGCTCTGCAGCATGAGCGCCGCATCGCCGATCACGAGGCGCGCGGCGAACTCCTGCTCGCCGTCCGTCGAGAGTGCATCGGCTTCGGCGTCGCCTGGCACGAACTCGGGACGCGCGCGCCAGACATGCTCGAAGAGCAACTCCAGCAGGTGTACGCTGGTCATCGACGAGCGGCTCACCAACACCCGCTTGCCGGTGAGTGACTGCGCCGGCGCATGCGAGAAGAGCATCACGCTCCGCACCGGGCCGTCGCACGAGATCGCGAGGTCGGGCAGCAGCAGGTAGCGCTCGCTGTCGCGGGCGTACTCCACGGCCGAGACGACCGAGACGTCGAGCGTCCCGTCGGCCATCATGCGGTTGAGTGCGGTCGGGACACCGTCCACCAATGTGGCAGCGAGCGGCACGATCCCACGGTCCACTGCCCCGTAGACCGGGAAGCAATTGATGTAGGGGATGCGGCCGACGCGCACGGCTAGGCCGCCTCGGCCTGCTCGAACGTTCGGATCACGTTGTAGAAGCTGTCGCGCTCGGCCGGGATCTTCCCCGCTCCGCGGATGAGTCGCAGGAGGTCGTCGAGCGACATCGCCTGCTGGGTCTGGGCGCCGACCGCATGGTAGATCTTCTCGCGCACCACGGTGCCTTCGAGGTCGTTCACGCCGTAGTGCAGCGCGATCTGCGAGAGCGCGGGGCCCACCATGATCCAGTGGCTCTTCACATGCGCGAAGTTGTCGAGAAAGAGCCGCCCCACCGCGAGGTTCTTCAGGTCGTCCACACCGGAGGTCGCGATCCCCTGCCGCTTGAGCTTCTTGCCGAGCTCGTTGTCGTCGGGGTGGTACGCGAGCGGGATGTACGCGAGGAACCCGCCCGTTTCGTCCTGGAGGTCGCGCAGCAGTTGCAGGTGCTCCATGCGGTCGGCGTGGCTCTCGACGTGGCCGTAGAGCATGGTGCTGTTGGAGCGGATGCCGAGCGCGTGCGCCGCGCGGTGCACCCCGATGTAGTCGGCCGCCCCGAGCTTCTTGCTCGCGATCTCCTCGCGCACGGCGGCGCTGAATGTCTCGGCGCCACCGCCCGGCATCGTATCGAGGCCCGCTTCTTTCAGCGCCGCGAGCACTTCGGACCACCCCATCTTCTCGATCCGCGCGATGTGCGCGATCTCGACCGCCGTGAGCGCCTTGATGTGCACCTGCGGCAGTTCCGCCTTGAGCGCGCGGAACATCGTCGTGTAGTACTCGAGCCCCGCCTGCATGTCGAGGCCGCCGACGATGTGGAACTCCTTCGTCATCCCGTTGTTGCCGCTGCGCGCCTCGGCCATCACCTGGTCCAGCGTGTAGCGGTACGCGCCCGCCTCCTTGGGGAGACGGGCGTAGCCGCAGAACACGCAGGTCGTGCGCAGCGTGCAGATGTTGGTCGGGTTGATGTGCTGATTCGACGCGAACGTGACCACGTCGCCGTGCTTCGCCCGGTTCGCTGCGTCGGCAAGGAGGCCGATCCCCGTGAGGTCCGGCGACGCGAAGAGCGCGACGCCGTCGGCACGGTCGAGGCGCTCTCCCGCTCCGACCTTCTCCGCGATGGCGCGCACCGCAGGGTCGACGATGCGCTCGAGCGGGACCGACAGCGCGGTCGCCGTCATCAGGCTCACCCGACGACGCGTCGGAGCGCGAGACTCACGTTGTGGCCACCGAACCCCGAGGAGTTCGAGAGCGCCGCGTGGACCTCACGCTTCACCGGGACGACCGCGGTACAGTCGAGGTCGCACTCGGGATCGGGCGTCGTGAGATTGATCGTCGGCGGGATGATCCCATGCCGGATCGCCATCGCCGTGAAGATCGCCTCGACCGCGCCGGCCGCACCGAGCATGTGCCCGGTGGAGGACTTGGTCGAGCTCACGTTGAGCCCCGTGGCATGCGGGCCGAAGACCTTCTTGATCGCGCGGATCTCGTTCGGATCGTTGAGCGGTGTCGAGGTGCCGTGCGCGTTGATGTACTGGATGTCCGCGGGCGTGAGGCCGCCGTCCTCAAGTGCACGTCGCATGGCGCGCTGCAGCCCCTCGTGGTCCTCGGGCTGGCCGGTGAGGTGGTACGCGTCACCGGTCGCGCCGTAGCCGACGACTTCGCAGTAGATGTTCGCCCCGCGGGCCTTCGCGTGCTCGTACTCTTCGAGCACCACACTGCCCGCCCCCTCGCCCAGCACGAATCCGTCGCGCGTCTGGTCGAACGGTCGCGACGCGGTGTCGGGTGACTCGTTCCGCGTCGACAACGCCTGCATGTTGCCGAACCCGCCGATCGAGACCGGCGAGACCGCCGCCTCCGACCCGCCGGCGATGATCACGTCGGCATCGCCGTAGACGATCATGCGAAACGCGGCGCCAATGGCGTGCGCCGACGTGGCACAGGCCGACTGCGTCGCGTAGTTCGGACCCTTCGCACCGAATCGCATCGACACGACACCGGCTGCGATGTCGCCGATGAACATCGGGATGAAGAACGGCGAGATCCGGTTCGGACCGTCCCGCTCGCAGATCCGGCACTGCTCCTCGAACGTCGCGATCCCGCCGATGCCCGAGCCGATGATCACGCCGGTGCGTTCTGGCGTGTACCCGGTCTTGTCCCCGAAGCCGGCGTCCTGCATCGCCTGCACGGAGGCCGCCATCGCGAACTGCGTATACAGGTCGCTGCGCTTCGCTTCCTTCCGGTCCATGTACTGCGTGACGTCGAACCCCTTTGCCTCGCAGGCGAACCGGACCTTGAACGCCGTGGCGTCGAATCGCGTGATCGGGCCAGCACCCGACTTGCCGTCGAGCAATGCCTGCCACGTGCTCGCCACGTCGTTACCTACCGGCGTGACGCACCCGGCCCCCGTGATGACGACCCGGCGCCTCGAGGATCCCATCTCAGTCGCCGATCTTGCCGTTCAGGTAGGTGATCGCATCGCCCACCGTGCGGAGCTTCTCAGCGTCCTCGTCGGGGATGTCGATGTTGAACTCCTTCTCGAACTCCATCACGAGCTCGACGATGTCGAGCGAGTCGGCGCCAAGGTCCTCGATGAAGCTCGCTCCGTCGGTGAGCTTCTCACGCTCGACGCCGAGCTCCTTCTCGATGATGTCCTTGACCTTCGCGGTATGGTCGGCCATGCGGGAAACTCCGTAAAGGTGGGACTGCGGCAAGACGCCTAAATATAT
>JANOTB010000289.1:0-19457 GCA_031416115.1 Gemmatimonadota bacterium
CCAGATGGGACGGCACGTCGCGAAGAACATCCTCGCGCTCGAGGTGGGGGAGGCGTCGAAGCCGTTCAGCTACCTGAACAAGGGCGATCTCGCGACGATCGGCCGGCACAAGGCCGTGGCATCGTTCGGCGGCGGACGGATCAAGATCGCCGGCTACTTCGCCTGGTTCATCTGGCTCTTCGTGCACATCGCGTACCTGGTCGGCTTCCGCAACCGGATCAGCGTCATGCTGCAGTGGGCGTACAACTACATCTTCTTCGAGCGCGGCGTGCGGTTGATCACCGAGACGGAGGACGCGAGCATGTCGCGGCATCCGGCGACGATCGGGCGGACGGTGGAGTTCGAGGCGACGCGGACGGCGGCGAAGGATTGAGCCAGTCGTCCTACCCCTCCGATCCCGCCCTCGCCGATCTCCGCGAGCGGCTGGCCGAGCTCGACACCGAGCTGCTCACGCTCGTGGCGCGCCGTCAGGAACTCGCTGCGGCGGTCGGCGCGATCAAGGACCGCAGCGCCGGCGCGCTGCAGGACACGGCGCAGGAGCACTACGTCCTCGCCCGCGCCCGCGCCACGGCCAAAGCACTCGGCGCCTCGCCCGAGCTCGCCGAGGAGCTGCTCACGCTGCTCATCCGGCATTCGCTCACCGTGCAGGAGCGGCAGCGGATCCGCACGCGCGGGAGCGGCGAGGGGCGGCGCGCGCTCGTAGTCGGCGGCGCGGGACGCATGGGCGCTTGGTTCGCGCGATTCCTCCGCTCGCAGGGCTACGCCGTCGAGATCGCCGACCCTGCGCCGCTGCCGGCTGACCTCGCAGACGTCGCGCACCGGGGCGAGTGGACCGACGGCGCACTCGACCACGACCTGATCGTCGTCGCCGCGCCGTTGCGCGCGACCGCCGCGATGCTCCATTCGATCGCCGCACGGAAACCGGCGGGGATCGTCTTCGACCTCGGCTCGCTCAAGTCGCCGCTGCGCACCGGGCTCGCCGCCTGCGCGCGCGCCGGCGTGCGCATCACCTCCGTACATCCGATGTTCGGTCCCTCGGTGGACCTGCTCGCGGGGCGGCATGTGGTGATCGTCGACGTCGGTTGCGCCGAGGCGAACGCGGCCGCGGCGGCACTCTTCGCGGGCACCACGGCGCGCGTGGTCGACATGGCGCTCGACGCGCACGACCAGGCGATGGCCTACGTGCTCGGGCTCTCGCACGCGGTGAACATCGCGTTCTTCAACGCCTTGAGCGGGAGCGGTGCGGCCGCCGCGCACCTGGCGCGCGTCTCGAGCACGACGTTCGAGGCGCAGCTGGCGGTGGCGGCACGCGTGGCGTCGGAGAATCCGCACCTGTACTTCGAGATCCAGCACCTGAACGCGCACGGGCTCAAGGCGCTGGACGGACTCGCGCGCGCGGTCGAACAACTCCGTTCGGCAGTGGCGGCGGGGGACGAAGAGGCGTTCGTGCAGGCGATGGAGCAGGGGCAGCGTTATCTCGCGGCGCGGCTCGCCCAGGACTGACCGCGACGGTGGTCGCGGTGTGTCGCGCAAGCATCCGTGATGTGACGACCGCCGGTCACTTTGTCCGGTTCACCGCGCCGAACTGTTCGTCCAGCCACGTCGTCGACTCCGCCACCCACATGGGACGCGGCAAAAAGTGCCCACCCTCGAACATCACCTGCTTCTTCGAGCCCGCCGGCGAGCCGAGCAGCTTGAAGAACGGCACCTGCGACGACTCGTACGGAAAGACGCTGTCGTAGCGGCCGCTGAGCATGAGCACCGGGATGCGGACGCGCGGCAGGAAGTTCACCGGGTCCTCCTCCGGCCGCACCGCCGCCGCGTTGAACCCTGCCACATTGAGGATCGCCGACCGAATGCGCGGCTCGATCGCGAGCACGGTGCCGCCGACGCGCGCGCCCCAGCTCGTGCCCACATACGCGAGGCGCGTGGTGTCGATGTCGGCGCGCGTGAACGCGTAGTCGATCGACCGTCGCATCTCCGTCGCCCAGCGCACCATCTGGTCACGGTGCTCGATCGTCGCCGACAGCCGGTCTCCGGCCATGCTCGCGCCGCGGCCGTAGGTGTGTTCGAAGATCGGGTACACGACCGCGCGTCCGCTGCGCACGAGGAAGTCCACGTAGCTCATGGCGAGCACGCGAGTGTCGCGCAACACGAACGCATCCGACGCCGGCCAGATCACGATGGTCTGGTACGGCGGCTTCGCGCGCTTGGGCAGGAACATCACGGCCGTCATCTGCGGGCCGCCGGCCGGGAGATCGAACACGACGTCCTCGCGCACCCAATCGGCGTGCGAGCTGTCGCGCGCGGTCACCACCGCATTGAGCGGCGTCCGATCGTAGTCGTAGAGCGCGAGGTAGCCGCGGAAGGTGGCGTCGTCCACCGGTGTGGCGCGCACCACGTCACGCGCGCGGCGCGGGATCGGGGCCAACGCGCGCGCCAGGTCGGGCGCACTGGCCACTCGGCGCACGAGCCGGATGCCGTTGATCGCCGAGCGATCGAACTCGGGTGCGGTGTAGGCTTCGGAGAAGAGGTAGGCGGGGTCGGACCATCCGCCGCCGAGGATGAAGCGCTGCCCTGGCTCGCGAGCGTTAACCGCCCACTCGCGCACGTTCCCCGCCATGTCGTAGATGCCGCGCGGACTCACGCCGCCGGCCGCACCGCCACGCACGGGCCCATCGGAGTCGTAGCGCCCATTGGGCACCACCCAGCGCGCCGCTTCGGGAATGGACGCCGCATTCCATTCGAGCACGGTCGGCAGCTCCTTGCCGACGAACCGCGCGTAGGCGCGTGCTTCGTACCAGCTCACGCCTCCGAGCGGAAGATCCTCCGTCCCCGGCTTGGGCGCGGAGCCTTCCCAGGCGGCGGGGCCAGGCTGACCGGTCTCGTCGGTGAAGCGCGCCATCGCGTCACGCCACGCGATCGCGCGACCGTCCCGGACGATCGTCGAGTCCCACCAACGCGCCTCCGCATAGCCGTCAGCATCGACGAACGCCTTGTACTGCCTGTTCGTGACCTCGAGCTTGTCCATCAGGAAATCGGAAAGGTCGAGCGGCTCACCTGACGAGAGCCCGTACAGCGTTCCCACCAGCCCACGGCCGCGGAGCAGCACCATGCCGGGATCGGGGTCGTTCACCTTCTGCAGCGGAATAGGACTCGGTATGGGCGCATAGCTCCCGCCGAGCCGAGCGCCCATGATCGTCACGGGGCGATGGCCGGCGAGCGTGTAGCGATAGAACCACGCGTTGCGTGGGATCCGCACCGGTGCCGTGGGCGTGGTGCCCACCGCGATCCAACGTGTGGTGTCGTTCACCGCAGCGCGCGTGACGGTGGCGCCTACGGGCTCGCTGACGAAGGTCTGCGAGAGGGCGATCTCCCTCCAGACGGCCGCCAGCGCGGAATCGCCCGGCGAGCGCGACTCGGCGCGTTCCGCCAGCGCGAATGCCGAGTCGAGCTGGTCGGCATCCACCAGGCGGGCTATCTCCGGTAGTGCGGTGACGTGCACCCACCGCGCGCGGCGATCGCGCACGAAGAGGACGCCGAGCAGGGCGACCGCCACGAGCGCGCCGGCCGTGGCGAGCGCCATCGTGCGCGTGAGGCGCCGTTGGCCGGTCGTCTCGGGCTGGGCGAGCGCGCGCAGCTCGGCGAGGAGCGACTCCGCTGTGGGCGGCCGCTGTGCGGGCTCGCGTGCGAGGCAGCGGGCGACGAGCCGCGCGAGCGCGGGCGGTGCCGCGGGCTCGCTCGCCGCGAGCGACGGCGCATCCTTCGCCATCTTGGCCATCACTACCTGCTGGAACGTCCCAGTGAACGGCGGCACGCCGGTGAGCATCTCGTAGAGCACCGCGCCAATGGCGTAGATGTCGGCGCGATGGTCCACGTCGGCCTCGCCGGCCGCCTGCTCCGGCGCCATGTAGGCTGGCGTGCCGAGCGATGTGCCCTCGGACGTAAGCGCGTGCGTCTCGCGCGCCGAGCCCACCGCCTTCGCGATGCCGAAGTCGACGACGATCGCGTGCCCTTCCGAGAGGAGGATGTTGTCGGGCTTGATGTCGCGATGCACCACGCCGTACGCGTGCGCATGGACGAGCGCCTCGACGACATCGCACGCGATCCGGAGCGCGTCGGTCTGCGGGAGCGCGCCGCACGCGCCGATGCGGTCGCGCAGCGACTGCCCGGTGGCCACCGGCATCACGTAGTAGAGGATCTCGCCGTTGGCGGCGGTCCCTGAGTCGAGCAACGCGAGGATGTGTGGATGATTGAGTCGCGCCGTGATCGCGATCTCGCGCAGAAAGCGATCGCCGGCCAGTGAGCGGGCGAGGTCCGGGCGGAGGACCTTGATGGCGACCTGCCGGTCGTGTTTGAGGTCGTGCGCGAGGTAGACCGTGGCCATGCCGCCCGCGCCGAGTGCGCGCACGATGCGGTAGCGGTCGGCGAGGGCGGACGCGAGACTCGGAGCGGGGTCCGTCATGCCAGGGCGCGGGGGAGGGAGTTTTCAGGCCGGGATCAGTGTCGCTCGGCTTGGCAGGCGGACGAGTTAGCGCATGCAATCGGACGACAGGGGAGTCTACGACTTCAACGGTCGGCGGCGCCAGTGACGCAGCCTGACGTGTCGCAGCCTGACGCAGCCTGATCCGGCGTGAGCGCCTCTCGCGCCCCAGGCCCGGTCACCGGCTCGCCGTTCCGCTCGGGATGTCGTACAATCTCCCCGTGCATCCGATCACTCTCACGGTCAACGGTCGCTACGTCGCGCGCTCGGTCGAGGCGCGGCTGCTGCTCAGCGATTTTCTGCGCCATGACCTCGAGCACACCGGCACGCACGTGGGCTGCGAGCACGGCGTCTGCGGCGCCTGCACAGTGATCGTGGACGGCGAGGCGGTCCGCTCCTGCCTCATGCTCGCCGTGCAGGCCGATGGCGCCGACGTCGAGACAGTGGAGAGCCTCGGCACCGAACTGGCGCTGCATCCGCTTCAGGCGGCCTTCCGCGAGGCCCATGGACTCCAATGCGGCTTCTGCACACCGGGGATCCTCATGACCCTCGTCCCCTTCCTGCGCGACAATCCGACGCCGAGCGACGCCGAGATCCGCCAGGCGCTCTCGGGGAATCTCTGCCGCTGCACCGGATACGCCGGGATCGTCGAGGCGGTGAAGCTCGCGATCGGGCGCTGACGATGCCTCGTGTCGTCGGGAAGTCGGTCCGTCGCAACGAGGACGCTCGCCTGCTGACGGGGCGCGCACAGTTCGTGGACGACGTCCACCTGCCGGGGATGCTCCACGCGGCCTTCCTCCGCAGTGAGCATGCGCACGCACGGCTCCGGCACGTCGACCTCACACGGGCCCGCGCACATCCCGGCGTGATCGCCTGCTTCGCGGCCGCCGACCTTGGCGACTACTGGAAGCCAGGTCCGCTCCTCGTCCCGCCGCCGCCGATTGCCGGACTCGTCTTCCACGCCGCCACGCAGGTGCCGCTGGCGCGCGGCAAAGTGCGCTACGTCGGCGAGCCGATCGCGGTGGTGATCGCCGAGAGTCGCTACATCGCCGAGGACGCGTTGGCCGAGATCGTGGTCGACCTGGAGCCGCTCGGCGCGGTCGTCGATCTCGAGGCGGCGCTCCTCGCCAGTGCGCCGCGGATCCACGAACAGCTCGACTCGAACGTCGCCGCGCATGTCGTGCAGTCGAAGGGAGATTACGCGAAGGCGCGCGCCAAGGCGCACCGCGTCGTCGCGCGGCGGTTCCACTACGATCGCGGTGTGGCTGGCGCGATAGAGAACCGCGGGGTCGTCGCTGCCTGGGACCCGACCGTCGAGGAGATGACGATCTGGGACACCACCCAGGCGCCGATCCCCATTCGCAACGGTCTGGCCGCGATGCTGGGACTCCCCGAGTCGCAGGTGCGCGTGATCGCACCGTTCGTCGGGGGCGGCTTCGGCCCGAAGATCATGATGTTCTATCCCGAGGAGGTCGTGATCCCCTGGGCGGCGCGCGCGGTGGGCCGTCCGGTGAAATGGATCGAGGACCGCCGCGAGAACTTCTCCGCGACGACGCAGGAACGCGGGCAGATCCACGATGCCGAGATCGCGCTGGCCAAGGACGGACGGATCCTCGGCGTGAAGGACGTCTTCCTCCATGACACGGGCGCGTACGATCCCTACGGCCTCACGGTGCCGATCAACAGCCAGTGCACGCTGCTCGGACCGTACGCGGTCCCGAACTACTCGAGCGAGTTCACCGCGGTCTTCACGACCAAGCCGATCGTGACGCCGGTGCGCGGCGCAGGTCGGCAGCACGGGGTCTTCGTGATGGAGCGCCTGCTCGACCTCGCAGCGCGGGAACTCGGCATCGACCGGGTGGAGATCCGCAAGCGCAACTTCCTCCGCCCCCGCGACTTTCCGCACGACCACAAGATCATCTTCCAGGACTTCCAGCCGCTCGTGTACGACAGCGGGAACTATGCCCCCGCGCTCGCGAAGGCCTCCGAGATGATCGGGTACGAACGCTTCGTGCGTGAAGAACAGCCACGGCTCCGCGCGGAAGGGAGGCACGTCGGGCTCGGGATCGTCTCGTACATCGAGGGCACCGGGATCGGACCGTACGAGGGAGCGCGGGTCACGGTCGAACCGAGTGGACGAGTGCGGCTCGCGACCGGCGTCGGTACGCAGGGGCAGGGGCACTTCACGTCGTTCGCGCAGATCGTCGCGGAGCAGCTGGGCATCGAGCCGACCGAGGTCCATGTCGTCACCGGCGACACGCGCGCGTTCGGTTGGGGCACGGGGACGTTCGCGTCGCGCGGGGCCGTGGTCGCCGGGAGCGCCTGTCACGAGGCGGCCATCGCCGTGCGGGAGAAGGCGCTCACGCAGGCCGCGCGACTGCTCGACGTCAAGGTCTCGAAGCTCGTGCTCGGTGGCGGACGCGTATTCGTGCGCGGCGAGCCCGAGCGCGGCTTCACGCTCGGCGAACTCGCGCAGCGCGCGAATCCACTCCGGGGCGCCGTGACGCCCGGAAGCGAACCCGGTCTGGAGGCGACGAGGTACTTCGGTCCCTCACGTGGCAGCACCGCGAGTGGGGTGCACGCGATGCTCGTCGAGGTCGACGTCGAGACGGCGATGGTCGAGATCAAGCGCTACGTCGTCGTGCACGATTGCGGCACGCAGATCAATCCGATGATCGTCGAAGGCCAGATCCAGGGAGGCGTGGCGGCGGGGATAGGCAACGCGTTCTACGAGCAACTCGTGTTCGACGCGGGCGCCCAGCCCCTCAACGCCTCGCTGATGGACTACCTGATGCCGACGGCCATGGATGTGCCGACGGTCGAGATGGCGCACATCGAGACACCGTCCCCGCTCAATCCGATCGGCGCGAAGGGCGTGGGTGAGGCGGGCGCGATCCCGACTGGCGCGCTGTTCGCTCAGGCGGTCGAGGACGCGCTCTTCGGGAGCGGAGTGGAGATCACCGAGATCCCACTCTCGCCCGGACGGCTCTTCACGATCATGCAGGAGGCGAAACGCACCGGTCCACGCGTAGTCGCTCCGCCGACCGTGACCGGGCGCGCGCTGATCATCGAGGGGCGCCACGAACTCGCCGGCTCGCCCAGCGAGGTGTTCGCGTTGCTGCTCGACCCGGAAGCGCTCGAGCGCGTCATGGTCGGCACGCAGCGGCTCGTACGCGACGGTGACCGCTACACGGGAACGATGAAGGTCGGCGTGGGGCCGATCTCGGCGGCGGAGTTCTCGCTCGTGGTCGTGCTGGAGGACGTCGTGCCGGACACGCGCTACTCGATGCGAGTGGATGCGCGAGGGAGGCTCGGCTTCGTGACTGGCGTGGCGAAGGTCGTGCTCGCGCCGGCCAGTGCCGGTGCCGGTACGGTCCTGCAGTATCGCGCCGACTTGCAGGTGGGGGGAACCGTGGCTGCGGTGGGACAACGCATGCTCGACTCGGTCAGCCGGATGATGAGCGCCCAGGGCCTGAAGGCGATCGCCACGCTGGCGGCGGAGCGTGCCGAGCGCGCGACGCGAGGGGGAGGGGCATGAAGCCGGCGCCGTTCGTCTTCCACCGGGCGGAGTCGCTCGACCATGCGCTCGGGCTGCTCGCGGAGCATCCGGATGCCAAGCCGCTCGCCGGCGGGCAGAGCCTGATCCCCGCGATGAACTTCCGGATCGCGCAACCCTCCGCCCTCGTGGATCTCAACGCCGTGACCGAGCTCGCCGGGATCACGGCCACGCCGTCCGGCGGACTCCGGATCGGGGCGATGACCCGGCACCTCGCGGTCGAACGAAGTGAGCTCGTGCGTGCGCATGCTCCGCTCCTCTTCGAGACCATGCCGCACGTTGCGCATGCGGCGATCCGCAGTCGCGGCACGCTCGGCGGCAGCCTCGCGCACGCCGACCCGAGCGCCGAGCTTCCCGCGGTGATGACCGCGCTCGGCGCGCGTTTCCAGTTGCGATCGAAGCGGGAGGAGCGGTGGGTGGACGCGACCGCGTTCTTCACCGGACTCTTCGCGACAGCGCTCGACGCGGGCGAGCTGTTGGTGGCGGTGGAGATCCCCGCGCGACCGGCGCGGTCGGGACACGCCTTTCTCGAGGTCGCGCGGCGGCATGGCGATTACGCGCTCGCCGGTGTGGCCGTGCAGGTCGTGCTCTCGTCCGCGGGCATGGTCGAGCGCGCGCGGATCGCGTTGCTCAGCGTGGGCGACGGGCCGGTGCTCGTCGCGGCCGGCGCGTCGCTCGCGGGCACGGCGGGGGATGCGCCGGCGATCATCGCGGCCTCCGAGTCGGTGCGCGCCGAGGTCGAGCCACCGACCGACATCCACGGCGACGCCGCGTACCGGCGGCAACTGGCGGGCGTGCTCACCCGGCGCGCCCTCACCTCCGCCATCGCTCGGGCGAGGAGCGCGTGAGGCGCCCGCGCGCGGCCTTCCACGCCCCGAGCATGTCCTTCTTCCCTCCCCGGGCGCACGCGCGCCGTTCTCCCTCCGACCCCAGTCTCGCCGAGGAACCACGATGAAGATCTTCGATCTCTCGCAACCGCTCAACCAGGAATGCTCGTTCTGGCCGTATTACCCGCCATTCGAGGTGAAGTACATCAAGCGAAAGGCCGAGCATGGCGTGAATGCGCAGTACATCCAGACGTCGAATCACATGGGGACGCATCTCGACGCCCCGCGGCACTTCGTCACCGCCGGCCGCACGATCGACGAGATCCCGGTCGAGTGGCTCTGCGGGCCTGGCGTGATCGTGGATCTCCGCGACGAGATGCACGAGCTGGCACTCTACACCCCGCAGATGATCGAGAAACGCGTCAAGGTGAAGAAGGGCGACATCGTCTTCCTCAACACGGGGTGGGGACGTCACTCACAGTTCGGCGCCGAGCCCGACGAGGAGCGGTACATCCACATGCATCCCGGCGCGCATCCCGACCTCGTGCCCTGGCTGCTCAAGATGAAGGTCAGGATCTGGGGCCTGGACTGCATCTCGACCGATCATCCGATGAACCTTCCGATCGGCCGCTTCCTCGGGAAGGGGATGCACAATCACTGCGACAAGGTGCGGAAGCGGGCCGAGGAGTTGTTCGGAGGCCCGAAGGGCGTCGCGAAGCTCTTCCCCGATTCAGCGTATCAGATTACGCACAACGCGCTCTTCCCGCACGACTGCATACACGTCGAGAATCTCGGCGGGGACATCGAGGATCCGGCGTTGCAGAACAAGCGACTCATCCTGGGTGTCTTTCCGTGGAAGTTCCGCGGCGGCGAGGCCGCGTTCTGTCGTGCGGTCGCCTTCAAGGGCGCCTGGCCGGCGAAGGTCTGAGCATGGCGGGAGTGGCGATCGAGTCGGCGAGCGTGATCGCGGCGCGAGTGCGTGCGCGCGAGGTCTCGGCGGTCGCGGTCGTCGAGGAGGCGCTCGCGCGCATCGCGCGGCACAATGGCGCGCTCAACGCGATCGTGACGCTCGCGCCGCACGCCGTCGACGAAGCGCGCGCGATCGACGAACGGATCGCGCGAGGTGAGGATGTCGGCCCGCTCGCCGGTGTGCCGGTCGGGATCAAGGATGTCACGCCGGTCGCCGGTGTCCGGACGACGTACGGTTCTCCGGTCTTCGCCGACCACGTACCGACCGAGGACGCGCTTGTTGTGACCCGGCTGCGTGCCGCCGGCGCGGTGATACTCGGCAAGACGAACACCCCGGAGTTCGCCGCCGGCGGGAACACGTGGAACGAGGTGTTCGGACGGACGAGGAACCCGTGGGACCCGTCGAGGAGCGCGGGCGGGTCGACCGGCGGTGGCGCGGTCGGACTCGCGACCGGGATGATCGCTCTCGCCGAGGGCACCGACCTCGGCGGTTCACTGCGGATCCCGGCCAGCTTCTGTGGCGTGGTCGGGATCCGGCCCTCACCCGGCCTCGTACCGACCGATCCCGCCGACTGGGTCTGGGACACACTGCAGGTCACTGGCCCCATGGCGCGCACCGCCGAGGACGTCGCACTCGCATTGCAGGCGATCGCCGGCCCGAGCGGCCGATCCCCCTTGGCGCAGCCGACCGCGGGGCGCGATTTCGTCAGCGCCGTGCGACGCGGACCGCGAAAAGGGTTGCGCGTCGCCTACTGCCCAGACATCGCGGGGATCGGCGTCGAGCCAGGAGTCGAGCGCGCGTGTCGGAACGCCGCTTTCGGGTTGGCTGGCGCCGGCGTGAGCGTCGAGGAAGTGGCGTTCGATCTCGGCTTCGCGCGCGATGCCTTCCTCGCGCTCCGCGGCGAGTGGTTCGTCGCGTGGATGTACGACAAGCTCGAGCACCTCGACCGCTTCGGCGTGAACGTGCGGAACAACACCAATGCCGGCCTCGACGGTTCACCGCGTGCGCTCGGCGCGGCCCACCGCGCGCGCGGGCGAGTGTGGCACCTGTTCAGGGAGTTCTTCGCGCGATACGATCACCTCCTCACGCCGACGATGTGCGTCGCTCCGTTCCCGGTGGAGCAGAACTACCCCGAGGTGGTGGCCGGTGTGAAGATGCGCACCTACGTGGATTGGCTGGCGCCGACCTTTCTGTTGAGCCTGAGCGGCCTTCCCGTCGCCTCGGTGCCGTGCGGACTCGACACCGAGGGGCTTCCGGTCGGGATGCAGATCGTCGGGCGCGCGCAGGGAGAGGAGGAGGTGCTCGCGCTCGCGGGTGCGGTGCAGCGGATCAATCCGATCGGCCTGCCGCCGATCTAGCGCTCGCTGGACTAACGCTCGGGCAGCGTCGCGAGGAAGTCCCGCATGAAGTGGCCCCAGATCGCGGGCATCGAATGCGTGCCATGCCCGCGCGTCCGTTCGGTGATCGGCAGCAGCACGAACTGCGCTCCCGGCACCCGTTGGAGGAGCGGCGCGACGTTGTCGAGTTCGGGCGGGTTGACGAAGTCGTCGGCGGAGTTGATGTGCAGCACCGGCGCGCGCACGCGGCCGAGCAGCGGCGACGGGTCGTAGTCGCGCGACGCGTCGAAGTACCAGATCATGTCGTTGGCGTCGGTGCGCGCCTGGCCGCGGTCGATGATCGCCGCCGTCGCGGAGTCCGCCGCCTGTCGCGTGCGATACTGCGCATGGTTGAGCAGCGGCGCGCTCCCCATGACCCACAGGAATCCCTGCGCCGCGCGCATCCCGCGTAGCGGCGCCGTGTACTCGCCGCCCCGGTACTCCGGATCGCCCTGCAGGCTCTCGATGATGAGCGCGCGGATCATCCGGTTGCGGCCGACGATCGGTCCCGGCGCGCAGGCGAGCGGCACGGCACCGTCCATGAAGTCGGGATGCTCGGTGAGCCACAGCCACGAGTGCATGCACCCCATCGACGTGCCCGTCACGAGCCGCAGGTGGTTCACGCCGAGCCCCTCGACGAGCAGACGGCGCTGCGCCGTGACCATGTCGTCGTACGTGTACTTCGGGAAACGCGCGCGCATTCCGTCGCTCGGCTTGCTGCTCCCGCCATGGCCGAGGTTGTCCGGCAGGACGATGAAGTACTTCGCCGTGTCGAGCAGCTGTCCCGGCCCGAAGAGCTCGCCGGCGAAGTTGGCCGAGAGGAAGCCTCGCCCGCTGCCGCCGGTGCCGTGCAGGATCATCACCGCATTGCGCGTCACGCCGCGCGCGTCCTTTCGCGGTGTGCCGAACGTGGTGTAATGGATCTTCACCTCGGGGAGCGTCTCTCCGGTGGTGAAGCGGAAGTCGCGGGCGATGAAATCGCCCTCACGGCCCTGGGCGAGGGCGGCGGTGCCGAGCGAGAGGAGCAGCAGGAGTGCGCGCATGCTCGGATGATGGCAGTTCTCGAGCCGCAAGGCAAAGGGCCCCTCCGGTGACGGAGGGTGCCCACGGCGCGGTAGGTTTGTGCATGGATCCAGTCGACAGCTTCGCTCGGTCACCAGTCATCGGGGCCGTGGTCCTCTCCGCGCTTCTCTTCGTCGGCCTACTGGGCGCGACGAAGCTGTGGCGAGGGAAGCGCCGGCCGACGCCGCCGGAGGAGAACGGGACCAGATTCACGAGCCGGCCCGACCTTGCGATCGTTCTGATCGGGCTGCTGCTGTTGCTGCTCGTGGTGGGTCAGGTGATGCGCTTCTTGGGTTGAGGAAGCCGGCGATGCGTGCGCATGGCCGTCCCCCGCCTCCGTGAGCGACCGTCGACCTACCGCATGGCGTAACCGGATTACGCGCTATCGTCTTCAAGATGAAACCGATGCAGTATGCGATGAAACAGCGGCGACAAAACGATGCCCACACCCGACAAGAACACCACGCCGCTGAATAGCGCGTACGCCGATGCGAACAACTTAGCTGCATCGTCGATCATCGGCGAAATAGGGCCCATTCCGGTGAGGATCATCGATGCATTCAGCAGCGCATCAATCCAGTCAAGATGAGCGACGTAGCGATATCCCAGGATGCCAATCACTAAGCCACTCGCCACAATAGCGAATGCCACCAGTGCCGACAGCGCTAGGCGACGTGCGAATTGCGGCCAAGGGAGTAATTGTTCCGTTTTGCGCTCGTACATTAATTTCTCCGATCTAGGTTGAGCCCGCGCGACGGCGTCACGCGCCGGTGCCCCGAGTTGTGATGAGGACCCCCGCAGCGTCCGACGTCACGTCACCGATTTGGAACCGCAAGAGACGATAGGAATCGATCCGGAGGCGCGCAAGCGATGCTATGTAAGCTAAAGATTACTATTGACAAAAGTAAGTGTAAGCTTACTTTGCTCTGAAGTGATTCATTAGATACATGAAAGGAGAGTAGATGCAGATCCGCACCCGAGAGGAACTGGGTCAGCTCATACGAGAGCTGCGACGAGGACTCGGACTGACGCAGGCGCAGCTGGCCGAGATCGTCGGAGTCAGTCGTCGGTGGGTGGTGCAGGTCGAGCAGGCGAAAACGAACGCGGATATTCGAACCGTGCTTCGAGCGCTTCGTGCGCTTGGCGCAGAGTTGCATGTGAGGCCACGACGCGAATCGGAAGCCGCACAGGAGCTTGGCCGGATCGTGGACGCGGGGCCGCGGAGCGATTCATGACCCAGGCTCGCAGTGGATCTCCCAAGAGCGGACCGAAGCTGATCGCGCTGCTCGACGGCCGCGTTGTCGGCGCAGTCTTTCAGGACGCACGCGCGCGATATCGCTTCATCTACGAAGCCGATTGGCGGCTTGCCGACGACAGCTATCCGCTCTCGCTCTCAATGCCACTCGCGGCCGCCGAGCACGATCATAGGAAGGTGGAGGCATTTCTTTGGGGGCTGCTCCCGGACAACGAACGGACCCTCGACCGCTACGCGAAGACGTTCGGCGTATCGGCGCGGAATCCGATTGCGCTCCTGGCTCACATGGGAGCCGATTGCGCGGGTGCCGTGCAGTTCATCGCGCCCGACCGACTGCAGGAGTTGGAGGGGCAGCACGCCGCCGTCGACGTCGAGTGGATCGACGATGCCGATGTCGCGCGGGAACTGCGGTCGGCGAAGGAGACCGGACTTCCGGGGATCGACAGAAAGACCGCTGGTCGATTCAGCCTGGCTGGCGCGCAGCCGAAGATCGCCTTGTACAATGGAGACGGCCGCTGGGGAAGGCCGCTGGGCCGCACGCCGACGACACACATCCTGAAGCCGCCTTCCACGGAGTATGCCGGCTTCGCGGAGAATGAGCATCTGTGTCTCGCCTTGGCGTCGGAGCTCGGGCTCGGTGCCGCGAAGTCGCAGGTGCGATCGTTCGCCGACGAGGTGGCGATCGTGGTCGAGCGATTCGATCGGCTCCCGCAGGGCGCGCGCTACCGGCGCATCCATCAAGAGGATCTCTGTCAGGCGATGTCGGTGCTGCCATGGAACAAGTATGAGAACGAAGGCGGACCGGGGATCGCCGCGATCGTGCCGCTCATACAAGAGTCATCGCTCGAACCCGCGGTGGATGTCGGGCGCTTCCTCGACATGATCGCATTGAACTGGGTGCTCGCTGCAACAGACGCGCACGCCAAGAACTACGCGCTGCTGCACGCGTCCGGCGGAGGCGTTCGACTCGCGCCCTTCTATGACGTGACCAGCTATCTCCCGTATGCCGACAGCAGACTGTCCGAGATCAAGCTGGCGATGCGCATCGGAAGAGAGTACCTCGCGCGAACGATCACGCGCGCCGATTGGAGCGATGTGGCCGATGCATCCAAGCTGCCGAGGAAATACGTGCTGGAGCGGCTGGACGGGCTGCTGCTCCTCATCCCTCAGGCGGTCGAGCGCGTGGCTTCGCGCGCCATCGCGGACGGGTTGAGCAGTGAACTGGTGGAGCCACTCACGCGCCGCATCATCTCCCGTGTGGCCGCGCTCCGAACACTCAGCTCGCCGGCGCCTTCCTCATGACCGGATGCGCCGGGATATGATCCTCGATCCCCACGCCGAGCCAGATCGTCGCCGCCGCGAGCGCCGCCCCCGTGAAGAACGGCACACCCTTGCCGAGGTAGTCGAACGCGAACCCCGCCCAGATCGGCCCGATCACGCGCGCCACACCGCCGAACGTCTGCTGCACACCCATGTACAGCCCGCGCTCATGGTTCGGGATCACCTGTGAGAGCATCCCGGTCACGCACGGGAATGTGAACGCCGTGCCGAGCGGGATGAGTGCGATCGCCAGCGCGAGCGCGACGTAGTTGTACGTGAACGGCAACGCGAAGAGCCCGAGCGCGAGCAACAGCTGCCCGTAGCGGCTGAGCCGAGGCTCACGGTAGCGATCGACCGCCGGCCCGAGGAACACCGCGCGCGCAACTACCGACAGCACGCCGATGTACGCGAACACCCAGCCGATCTCCGTCTCGTCGATCCCGAAGCGATCCAACAAGAAGAGCGCGAGGATCGCCGTGGTCCCCTGGAACGCGCCCATCCCCACGGCGTACATGAAGATCAGCCGCGACGCCGGCTCGCCCGGGTGCGTGAGCACCCGCTTGAGCGCGGTGCTCGAGCGGCGGATCACGGGATGCTCACCGGTCTTGGAGCCCACGCGCTCATTCGATTCGGTGAGGTACTTGAACGCGAACGCCATGGTGATCAGCGTGAGCCCCGCCGCCAAGAGGCCCGGGGTAGCATGCCCGAACCGCGCCGCCGCCGACCCGATCACGGGTCCGATCGCCACACCCGCATTGGTCGCAGCCGAGAGCCAACCGAGCGTCTT
Organism: Gemmatimonadota bacterium; assembly: GCA_031416115.1. GTDB lineage: Bacteria > Gemmatimonadota > Gemmatimonadetes > Gemmatimonadales > Gemmatimonadaceae > Pseudogemmatithrix. Next base: position 15,637 of record JANOTB010000289.1, read on the forward strand.
GGCGCGGTCCTTGGGTTCGGTCGCGTCGGCGACGTACGCTTGGATGACGCCCACAGTGCCGCCGCCCGCGCCCTGGATCAATCGTGAGAAGAACAGCAACTCGAGCGAGTTGCTGAACGCGAACACGATGTACGCGATGCCGCTCGCCGCCATTCCCACGAGCAGCGCCGGGCGCCGACCGAGCCGGTCGGAGACGCGGCCCCACATGGGCGCACTCACGAGTTGGGCGATCGCGAACGACGACACCATGAGTGCGATCACGCTCCCCTCACCACCCATGCCAACGGCGTCGAGTGCCCGCCAGAGCGGCCCCTGACCCACGAACCGCTGCGCGTAGAACGGCAGCAGCGGGAGCACCATGAGGAGCCCCACCATGTCGAGGAACGCGGTCACCATCAGTACGACAAGCTTGCCCAGGGTCCGGCTCCTCCGAGCGGGCGACGGTATTGCGACGGGGAAAGATAACCGGTGAACCTCTGCTGAACGGCTACAGGCGTTGCCTGACCCCCGGTCCGGCTTCCCCCCTTGGGGAGCAGCGCGCTGGAGGCGTAACTTGAGAGTGTGATCGAACTCATCGGCCGGACTGCGCGGGAAGGGCTGGAGTCGTTCGGCGCCGCGGGGAAACTCGCCGCCGAGGCGGCCCGGTCGAGCCGCGATGTGCGCACCTGGTGGCCCAACTTCTCACAGCAGGCGCGCCAGTTGGGCGTGGACTCGCTGCCGATCGGCATCCTGATCGCGCTCTTCACCGGCGTCGTGCTCGCGCTCCTCGCCAGCTACAGCTTCACCGGCGCGGTGCCGCGCTACCTGGTCGGCACGCTTGTGCAGAAGACGATCATGATGGAGCTCGCACCGGTCCTCACGGGCCTCGCACTCGCCGGCCGCGTGGGAGCGAACATCGCCGCCGAACTCGGCACCATGCGCGTGACCGAGCAGGTGGACGCACTCGAGACGCTCTCGTTCGATCCGGTGGCGTACCTCGTGGTCCCGCGGGTGCTGGCTGCGACGCTGATGTTCCCGGTGGTCGTCGGTGTCGCGATGTTCGTGGGGCTCGGTGCGGGGTGGGCGGCATCGCTCCTGCTGCTCGACCTCTCGACGATCGAGTTCCTCAAGGGTGCCCGATTGTTCTTCGACGGGTTCGACGTGCGGTATGGGCTGGTGAAGTCGGCGAGCTTCGGTTTCGTGGTCGCCCTGCTCGGTTGCATGAACGGCCTTCGCGCGCGCGGTGGCGCACAGGGTGTCGGTGCCGCGGCGACCAGTGCGGTGGTGCAGTCGGCGGTGATGATCCTCGTGCTCGACGCCTTCTGGGCGATGGTGTGGCTACTCGGGAGAGCCAAATGAAAGTCAAGTCGAACGATTGGATCGTGGGTCTGGTGATCGTCGTGGCGGCGATCGGCATCGTCGCCTCCACGATGTTCCTGCAGCAGGCCGACCTCGGCAGGCGGCGCACTGGCATGACAGCGCGGTTCCGCGATGTCGGCAACATGCAGGTAGGCAACGCCGTGGTGATCCGTGGTGTGCATGCGGGTCGGATCCAGGAGATCAGCCTCGTTGACAACGGGTGGGTGCTGGTGACGATGGACCTCGACGAGAACATCACCCCGCCGCCGGACCCGGTCGTCCTGATCCAAGCGGCGACGCTCTTCGGTGAGTGGCAGGCGATCATCACCCATCGATCGAGCGTTCCCGCGAGCCGCGAAGTGCTCGGACAGTTCGCCGATGTGGCCGACGCTCCGCCGGGCGCGCTCGACGGCGCGCTCCTCCCTGACATCGCCCAACTCACGACCGTCGCCGGTGGGATCGCCGGCAACGTCTCGTCGGTCGCGGAACGCGTGCGCGTGGCGTTCAATGACAGCGCGGCGCGCGAGCTGCGCGCGTCGATCCACAACTTCAGCGTGCTCTCGGGCGACCTCTCGCGCTCGATCAAAGTGCAGTCGCGCAACCTCGATTCGATCGCCGTCAGCGTACGCGCCGGCGCCGAGGACCTCAGAGCGACCACGGCCGCGCTCAGGCGCACCATGTCACGCGCCGACTCCGCCACCTCGTCGGAGCAGGTGCAGCGGATCGTCACCGAGACCGAGCGCGCGACCAAGAACATCCGTGAAGCGAGCGAGCGGATCAATGCGCTCACGCTGGCGCTGCAAGGGACCGAGGCCAACGTGCGCGCCGCGGTCGTGAAGGCGGACGGGATCCTCGGCAAGATCGACCGAGGCGAAGGCTCGCTCGGGCTCTTGCTCAATGACCGCAGTCTGTATCAGAATTCGGACTCGCTGCTGATCGATCTGCGGGCACTGCTCGCGGACTTCCGGAAGTCGCCGAAGAAGTACATCAATCTCACGGTGTTCTAGGCGACGTCCAGCATCGCCCCACCTCCCACCTCCCACCTCCCACCTCTCAACAGATGCCCGATCGCAGACACTTCATCGCAACCGCCACCACGATCAGCGCTGCCGTCGCCCTCGGCGCGAGCACGGGCAGCGCGCAAGACGACCACGCCGCCCCGTCACAGGGCGCCGCCGAGCTCCCGCCCGCCATCAAAGCACTCAAGCCAATGAAGGACGGCGTAGTGCCGATCAGCGTCGCCGAGCGCCAAGGCCGACTCGAGAAAGCGCGCCGACTCATGCGCGAGCAGGGCGTCGACGCGCTCATGATCACCGGCGGGACCTCCATGGTCTACTTCACCGGGATCGGTTGGGGCATCAGCGAGCGACTGCTCGCCGCCTTCATCCCAGTGAACGGCCGGCCCTTCCTCGTCACGCCGAAGTTCGAGGAGGAGCGCGCGATGGAGCAGGTCGCGCTCGGTCCCATGGCCGGGGGCGCCGACGTCTACGCGTGGGAGGAGAGCGAGGACCCCTATGCGCTGATCGCGCAGGGCTTCCGCTCGCGCGGACTGTCGGGCGCGACGATCGCGGTCGAGGAGACCGTGCGCTGGCAGTTCAGCAACGGCGTCTCGAAGCTCCCCGCCATGCGCGTCACCGACGGCACGCCGGTCACGGCGGGCTGCCGCATGGTCAAGGACGCGCACGAACTCGCGCTCATTCGTCACGCGTGTGCCGTCACGCTCAAAGCGTACGAGGCGGCCTACAAGTCGCTCAAGGTGGGCATGACGCAGTCCGACTTTGCCGGCCTCGTCTCGCTCGCACACACGCGACTCGGATTCTCCGGCTCAGCCGGCGTGCAGGTCGGCAAGTACTCGGCGCTCCCCCACGGGTCGGCGACACCGCAGGTGGTGAGCGAAGGGAGCATCCTGTTGATGGACGGCGGCTGCAAGGTCGAGGGCTACAGCTCCGACATCTCACGCACCTTCGTGCTCGGCAAGGCGACGCAGCGCATGAAGGACGTGTTCGAGATCGAACATCGCGCGCAGAGCGCTGCGCTCGCTGCGGCGCGGCCGGGACTCGCGTGTGAAGTGGTCGACGCCGCCGCACGCAAAGTGATCGTCGACGCTGGCTTCGGGCCCGACTACAAGTACTTCTCACACCGCGTCGGCCACGGTATGGGGATGGACGGCCACGAGTGGCCCTACCTCGTGCGCGGCAACAAGCTCCCGCTCGCTCCGGGGATGGTGTTCAGCGACGAGCCGGGGATCTACATCCCGGGGGAGTTCGGGATCAGGCTCGAGGATGACATGGTCATCACGGAGAGCGGGGCGGAGTTGTTCACGCGGCAGTCGGAGAGTCTAGAGAGGCCATTCTAACTGCAGATGGGAGATGGGAGATGGGAGGAGGCCGCCCGTTCGGGCGGCCTTTTTCGCACCTCTCCCACTCACCACTCACCACTCACCACTCACCTCTCCCACTCTCCACTCTCCACTCACCACTCAC
>JANOTB010000290.1:0-6719 GCA_031416115.1 Gemmatimonadota bacterium
CCTGATTCGTGAACGGCGTCGCGATCGTCGAGGAGGTGAGCGAGAGTGAGCCACCATTGAACACCGAACCAGCGCCCGTCACCGTCGCCGAGCTGAGCCCCAACGCCCCGGTGCCCTGCGTCGATAGTCGTCCCAAGATCGTGAGCGTGGTCGACGACACATTCAGCGTCTGCGAGCCGCTGGAACCTCCGACCGCGATGAACGACGCGGTGATCGGAGCAGTGAGCGAGACCGCGTAGGATCCGGATAGCGAGATTACAACACTGTCCGACGCGATCGGCACGCGTCCGACACTCCAGTTGGAGGCCACATTCCAAGCGCCGCCGGCGGCATTGGTCCACGCGACAAGCAGCGCCGAGGTATTGAAGAGCGCGCTCGTCGCGCCGACGAGCACACCCGAAGTCGCCTCGAGCGTGTAGCCGGCGGCTGACACGTCGAGGCTGAGTCCGCTGAACGTCGCGACACCCGCGACGGCATTCACAACTGTCGTGCCCGAGAGCGTCGCTCCCCCCGGGTTCAGTCCGACGGCGATCGTGACAGCGCCCGTGAACGTGGACGCCGTGTTCCCGAACGCGTCTCGTGCGGTGACCTGCACCGCGGGAGCGATTGCCAGACCCACGGTTACGGCGAGCGGTTGGCCGCTGAATACGACCGCCGCCGCAGGGCCGGCGTCGATATTGAACGACGCGCTCGTCACCGACGTCAGGCCGGCGGCGGCGGCGGAGAGCGAGTAGCCGACTCCGCTCGCGGCGATGCTCACACCAGCGAATGTCGCCACGCCCGCCACCGCGTTCGCCGTGACCGTCCCGGCAAGGACGCCGCTGCCTGGATTCGTTCCGATCGCCAGCGTCACCGCACCAACGAAGGTCGTCGCGACGTTGCCGATGGCGTCGCGCGCCTCGACGGCGATCGGGCCGAACGGCACTCCGGCGGTCGTCGTCGCGGGCGTGACAGTGAATGCGAGCAGCGTGGCGGTGCCCGCGAGCGCTGTGGCGGTGAACTCGAGGGGGCTGCCCCCGAGTCCCGCGGCGGTCGCGGTGAGCGACTGCACTCCCACCGACGGGCCGAGCGTCCAGGTGGTCGAAGCGAGGCCGTCCGCATCGGTGACGACATTAGCATTCGCGACGCTGCCGCCTGGTGTGGCGAACGCCACGGTCACTCCGGCGACGCCGAGCGCGTCGTTGGCCGTGACGCGCACGATGACCGCACTCGGGAGTGCCGCTCCGACCGGCGCGCTCTGTCCCCCTCCTTGCACGGCGGCGATCGAAGTCGCCAGCGGATAGACCGAGACGCTGGCCGTGTCCGCGGGTCCAGTGAGTAGCGACGCGATCACGAGCGCAGCCCCGCGTCGGCTTCCGGTCGTCGCGGCGCCACTGCGCGCGTTCGCGAACCGGACCACGGAGGTGTCCGTGCTCGTGAAAAGGATCGGCGCGGTCGCGACGAGTGCGTTCAGCGCGCCGAACGCCTGCGCCGAGAAGTTCAGCGCGCTCCCGCCGGTCGTTCCCGCGGAGACCGGGGTGAGCTCGACTCGCGTCGCATCCGAGCCCGGGCCGGTGTACTGGAGTTCCACGCCAATTTCCGTCGGCGGAACGCCGGCGCGGGCGGGTTCCACGAGGATCGTGTCGGGACCGCTCCGGAAGACCGTGTCGCCGGCCGTCGTGATAAAGCGAATGCGCAATGCCATCTGCTCGCCAGCTGCAGGTGCAGATGGACTGAGTGGTACGGTCACCGAGAGACGCAGCGTATCTGAGGCCGCTGGGAAGTCCACGATGCGCTCGTGCACGAGGCGACCGTCGAGTTGGCTCAGCGTCAATCGCAGGTGCGAGAACTCCACGCCGCTCGAAACCTCAGCGTGTCCCGGCGCTGTGCGGAAGGTGGGCCGGATCGAGATCGCGCGGCTGACGCGCGCACTCTCTTCCGGCGCGGTCACCTCACGGCCGCAACTCAGGGCCGAGAGAGCGCCGACGACGAGGATCGATCGCGCGAGACCTGTTGAGAGCGACGGCCTCGCAAAGCAGAGGGACGGCCGCATTCCAGGACGCTGTGTACGAGGAGGGCAAGAGTGCCCCATCAGACGAATGAAATAGGCAGCCTGCGGCGTCTCCTGTCAATCGAGACGCCGAGACGCTGCGCAGATCGGCCGCTCGTTAACCGCAGCCACGCTCCTACCGCGACTTGCGACGCACGCCGAGCAAAAGGGCCAACGAACGGTTGGTGGTGCGCGGTATGTACTCCCAACCTCGGCTCAGGTTGCTGAGGCCGTGGCTGTATCGCAGCTCAGCGCTCCACATCGCGCGCCCGAGATCAAGGTCCGCACCAACGGCCCCAATTAGGCCGACGTCCCCGCGATACGTGCGCATCTCAGCGCAGTTCAGCGGAACGAGCGGCGGTGCTCCGATCCCAGCAATGGCGACGGTTGGCTGTGTGGTCCGACCAGTACACGAGAGCTCAACAGCAGGCGCCACGCCCAGAAGCAGGACGGGACTCACCGCTCGGCCGCTCACACCGGTAGCGCGCACGAGCACGGGGAGTTCGAGATACTCCTGGCGCATGAAGAAGCCCGCTGTTCCTCGAATCCCCTTCTGCGCGTACAGCGCTTCGACTTGGAGTCCGAGAACGGGCGAGACTCCCACCGTTGCCGTGAGTCCCGCGGCCACGCCCTGCCTAGCGTCGAACGGGTTCGGATCGCCGCAGCACCAACCCGCCTGCCGAGAACTGTTCGGCCCCGCCTTGATGCCGAGTGCGATCGCCTGTGCGGACACGCTTGCCGGCAACAGCACGGCGGCAACGAGGACTCGTGATACACGCATCAAACCTCCTGTGCAGCTAACGAAATCCCGTCGGTCCAACAAGGTTGTGCCGTGAGCGCTTCCATACGATGCACGTGGGCGGCCGCGCCAACCAGTGTGAGGCGGCGTGAGGCGGCGCGCTACCAATCCGGTCGATTGCGCCCCGTCTCACAGTCGTGGACGAATGGGGCGAACAGGACAATCACAGGCGCGCGGCGCGTGGGAACGATGCGGGCGTCGGTCGGGTGAGTGAAGGCTTGAGTCACCACGCAGTTCGCACCCGGCCTGCTGCGCTCGGCGAGCACGAACAGCGTGTCGCGTGTGAGCGTGACGTGGCGAATTCGCACGACGTGGCCTCCTGTCTGTTCCTCGCCGTAGAGCGCCAGAATAACCATCTCCTGCGCGAAATCGATCGCGAGCGGCGGGCTCGGAGGACTGCCACGCTGCAACGTGTCGAACAGCGGCGTCCACGTGTCGGCGGACCGCGCGACGCGCGCACCGCGATTCGCAAAGCCCGAGCGGAAGCGATACGGCCGGTACTCGACGGCGAAACTGCTGTCCAGCTCAGGACTGCGCGTCAACGACGGACTCGCGAGGAGGGATTCGTACGCCGCCTGCGACACCGTTGGGTTCGTGGCGTCCGTTGGCGCCTCGCACGCCGAAGCGACGCTAAGCCCCACGAGCAACAGTCCGAGCAGGTGGCGACGCATATCAGAACTACCCGTGGGAGAGCGCGTTTGTCACCGACGGCCTTCGAGAAGCGATGTCCGTCCGCATAGAAAGTGTGACTGGGCTGGCCCTCCATTCTGTCGTGGGTTCGCTCCGTAGAGACTGCCGAGTTGCCAGCGCCACCGGCGACGTGTTGCCGTGTCGCCCACCTTTCGGAGGACCAGCCCATGTCAGCGAATCCTGCAGTCGCGCGTACTTCGTCTCCCTCAACTATCTGGCTTGGGCTCGATGTGCACAAGGAGTCGGTCACGATCGCTGTCGATCACGATCGCTTGCCCAATGATCTCCCGGTAGAGCAATCGCACGGATGATGAGAGCGCGAAGATGGCGTTGACCGCGTATCTCAGCAGGATTCATCGTCGAAGACACCATCGGCACTCGTGGCCTTTCTCCGTGCTTCACCGCATACCAACCACCACACCTGTCCTGCTGAAAGGCCCTCTTGACAGCAGCCCAGTCATATCAACGAGGATGTAGGAAAACTCTCGGTCGACTTTCGTACGCGGCGATGTGGAGAAAGCGACCTCCACAGATGCCCTGCACTCGACGATCGGCATCTCGGCGATGATCGTTGAACATTGTGCCACGCCGTCAACGGCAACGCTCCCTTATCGAAGCCGCGCCGTCAGCTCCAATTGCCCGCTAGGTGGCCGACCCGTCATGGGTTCCCTTAGAAGCCTTCAGCTTCACCACACCGACCACGAGGAAAAGCAAACCGGCGCCAAAGAAGGCGGCGTTTAGCGGGCGGCCTCGTATCATGGGCAGTACCGCTGCGAGTTCGGACAGTGCAGCCGCGAGAAGGAAGGTGACGGCGACGAGGCGTTTCGGATTCTTCACCATGTGTTTTTGACAGTGAGGGGTTGTGGTCCACCGATCTCGAATTGAGCCGCGGCGCGCCACGTCGGCGTGCCGACCGCTCCATCCTGCATCGCATTGCTGGCGGGCGCAAACTCCAGGACGAGTGCCCGAGCGGCGGCAGCTCCCATTCGGGGTCATTCGCTCGGCTATGCACCCGGGCTGCTTGGCTTGCGACCGACGGCTCCGAATCCAATCAGCGCGAGGACTGATCAGAACGCAGCACAAACGAGCGCTTCCTCGCGGATGACAAGCCGGTGGCCGTATCGCTGTTTGATCTCTGCAATGACGGCGGCAACGCTGGCGCGGTGCTGCGTCGAGTCCGCGACGGGATCCAGGACTACCAAAGTGCGCCCGATCCCTCGGAACGTGGTCCCGTCGGGACGACGCCACCAGCCAGTATTGTCGAAGACGGTCCCGCCGTCAGGTATGTGGCGAATCAGCACATCGTTGATGAAACGGTCCCATTCCTCTGCTGAGTAGGGTTGTTGGGGATCGGGGGTGTTGGAGCGATCGAGGTATATGCTGCTCCGTAGGTAATGGCCCATGGGCGACACGCAACTCGAAGTCTGAGGCGCCACGACCGCAATGGCACGCGGCCGTGAGCAGGCTGCGAGCCCAGCAAGGAGCAACGGCACCATCAGGTAGGAAAACTGTGGAGAACGTAGCATAAAATGGCCTCCAATCGTGCCCGCCTTACGACTTGCGTTTCTGCTGAGGCGCATCATGAACTTCGCGGCAGGCGAGTGCAGCGAGCCAGACGCATCCAAAGCCCGCGCCGCCAGCAGCAAACGCGGGTGAGACAGCGCGAGCTACGCAACGTCCCTGACCCTCCACACGGCTGCGTTCTCGCGGATGTACGTCTCAAGCGAGCGGCCCGGTCGACCGAGAAGTTGCTCGAGGGTCGGGTCGAATTCGGCGCCCTGGCCGCACCTCAGCAAGGCATGAAGGATCGTCTGGACGAAGATGGCACCTGCGGGCAGCTGGCGACGATGGAGATGCAACATGTAGCCGGGTATCGACACCGCTTCGTAGTCGATCGGTCGGCCAGTCACCTCTGACATGATCCTTGCGACGTGGTCCAAGCTCATTGGGTTGGGACCCGTCAGAGAGTAGCTTTTCGCCCGATGCCGTTCGGGGTTGGCAAAGATGAGCGCGGCCACATCCGCGACATCTCGAACATCGATCCAGTTCACCTTGGCGCGTCCCGCCGGGAGAATGATTCGATTGTCCTCCAGAATGTCCGCGAGATACGCAGCCTGCAGATTCTGCGCGAAGAATCCCGGCCGGAGGTTCGTATAGGCGTTCCCACATGACGCGAGGTGCGCTTCCACTTTCGCGTGTGGTACGAAGCGGTTCCGATCCGCTCCAGCGACGGATAGAAAGATGATGTGTCTGACGCCGGACGCGTAGGCCTGATCGATGAAGAGATTGAGATTGCGGTGCACGTCGGCAATCGCCGGCGGCCGGACCAAGAACACGGCATCATGACCTTCTAACGCTGGAGTCCACGTTTCGCTGTCATGGAAGTCCAACGACGCCATAGGGAAGTCGGAAGGAATACCGCGTGCAGTCTCCAGGCACCGAACTGCGGCGGTTGCCGGCAGGCCAGCCCGGATCGTCGCCAGGACCATTTCCCGACCGACGTTTCCTGTTGCGCCCGTGATCAAGATTCCGCGTTCGGACAAGAACCACCACCTGTCTGACGAGAAGGATGTAGGAACACTCTCCGACAACTTTCGCACGCGGCGATGTGGAGAAAGCGACCGTCACAGATGCCCTGCAGTCGACGATCGGCAACCGTGAGGTTGTGCTGCGGACACTCCTATTAGAATGCGGCGGCGCAGCCGCCGCGTCCACAAGGTGACCGTCAGCGCACACCATCGCCAGACGGCGTGGTGTATCGTGTCATGCGCGCCGCCTGGAACAGTCCTCGGTAGGCCAAGGCCGCGGCGCCGCCCACCACCACAAACCCACCTACGGTTGCCAGAAACGACGTGTCCAGGCCCGCCTGCCAGATCGTCGGAGGCGGCGACGCCGTCAGCTCCCACTCGGAGCGGCCCTGCACAAAGAAGCTGAACGCCGAGAACAGGTTACCGCCGGCATGCAGGACGATTCCGGGGTAGGTGGAATTCGTCGCGGCGGCCAGCAAACCGTAGACGGCAGCGACCGCGAGGTAGAAGGGCAACAGCGCCAGACCTACTTCCGGGTGATTGAAGTGGCTGAAAGCGAACGGGCTCCCCGTGACCAGAATGGCCGTCGTCAGCCCATGACGGCGTTCGATGCCGCCCTGCATGTAGCCCCGAAACGCGGTCTCCTCGACGAAGCCCGATACCAGCGCGCTCA
>JANOTB010000291.1:0-2378 GCA_031416115.1 Gemmatimonadota bacterium
CGAGCTTGCGGTCCACAGCGATGTTGGTGCGCCAGAGCTGCGGGAACTTGAAGTTGGGATCGGTGAACGCGAGCTCGTAGGCCGCGGCCGGCGCGCCGGTGACCGTGGCGGGCTTGTAGTGATCCGGATCGGGATGGAACGGACGGCTCGTGGTGTTGTCGAGCTGCTCGAAGCCGGTGAGTATGCCGTTGTTGCCGATCTGGTTCGAGATCCAGACGTACGCCGGGCGTCCGGTGAAGATGCCGGTGCCGCCGCGGATCTGCGTGACACCATCACCCGTCACGTCCCAGTTGACACCGAGTCGTGGCGAGAAGAGTAGCTTGGACTCTGGGAGCTTCGACGTCGAGTACTTGACGGTCGCGCCGGTCTCGTCGCGGAAGTTGAGGCCGTCGACCTGCGTGTTCGCGAGCGCCGTGTTGCCGAAGCTCGGCGACTCGATCCGCATGCCAACGGTCACCTTGAGGTCCTCGGTCGCGCGCCACTCGTCCTGTACGTAGAAACCCGCGAACGTGACTTCGAGCGGCTGAACCGGCTCGACCTGGCCGGGGATGTTGTTCCAGCGCACCTGGAAGCGGCGGAGCGAGAGCGGCTGGCCGATCTGCGCCGGCAGGGCACCGGGGTGCCCAACGGGGACGATCACGGGGGTGGTGCGAGCGGGGCGCGCCAAGAAATCGTTGGCGTCGAGATAGAAGTCGGCGAGCGAGTTGTAGACGTATGCGCTCTGCGAACCCGGGAAGAAGACGTTCTCCGACTTGTAGCGCTCGACGCTCACTCCGAACGTCAGGTCGTGGTTGTTGCCGTAGATCGTGAAGTTGTTCTGGAACTGGAAGCTCTTGTAGCGGAGCTGGTTGTTCGGCGTGAACGGCTCTGAGCCGAAGGTCGTGTACACGGCCGAGGCGTTGAGCACGTCGACCATCGGGAAGAGGGCCCCGCGCGAGTCACGGCTCTCGTCGTTCTCCGTGTACCCGATGATCATGTTGTTGGCCATGTTCGACCCGATGATCGAGTTCCATTCCCCGACGTACGAGTTGATATTCTCGAGGATCTGGTAGTTCGAGTTCTGGTAGTTCAGGCCGAGAAGGTTGCTGCGCCGCGAGCCGAAGCCCAGCGCGGACGAGTTGGAGAGGAGCACGTCCGTCTTGGAGTCGAGCTTGGTGTAGCGGAAGGTGAACTTGTTGCGGTCGCTGAGCGCGTAGTCGATCTTCGCCGTGAGGCGCATCGACGGGACCTCGTGCGAATAGTCCTGAAAGGGACCCGTGGCGTATCCGAAGCTGCTCTGGAGGTAAGTGCTGAGCGCGTCGAGGTCGCTGCGGAGCACACGGGTCGTGGTGCCTGCAGCCACTTGGCCGCCCTCGTTCGCGCGGAAGGTCGTCCCCGGTTCCGTGAGGCCGTCGGTCTCGTACGACGCGAAGAAGAAGAGCTTGTTCTTGATGATCGGCCCGCCGATGCGCCCACCGATCTGGCTGAAGTCGAAGGTGCCGGGATTGAACGGCCGGCCGCCGACTCGCGTGCCGACCATGCTCTGGTCGCGCACCAGATAGTAGAGCGACCCAGAGTAGTCGTTCGTGCCCGACTTGGTCACCGTGTTCACGGCAGCACCGACGAAGTTGCCCTGCCGGACATCGAACGGCGCGATGTTGACCTGGATCGCCTCGATGGCGTCGAGCGAGATCGGGGCGACGCCGGTCCGGTCACCAGGCTGGCCGGCGAGACCGAACGAGTTGTTGAAGTAGGCGCCGTCCACCATGATGTTGTTCAGGCGGTTGTCCACGCCGGCGAAGGACGATCCGCTCGCCTGCGGGGTGAGACGGGTGAAGTCGTCGATGCGGCGCGAGATCGTCGGCAGCTGCTCGAGCGCCTGCCGTGGCACGGTGGTCGACGCACCGGTGCGCGTTGTGCTGATCTGGCCGCCCGTGGAGGTCACCGTGACCGCGCCCAACGTGGTCGCGATCGCTCCCAGCTTGAAGGTGACGTCGGTCGAGGTGCCCAGCGTGACGATCAGGCCGTCCCGCGACTGAGGCGCCATGCCGATCCGCGTGGCCTCGACAGTGTACGGGCCGCCGATGCGCATGCCCGGGAGCGTCCATCGCCCGTCCGAGGTGGCCAACGCCCTGTACTCCGTGCCCGAGGGCCGGTGCGTCGCCTTGACCCGCGCTCCTGCGAGCGGGATGCCAGTGGAGTCGGTCACGGATCCGCGCATGGAGCCGGTCGTGACCTGCGCCGACGCATTCGTCGAGCAAAGGGACCCGGCCGCAACGAGCGCCGCGAACAGGGTCAGTGTACGAAGACTACGGAACATGTGGTGTCCTCTTTTGCCGTAAGGTTCGACGTTCTTTCCGCGCGAGATAATGTAGTGCAAGTCCAGCCCGTCCGTCCAA
>JANOTB010000292.1:0-3091 GCA_031416115.1 Gemmatimonadota bacterium
CCGATCGAGACCTTGAATGCGCCGGCGAATCCGCCAACCGCCGTCCTTCCGGCGCCTCGTGCTGGACCACGAGATATCCATCCTTCTCGGCGAGGTCGCTCACCCGGTTGAGGAGGACGGTCTTTCCGACCCCGCGGAGCCCGAGGAACATCTGGCTCTTCTCGGGTCGTCCCAGGCGGATCCGTGCCAGGGCGATCGTGGCTGCCGCGACGATCGCCTCTCGTCCGGCGAGCTCCGGTGGTGGCGCCCCGGCGCCGGGCGAGAAGGGGTTGTGCAGGGGATCCATGCGTCGTCTCGTTTGGCAGAGCTTACAGCATCTTATCAATCTTATGTGGCAATCGCGATCGACTCCGGAAAGAACGAACCCCAGTGTGTGGCTTTCGCCAGACTCCAGGCGCTGACAAACTCGGAATTCCTTGGGACTCGAGGCTGGTTGGTATCGCTCCGTCTCGATGAGTGTCAAACAGCCGAATCATGCCGTGCGGTTCCGTTCGCCGCCGGCGGCCGGAGATGAGGAGGTGGGGCACGATACGCGCGGAGTTGAGTGCACCGCCCGTACTCACCCCCGCTCAGCTCCCGCGTGAGCGCCACGTAGAACAACCGCCGCTCCTCCGCATCCGGGTACGCATCGCTCTCCCCGAGGATCAGCTGCATGAGCGGATCGTCCTGGACACCCGACGGGAACCTGCGCGTGCCGCCCTTCATGTTCAGCAGGATCACCACATCCGCCTCGTCCCGCTTGGCGCGGTGGATGGTGCTGAAAAGGGTGCACGCTGCGCCCGATCACGTCGCTTGATCGCGGGCGATCATCGCGCGAATGACGGCCGCGTCCTGCCGATCCTTCGGTCGGTCCGCCGCCGACTTCAGACGGAGGATCGCCCACAGGGGCGCGACGAGGAGGGTCGCTCCGAACACCTCGAACCGCTCGGCTGAGGTTCCAGAGGTCCGCACGCCCGAGTGTCACCGCGCGGCAGTCGAACGCGAGTCCTTCCGGCACGCCGTCGGTCCAGACGCGTGCCTCGAGCGCGCGGAGGGCGGCGGCGAGTCGTTCGAGATTCTCGGCGTCGCGAGCGGGTGTGAGGTCCGCGTCCGCGGTGACACGGGGGAAGCCGTTCAAGCGCGCAGCGAGCGCCGAGCGGTTGGCGACCTCGAGGAGGCGCGCCTCGGGCGAGAGGGCTCGGATCCGGTCGACGTCCGCGAGCCACTCCGGCGCGACGACGTCCTGCGGCTCGGCGACGAGATGCGGGACCGTACCCGCAGCGGCGAGCAGGCGAGCAAGTGTCTCCCACGTCGGGCTCGTCTGCCCCGATTCGATCCTGGCGACCACCGACTGCGACGTCTGTGCACGCACCGCAAGCTCGCGCCGATCGGCCCCCACCGGCCGGCGCCAGCGGTCGAACTTCGTGAACGCCCAGAGCGTGGCGGCGGCCAGCACAGGAAGTGCCGCGCCGGAGGCGATGGTCGCGCGCACCGATCCGGTCGTGTATCCAGCGAGGGGCGCGAGAACCACCGCCCAGCCCGTCGCGGTGAACATGAACAGGATCCGCGAATAGGCCCCGTCGATCGCCTCGAGCTCGTCGGGCAGTACCTCCTCGCCGCCGTCGGCGCGCAGCGCAGCGCGCAGTTCCGCTGCCGTCGCCCAACGCGCACCAGGCGTCTTGGCGAGGGCGCGCTCGAGCGCCGCCGAGAATGCGGGTGCCGACTCGCTGACGGCCTGAGGAAGCGGCGCCGGACTCGCCGTGAGATGCTGGGTGATCACCTCGCGCACGTTGGCGCCGCCGAACGGCAGCGTGCCGCTCACCATCCGGTACCCGATGACGCCGAGCGAGTAGATGTCGCTGCGTCCGTCGATGGTGTGGTCGCCGCTCGCCCGCTCCGGCGACATGTAGTGCGGGGTCCCGACGATGATGCCGGTCGCCGCGTCGAGCAGGATGTTCTCGGGCTTCAGGTCGCGGTGGACGATCCCCGCCTTGTGCGCGCACTCGAGGGCGTCGGCCAACTCCGCGAGCGGTCAGCCCGCGCCCTCATCGTCGCCGCGTGACGCCAACTCGTTCACGCACGCTTGACGCAGCGGACCAAGCTCATGCTCGACGATCTTCGCGATCGTGGAATCGTCCACCGCATCGTATTCGTGGCGGAGCACGTTGCCCAAGCCGCGAATGCCGCGCCATGAGACCTCGGGCTGACGATCCTCGATCATCGGGCCGAGCTTCTTCGCGGCTTCGCTGATTCGTTCGAGGCACCGCTCGACCGCGTCGCGCGTCTTGTCGTCGAGCTCGGCGTCGGGCTTCATGCCCTTCAAGTGAGCGTGCACCCTATCGATGTTGGTGACAATGTCCTGCAGCCGTTCGCGCGGCACCTCAGAAGGCATACACCGCCTGCGCTTCGGCGCTCGGACGCACATGAGGACGGAGGCGGTCGCGACGGGCGACATCGACGTCCTGACCCACGATCTGTTCGAGGTCAGCCGCGATCCCCGCGTACGCGATGAAGTCGTCGGCCACGCCCGGGGTGAGATCGACGAACAGGTCCACGTCGCTGTCGGCTCTCTGCTCGGCACGCACGACCGAACCGAACACCGCGACGTGGACTACGCCGCGCGCACGAAGTTCGACTTCGTGGGCGCGGAGCTTCGCGAGGATGTTCGTGAGAAGCGACATGAGAAGAACCTACCGCCGAGGAGGCTGGGCTACAACCGACCATATGCCAACAGTGCTCTGCCGGTTCGGTGGCGAGTGAGAGAGGTCGAGCAGTGGCTCGGCATGCGACGTCTGTGCACGCACCTTGGCGCGGTGGATGGTGCTGAAGGTGAGGGCCAGCTCGGGGTGGTCGCGCTGGAGATGGGTGAGGGTGGACGGTTCGTCGTTCCGGTAGCGCCCGAGCAGCAGGACGCTCGTCCGCCCGCCGGTCGCCCGTGCGTCGCCCTGAGCGAGCTCGATCGCGCGCCGCAGGCCCGTGGCGGCCGCGGCAGCATCGGTGCGGATGAGGGTGATGGGCCTCTCGACGTCAGAGGGACGCCCACGCACCGTCTTGCGGATCTGCCCCGGGTTCTTGAGCACGAACTGCCCTGACGCGTCCGCGAGGGGGGCGG
>JANOTB010000293.1:0-4726 GCA_031416115.1 Gemmatimonadota bacterium
CGAAGAGCCAGAAGCTCCCGGCGACCGGCGTCGAGCGCGTCATGTTGAGGATCGCGTCATAGCTGAAGACCGGCGGTCCGCCCTGCCCCGCCTGCAGGCCGAGCGAGATGATCGCCACGAGCATCAACAGGGAGCCGAGCATCGTATAGAGGAAGAACTTGAGGCTCGCGTAGAGGCGACGCTGGCCACCCCAGATTCCGATGATCAGGTACATCGGCACCAGCATCACTTCCCACATCACATAGAAAAGCACGAGGTCGAGCGCCATGAAGACGCCGAGCATCCCGGTGGTGAGTACGAGCAGAAGCGCGTAGTAGGCGTGGGTCTTCACGCGCACGCTCGTCCAGCTCCCGAGCACCGTCAGCGGCATGAGGAGCGTGGTGAGCAGGATCAACATCAATGCGATGCCATCGATGCCGACCGTGAAGCGCGCGCCCCACTGCGGGATCCACGCCGCATCCACATAGGCCTGCCAGTCGGCGCTCACGGTGTCGACCGACCACCAGAGGCCGAGCGAGAGCACCGCCTCGGCGAGGAATACGCCGAACGCCAGCGACCGCGCACTGCGCATCGCCGCCTCGGGGTCCTGCTTCTGCATGCTGCTCTGCAGGATCATCAGCAGCGCGCCCAAGAGCGGGAGCGCGAGGAGTGCCGGCAGGATCCAACCGTTGTAGCCGATTCCGTCGAGGAACTGGGTCACTGTCTATGGCCTCAGCGGAAGGAGAAGGCGGAGAGCACGGAGAGCACGCCGATGAGCAACACCCATGCGTACGTGCCGACGCGGCCCGACTGCAGCTGCGATCCGGCCCAGCCCACCGCGCGCACCACGAGCGCGCTCCCGTTCACCAGGAGCCCGTCGATGATGCCCGTGTCGATCCCCTTCCACAGCAGAGTGCGGGAGATCCCAAGCGTCGGCTGGACCACGGTCTTCTCGTAGGCCTCGTCGACGTACCACTTGTGGAGCAGGGTCTTCTCGATGCCGACCTCGGCCATGGCGTCCTTGGCGGGCACCAGTGCCTCGGGCTTGAGGCGGGTCCACGCGATCGCGATGCCGATCAGCGCGATCGCGACGGCGGCGGCGATGAGCGCATACTCGGTCGCGTGCGAGAGATGCATCTCCTCGCCCTTGAGCACGAGTGACGTTCCCCGACCGACGACGGGCTCGAGCCAATGATGCAGGATCTCGGTCGCGCCGCCGCCGAGGATCTTGGGGAGGTTGAATGCACCGCCGACGAGCGAGAGCGCGCCGAGCACGACGAGCGGACCGGTCATGACCCAGGGCGCTTCCTTGAGCAGCGGCTGCTCCTTCTCACCGGTCCGGTTGGGACCGTGGAAGGTGTAGAGCATCATCCGCGTCATGTAGACGGCCGTCATGAGCGCGGCGGCAAGGCCGAGCACGTAGACGCCCATCAGTACCGTGCCGCCGGGGATCCCGAGCCAATGCGCCTCGGCGAGCGTCGAGTCGTGCGTGCGCGCGAAGACCGAGGCGAGGATCTCGTCCTTGGAGAAGAAGCCGGAGAACGGCGGGATGCCGGCGATCGCAAGCGTCGCGATCCACATCAGCGCGAAGGTGATCGGCATGTACTTCTTCAGGCCACCCATGTTGCGCATGTCCTGCGCGTCCCCATGGTTGTGCGTCGCGTGATACGCCCTGTGCATGGCATAGATCACGGAGCCCGACCCGAGAAAGAGCAACGCCTTGAAGAACGCATGCGTCATCAGGTGGAAGACGCCTGCGGTGTACGCGCCGACGCCGACACCCACGAACATGAAGCCGAGCTGCGACACCGTGGAGTAGGCAAGGACCTTCTTGATGTCCCACTGCTTGAGTCCGATCGTCGCCGCGAGGACCGCCGTGAGGGCGCCGATCACGGCGACCGTGAGCTGAGCGACCGGGGCCATCGAGAAGAGCGTTGCGCTGCGGGCGATCAGATACACGCCCGCGGTCACCATCGTCGCCGCGTGGATGAGCGCCGAGACCGGGGTCGGACCCGCCATCGCATCGGGGAGCCAGACGAAGAGCGGGATCTGCGCCGACTTGCCCGTGGCACCGAGGAACAGGAAGAGACAGATGGTCGTGACGAGCGCCCCGCCCATCACCGCCTGCGCCGACGCCGCTTCGACTCCGGCGAATGAGAGTGTCCCGAAGTTCGCGAACATCAGGAACATCGCCACGAGGAAGCCGAAGTCGCCGATGCGGTTGACGATGAACGCCTTCTTGCCGGCGTCGGCGTTGGCCTTCTCGCTGAACCAGAATCCGATCAGCAGGTAGGAGCAGAGCCCCACCCCTTCCCAGCCGACGAACATCAACGGATAGCTCGAGCCCATCACGAGCAGGAGCATGAAGAAGATGAACAGATTGAGATACGCGAAGTAACGCGGGTATCCCGGATCGTCCTGCATGTAGCCGACGCTGAAGATGTGGATCAGCGTGCCGATGCCGGTGATGATGAGGATCATCACCATCGAGAGTTGGTCGAGCTGGAACGCGACGTCGATCGCGAGCTTCCCTGCGGGCATCCACTCGAAGAGCGTGAGGACGTACGGGGCATGCATCGCCTCGCCAGCGCCGCGCATGGCGTTGAACACGAGGAGTGCGAGGCCGAAGGTCAGGGCGAGCACACCCGGACCGATGATCGAGACGAGTCCCGCCGCCGGATGCCGCGCCGCGTGGTGCGCGTCGTCATGGCCGTGCGGGTCGTGGCCCTGCGTTGCGGCGTGTCCATCGTGCCCATGACCGGCGGCACTCGGATCCGCAGGGCCCGGATGCCCAGCCGCGCGCAGCGAGATCAGGCCGTTGAGAGCGAAACCGACGAGCGGCAACACCGGGATCAGCCAGGCGAACCTGGCGATCGTGTCGGCCAACGGATGCCCAGTGGCGAGAGGTTCGGTCTGCATCATCCCTTCAGCAGGTTGATGTCTTCAAGATTCACCGACTGCCGGTGACGGAAGATCGCGATGATGATCGCGAGCCCCACTGCGGCCTCGGCGGCGGCGACCGTCATCACGAAGATGACGAACACCTGGCCGCCGGCCCCGTGGAGCCTGGAGAGCGCGACGAATGAGAGGTTCACGGCGTTGAGCATGAGCTCGACGCACATGAACAGGATGATCGCGTTGCGGCGCGTGAGCACACCGACCACACCGATCGTGAACAGGAGCGCCGAGAGCGCGAGCGACTCAGCGAGCATCGGGGCTCCGCTTCTTGCCGATCACCACGGCCCCGACGATCGCCGTGAGCAACAGCATCGACGTGAGCTCGAACGCGAGCAGGTATTCATTGAACAGCGGCCCGGCGATCGGGCCGATCACGCCGGCAGTGACGTCCACCGGCGCCAGTCCCTTCGCCGCCTTGAGCGTCATCGCATCGGGGAAGCGTGCGCGGGCGAGGACCATCAACTCGGCGAGCAGCGCCAGACCTACCAATCCACCCGCGAGACGGCCGACATTGCCCCGAATATCGGACACGTCGCTCGCATGGCCAAGATTGAGGAGCATGACCACGAACAGGAACACCACCATGATCGCGCCAGCGTAGACGATCACCTGGATCGCGCCGATGAACTGCGCATCGAGCATCACGTACAGCACCGCAAGGCAGAACATGACATTCACGAGCCACATCGCCGCGGCGACCGGACTCTTGCGTGTCACGAACAGCAGTGCCGACGCGATCGCGATGAGTCCGAACAGGTAGAAGTTGAACCCGTAGAACAGGTTGACGAACTCGGTGTTCATGTTCACTCTCCCCGCGGGTGGGCGGGATCCCAGAGCTCGCTCACCGGGTGCGTCTGCGCGGTGAGGCGCTCGAGGTCGTAAACGAAGCGCGCCCGGTCGAACTCGGCGTTCTCGTAGTGCCGCCCCATGTGGATCGCCTCCTCGGGGCAGACTTCCTGGCAATAGCCGCAGAAGATGCAACGGAACTCGTCGATCTCGAACACGAGCGGGTACCGGTTCCCCTCTTCGTCCTCACCCGGCACCAGCTTGATGCAGTTGGCCGGGCAGACCGTCGGGCAGAGACCGCAGGCCACGCACTTCGCCGACCCGTCCTCGGTGGTCAGCATCCGGTGCGTGCCGCGCCAGCGCGGCGAGAGGTCCCACTTCTCCTCGGGGTACTGGATCGTCACCCGGTGCGGATCCACGAGATGCTTGAACGTGAGCGCCAACCCCTTGAGCGTGGCGCGCACGTAGCTCACCTCGCCGATCGGGCGCTCCATGACCTTCACGGTGATCGCCACTAGCGGGTCTCCCCGGGCGAGAGAGTGGAGCGCGCGTCGGTCGCGGCGCGGAGTCGTTGCACGTCGGCGCGCTGCAGCCGCGACGACGCCGGGCTGATGATCCGACCGCGGTCGAGAATGACGAAGAGGATCACGACGAGCACGAGGTTCATGGCGCCCATCGCCAGCCAGAAGACGCGGCTCGTGCGGGCGACTCCTGACGCGTCGAGCGCGAGTACCGCGCTGGCGACGATCACGATGTACGCCAACGCCGTCGGGAGCATGAGCTTCCACCCGAGCGACATGAGCTGGTCATACCGGAACCGCGGCAACGTCCAGCGGATCCAGATGAAGAAGAACACGAACGAATAGAGCTTGAAGGCGAACATGGCGAAGGTCGCCAGCGACTTGAGCACCGTCGCCTCACCCGTATTGTCCCAAGTGAAGAACGGGATGTCCCAGCCGCCAAGGAACAGCGTCACGAACATCGCGCTCGCCGTGATCACGTT
>JANOTB010000294.1:0-7899 GCA_031416115.1 Gemmatimonadota bacterium
ACGGCCGCGAAGCGGTCGCACGCGCCACGCTCAGTACTCCACGAAGTAGCGCTGGAGCGCCCGGGGATCCTTGGTCTGCGTGAGCGCCAGCATGAGCAGGATGCGCGCCTTTTGCGGCGTGAGATGCTGCGCCGTCACCGAAGGCGGTGTACCGCGCTCCTCTCGCTGTACCGAGTCGGCGGCCGTCACTGGCGCCGGGAACGTATCAAGAGCCGGCGGATCGATCCGCGCGCCATTCACGTTGTCCCCTGAAGGGAACGTGGTCACGAGCACGACGCCCGCCTTTCGCAGCGCGCGGTACGTCGCCGACTCGGCGCGCGTGAATCCCGTGGTCGCGACCACCAGGCCGTCGGGCGCGGGATCGAACTTCTGACCCGTGCCGCCTGGGTAGGAGAAGGTGAGATCCACGCGCGGGAGCGAGTCGACGCCGGTGAGGTCGAACTCGGTCGACGGGCCATGTCGCCGCACCGGCGCAAAGAAGAAGGCGGGGCCATCGCCGCCGATCACGCCGAGCAGTCCCATCTCGCCGCCTTCGAACCCTCCGACCCTCTGATAGTGCTTGCGCACCTCGCGCGCCGAGACGATGCGATCATCCATCACGACCATCACGCCCTTTCCCACCGCCTGTGGCGACGCGGCGGTCCGCACGGCGGCGAGCAGATTGATCGGGCCGTCAGGACTGATGCCGGTGGCTGGACGTTGCGATCCGACGACGATCACCGGCATGTCGGAGCGCACCGTGAGATAGAGGAAGAACGCAGTCTCCTCGAGCCGGTCGGTGCCGTGCGTGACGACGACGCCGGCAAGATCGGACCGCTCGCGCAGCACGGTGTTGATCCGCTTGGAGAGCGCCAGCCACTGCGCGGGCGTGATCGCCGTGCTCGGCACGTTGGAGAACTGTTCGGTCTCGATGCTCGCGAAGCGTGAGAGCTCGGGTACCGACGCGATGATCTGTGCCGCCGAGAGCGTTCCCGAGCGGTAGCCCCCGAGCGTACCCGGCGCGTCCTGCACGCCGGCGATCGTGCCGCCGGTCGCGATGAGCAGCACCTTCGGGCGCGCGGTCGTGTCGGCCTGCGCGTGCAGTGCGCGGCCGGTCGGTGCGATGAGCAGCGCGGCCACTGCGAGCGACACGCTTGAGGATCGCATCATTGCGGTATCGTCACGGTCGTGTCGCCCAGCATGGCGCGATTGGAGCGATACGGTGAGAACCCCGTCCCCCAGTCGACTGAGATCACCTCGTGCCAGACCCGCGCCCCGTCCACATGCACGACGAGGTAGTGGTACGGATTCTCTCCCGTCTCCATGCCGGGCTTCACCAGATGCTGCAGGCGCACCGAGTCCTTCACCCCTGCGGCGAGATACGGCTGCAGGTCAGGCTCACCCGTGTAGCGGTAGATCGGTGCGCCACCACCGCCGGTGACGAGCTGGTCCATCCGTTGCCAGCGACCCGACCCGTCGCGCCAGCGCTCCACCCAGTGCTCGAACAGGTGCTCGTGCCCGGTGAAGATCAGCTCCACGCGCTGCGCGCGCAGCAGCGGCATCCAACGCTCACGGATGCGCCGCGTCTGCGGCTCCACACGCGACCCGCCATGGGGACCCGACGAGAACGGTGGATGATGAAAGAACGCCGCCACATGCGTGTAGCGCCGACGATCGAGTCCCTCGAGTTGCGCGCGGGCCCACGCGAACTGCACCGAGTCGTCCCCGATATTGGAATCGATCGCGAGCACGAACGTGTTGCCATAGCCGAACGCGTACGTCGGGTAACCGGCGAGCCGGCGCGTCGCGCCGTCCGGCGGAATGAGCTTGGACATCGCCGCGAGATAGTTCCGCAGCCCCTCGGCACGTCCGGGTGATGCGAGATCGTCCGACGAGGTCACATCATGGTTGCCAGGCGCGAGGAAGTACGGCACTCCGCCTTCGGCGGTGAGCCGGCTCACGAGTCCCACGAAGCTCACGTTCCACTCGGCGGCGTTGCGGCCGTTCACCACCGCGTCGCCGCTCTGCAACACGAAGCGCACGGGATCGGCGCCGGCGCGCTGCCGTGCGATCGTCCGGAGCATCGACTCGACGATGAGCGAATGCTCGTACTGCACGTCGATCCCGTCGCGCCGTCCACGAGTGTCACCGTAGACGATGAACGAAAAACGCGTGACGTCGGCGCTGGCGGCCTCGGCGGGCAGCGGGGTGCGCGGGGGGGCGATCGCGTTCACGGTCTCCACGCGCGCTGGCGCGGCCGGCTGTTGGGCGCGCAACCCGAACGGCATCGCGATCGCGACCAACGTCGCGACGACTACGAAGCCTCCTGAGCGGACGAGAACAGATCTGTGACGCGTCATGGCATCCCTTGATGAGCGAAGATGGACCTGCTTGCGACCACGGCGACAGGAAGCTGGGGGGCGGTCAGCGATCCACTGACTCGACGGGGTGGGCCGCAAGGAAGGCGAACATCCGTGCGTTGAAGGCGGCGGTCTGCTCGAGATGCGGCAGGTGCCCCGCCGAGTCCACGGGGAAGAACTCCGCCGTGGGGATCGCACGCGTCAGATTCTCGGCCTCCGCGATCGGGAGCGTCTGGTCCTGCTTGCCCCAGACGAGTAGCACCGGCGTCCCCCACTGCGAGAGCTTCGCGTAGATCGCGGGGAAGTCGGCTTTCCCAAGCGCGAGTCGCGACCGGAGCAGCGCGCGTCCAAAGCCGCGGAATCGCATCTGCGGCCGGTAGCGATCGGCCCACCCCGGGAAGTTCTCCGGGTGGAGGAAGTCCGACGTCTGATTGTCGGCCATCGTGGGGACGACGTTCACCTGCCAGAGCAGCGGCCCGATCACCGGCTTGGACATGATCGCGGGAGACTGCGCGCTGGCCGTCACCGGGTCCACGAGCACGAGCGTGCGCACGCGCTGCGGGTGCGTCGAGGCGAAGTGCGCCGCGACGAACCCTCCGAACGAGAGACCGAAGAGGTCGACCGGACCCTCAACGCGCAGTGAGTCGAGCAGCTCGCCGAGTTGCGCGTCGAAGAACGCACCGTCGTACGCGCCGTCCGGCCGATCGGACCAACCGCGCCCGAACAGGTCGTAGCGGATCACGCGATGCCCTGCGCTCGAGAGCGCGTGGTAGGTCGAGTCCCAGATGTACGACGGCACCGAGAATCCGTGCACGAGCACTGCGACGCGTCCGGTGTCGGGCCCGCTGACCTCGTAGCGCGTGGTGCCCCCGGAGAGTGCGATGTACCGGCCCGCGACTTCCGCGCGGCCCAGGTCGTCGAGCGTGACGTTCTCCGGGTTCACGTAGACGTAGTAGCCGACTGGCAACGCCAGCGTGAGAACGAATACGGCGATCAGTCTGCGCATTGGAGTGGTCGGGAGAGGCGTTGGGCGAGCGGACTCCAAGAATATGTGCAGGTGCGCTTGGGCGCGACCTGACGCGCGTCCACCTGACGCGCGTCTACCGACTCAACTCGGCGAGCATCCGCCGGAAGTACGCCTCCTGCTCCCGCTGCAGCGCGGAGAGCGGACCCACCTCGCCGTTGGCCTCGGTGTAGAGCCGCTGTGTGCGAGACGCAAGCTCTGTCGCCTCACGCAGCAACTCAGCCGCCGCGGCGCGGCGCTCGGGAGTGGCATCGGCGGTCAGCGCGCGCGCGGCGGTCTGCGCGCGCCCAGCAAGCGCGCGCGTCTCGTTCCGCAACGTCGCCAGCGCGCGCATGGACTCGACCCACGCCCGCCGCACATCGGCCGCGACGGTGATGCGCAGATCCTCACGCACCTCGATCGTCCCAGCCGCGGAGGAGCCACCGGCAGCGACCCGCACATCGTATGTGCCCGTGTGGACGAACGGACCATTGCCCGCGTACTGCAGGTCCCAGATCACACGGTTGAGGCCGCGCTGCCCCTTCACCTCGACGCGTGCGACCTCGGTGCCACCGCGCTCATGAAAGCTCACCGTGGCCGCACCGCCGTCTCGCAACCAGAGGTCGACGATCCCACCGGCTGGCGGATTCGACGCCGCATAGAACACGTCCCCCACGTGGCCGAGCGCGTCGCGATACCGGATCTGCTCGGCCGCCCGAGACGTGAACAGATGCACGGGCTTCGCCGCCACCGCCGGCGTGAGTTCGCGCAGCGCCAGCATCTGGTCAAGGATCCAGATGCCGCGTGAGTGCGTCGCGAGCACGAGATCGTGCTCGCGCGCATGGATCACAAGGTCGTTGTGCGCCATGAGCGGCATCGCGCCACGGAGCTCCGCCCAGGTCACGCCCCGGTCGTTGCTCCAGAAGAGCCCGAACTCGGTGCCAAGGATGAGCAGGTCCGGATTGACGAGGTCCTCGCGCAGCGTGCGCGCGACGCGCTGCGCCGGGAGTCCTCCGTCGATCCGCGTCCAGGAGCGCCCGTCGTCGTCGGTGCGATACACATAGTTCGCATTGTCGCCGTTGCGATAATTGTTGGCGACGACGAAGGCACGGCCCGCGAGATGCCGGGAGAGCTCGATCCCGTTGATCCACGCGCCGCGAGGCAGCCCCGGAAGCCGCTGCGCCATCTCGGTCCAGGTCTTCCCGTCGTCGCCACTGCGCTGGACGTTGCCGTCGTCGGTGCCCACCCAGAGCACGCCGCGCGCACGCGGTGACTCGGCGATCGCGCTCACCGAGGGCCAATAGGGGTGCCCGTCGTCGAGCGACCGCGACGCCGCCGTGGGGAGCTGCCCCATGATCGGGAGCGTGCGCCGGTCGATGCCCGTGGTACGGTCGCCGAGTGCGACCCAGGTGTCGCCGCGATCACTGCTCTTCCAGAGGATGTTGGTCCCGGCGTAGAGCGTGCGACGGTCGTGCGGCGAGAGGACGACCGGCGCATCCCAGTTGGCTGGCGCCATGGCGTTGCCAAGCCGCTGCGGCGGCGCGCTCGGATCGCCCCAGGTGGTCCAGTTGCGTCGGGCGGCGATGGCACCCGTGGGATCGCCGGGGCGGATGCTCCGCTCCTGTCCCGTGACGAGGTCGATCCGCGAGAGCCCGAGATACTGTGACGAGCTGAAGAGCGTGCGGTTGTCCGACGTGTCGACGACATTGAAGAAGCCGTCGCCCCCGCCCCACTTGACCCAGTCGGCGTTGGTGATGCCCTCGGCGCGATAGGTCGCAGAAGGACCGGCCCACGAGCCATTGTCCTGCAGTCCACCGTAGACGCGGTACGGCTTGCGATTGTCCACGCCGACCCGGTACCACTGGCTCACGGGCAGGTCGGCGATGAAGAGCCACGTCTCCGCCTGATCGTAGCTGATCCCGATGCCCCCGTCGTCGGCCTTGATGAGGTGACGTGGATTCGCCGGGTTCACCCACAGATACCGATCATCGCCGTGCAGTGACTGCCGCATCGAGCGCGACGTCTTGCCGCAATCGGTGGACATGGAGAAGAAGTTCATCATATAGATGCGGCAGGGATCGACCGGATCGACGATCACCTGACTCGCATACATCGGTCGCGGATTCCAGGTGCTCTGCTGGCGGAACGATTCGCCGCGATCATCTGACCGGTAGAGGCCGGCCTCCGGCTGCTCGTAGTTGGTCGCCGCGGTGTAGCGCTGCCCCTGCTCGACGCTCACGTACACCGTGCGCGGGTCGCCACGGAAGATCCCGATGCCGATGCGGCCATGCTCGCCCGCCGGCAGGCCGTTGGTGAGCTTGCGCCAGGTATCGCCGCCGTCAGTCGACTTCCAGAGCGCGCTGCCGGGACCGCCGCCGTCGAACCCGAACGAGGTGCGGCGACGCTGGTACGAGGCCGCGTACATGATCAACGGGTCGGACGGATCCATTGCGACGTCGGAGACACCGGTGTTGGCGTCGACGAAGAGCACGCGGTGCCAGGTCGCGCCGCCGTCGCGTGTGCGATAGAGGCCGCGTTCAGCGTTCGGAGCCCAGAGTTGCCCCATCGCCGCGACGAACGCGACGTCGTTTCGATCTGGATGCAACACGATCCGACCGATGTGCGCCGACGCCTTGAGGCCGACATTGCGCCAGGTCATGCCACCGTCGCGCGAGAGGTAGACGCCGTCGCCCCACGACGAGCTCTGACGGTTGGCGCGTTCGCCGGTGCCGAGCCAGACGACGTTCGTGTCGCGCTGATGCACCGCGATCGCGCCGATCGAGTGCGTGCCCTCGTTGCCGAAGAGCGGCGTGAGGGTCGTGCCGTTGTTCGTGGTCTTGTAGAGGCCACCGGTCGACGACGCCGCATAGAACACGTGTGGCGTGGCCTCGATCACGGCGAGATCGACTATGCGACCGGACATCGCGGCGGGGCCGATCGTGCGGAATCGAAGACCGTCGGTGAGCGCCGTGACGGGCGTCTGCGCGAGGAGGGCGGGCGCGACGAGGAGGGCGGCGAAGATCGCGGGGTGCAAACGCATGGCGTGAGGCTCCACTTGGGCCAACAGGGACTGCGCAGGGAATGCCGCGAAGGTACTGCCGCGCACCCTGCGCCCACAACGGCCCAGCTGCGGCCGCGGGCGGTTAGGGTTCCGACGCACGACCCGCTATCCGGCGCGGTCGAGTTCCTCTTGGACCGCTGTCCACTCCGATGCGACGCCCAGCACGGCAACCCACCGACTCACATAGGCACCATCAAGTTCGCCCCGCCGCACTCGGAGGAGCGTCGCGACGTCCTCGAGCTGCCGACGCGACCCACCGAGGTGCGCCCATTCGAGCTTGGAGAGGATGACGTCCTCGAGCGTCGCCACCGCGAGCGGCACGGCATCCAACACCGTCTCGATCCGCCGCGCGAACTCCTCGTGGCTGTACGGGCGATCCTTGCGGTGGATCAGGTCGACCTTCCAGCCCGAGGTCGCATCGATGACGTTGAACATGCCGCCGAGTCGTTGCGTCTCAAGAGCCGCGGCTTCGGAGGCGTACAGACCGGCGCCGAGCAGCTCGGCAACGACGCGTTTGAGCTGCGCGGGCGTCGCGGCGATGACGAGATCGATGTCGACCGTGGCGCGCGGAGCCCCGTGGTACGCCGCCGCGACGGACCCCGTCAGCATGAAGGGCACCTCCGCCGACGTGAGTGCCGCCGCCACGGTGCGGAGCAGACTGCCGCCTTTCATCGCACGCGGGGTTCAGGGACCGCCCGCGACGGGGCGCCCTCGGAACCGACCGCCGGGGTCGGGACCGGCGAGACTGCCGAGGCGCGCGCGCGGGCGACCATCATGATCCACTCACTCGCCTCGAAGGCCACGCCGACGCGCTCCTCCGGACTCAGGCGGCGGAACGCGGCGAACTGGGCGGCGGCGGCTTCGGCACTCGTGTCGCGCATGTGCGGAAAGCTATGGGCATGCGCCCGTCTCGCAATCGGCTGTCGGGCGGTGCCGCCGCTGCGCTACGTGTGAGTTGGTCGTCCAGCGCCCGCTTCCGCTGTTGCCGACGGCAGCTAAACCGCCGCCGCCGAACTTGGTGTTCGGCCCTCGCTGGAGGCTACTGAGCAGCTAAAGTCGAAACGCGCCAACATCACCCAATGACTTCGGCCCAAGAGGCGACGCTGTCACTTGTACGGGCACTCCGCCGCGGCACGCACTTTTGTCGGAATCAATCTGGTACCGCTTGCGATTCTCGTGATGTTGAAGCGATTGACTTCTCGATCGGACGAAGCTGCGGGCGCGCATCCATTCGGCTACTCGCTTGCGAGACGAGAACGATGGACTCCGCGGTCAACGCAATCTCGGGAGTAACAACTTCGCTGACGCGCCGTGCGCGCTCGATCCGTGCCCGCGAGCAGCATGGCTGGCGACTTGCCCGGAAACACATCAGATTCCCCCGCTATGAAACGTTCCAACGCTCAGCGCGCGATCAGGCCGCTCACCACCGATGAGCCGCACCTCCCCGGCACCGTCCTCCGCACCAGCAATCCGTATGTCGGCGTGCTCGTGGAGCA
>JANOTB010000295.1:0-3137 GCA_031416115.1 Gemmatimonadota bacterium
CACGCATCGCGGTGAGCCGGTTGCCGCTCTATTGGGACTCGGTCGCGGTCGACTCGATCCGGTCGGTCGGACTGCGGGTCGCGGGCTACTTCAGGGACAAGGCGACGGGAGCCGTGACGATCCGGACCGTGCGGTGGACGAGTTCACTCTCGAACGCGGCGGCGCGCACGGCGGGCACCTGCGGTGCGGCGCCGACGGCTCCTCTCTCACCGGTGACCGTCAAAGCCTACACGTCGCCGGCCCGAATGCGGGTCAGGGTCATGTGGAGCCCGTCGACGGACGACGGCGGCGGAGCGGGTGACGTGCGCGCGTACATCGTGGATCGGCGGCGCACCGGGGCCACGACGTGGCAATCGCTCGCGTCGGTGGCGGCCTCGCGGGCGAGCTCGTACGAGTGGCAACATGCGATTCCGCTCGACACCGGTTCGTTCCAGTATTCGATCCGGGCGATCGACTGCGCCGGCGCCGGGTCGAGTCGCGCGACCGCCACGGCGCTGACCCTTCCATGATGAGAAACCGCCGGGGCTCCGCCCTCATCCTCGTGCTCCTCATGACGCTGGCGATCGCCGGGCTCTCGATCGCCGCGATCTTCATGTCGTCGAGCGCCGGTCTGCTCTCGGCCTATTACGACCGCGAGCGGGAGTTCAGGCTGGGCGCCGAGTCGGCGCTGGAGATGGTGCGCAGCAAGCTGAACAGCGACTCGGCGTTCGCGATCCCCGACACCGGCATGCGGCAGGTGCTCGCGGGGGTGCAGATCAATGATGCGAGCGGCACGCCGATCCCTCGCGTGCGCGTGAACGTCTACGCCGCCGTCACCGGCGACACGTCGGGCAAGCAGCTCCCGATCATCACGCTGATCGCGGCGGCGTACGACGCGGGCGGTACGCGGCACGTGGCTCGGATGGACTTGCGGCGGGAGAGTTTCTCGCGGTATGCGCTGTTCACCGACTCCTTCCCCTCGGCGCTCACGCATGGCCCGGCGACGGTGCCTGGACGGGCGCACAGCAATGGAAACTGGCGCATGAGCGGGTCGGGCAATCTGTATCTCGACACCGTGACGACGGTGGGGACGGTGTCGGGGACGGGCACGTTCGAGATCGCCAGTGTGGTGGGCGTGACGCGGATCGTTTATCCGAAGGATTCGACCTACGCGCGGCTCGACTCGCTGGCCGTGGCTGCGAACCTCTCGTTCGCGCCGGTGTCGGGAGGGGCGCGCGGGAGCCGGCTTGAGTTCGTGGCGTACGATGTCGATGGGGACGGGACGGTCGAAGCGGAGGAGGGGTTCGCGCGGGTCTTCGATGCCGCATCCGGCGGCTACGGCGACACGACACGCCTTCGCGCCTCGCCGGCAATCAGCTCGCCCTTCTCGAATCCGTATAACGCATGGGACGACCGGATCGTGCAGAACCAATGCGGCGCGTTCTACGAGCGGGCCGGGCGGTGGCACTTCATTCCGATCTCGACGCACCGGCGCGCATGGGTCCGCATCCTGCTGACCCTGTCGGCGGGCTACCCGTCCGTCTCGCCCGGAAACATGAATCAGATGGAGAACAACAGTGCTGCTGCCGCTAGCGCTGTACTTGATCAGCCGACCGCGCGTTGCTTTCCGGCCGGGTCTCCGAACCTCATGCCAGCAGAGCGATTCACAAATCTCGCTGGTGTCGTGACCGGCACGTCCTCCGACATCTATCCATGGGGAATCCGGACACCGCCCGGAGGTTGGCCTGCTGGCGCTCCGTATGGTGGGTCTGATTCAACGTTCACGATCGTCAGTCGGAACTGCGGGGTTCCGGCCGGGCCCACCGCCGCCTGCAGCGGTGTGATCGACACGATCGGCCGCTGGCGGCCGTTCGCTGGCGACGTGTCCACGTTCGCTTCAGCGCCGGCTTCCGTTGTGCAGAGCGGGGAGCGACCGTATCTGTGGCCACTCAGTCCACCGTACAACACCGCCTCACGCGGAGTGCTGAGCGTGACGTCGGGCACGATTGCCGTGAGCGGACGGTTGGCCGGTATGGTGACGCTCCGAGTCGCGGGCCGCGTGCAGATCGTGGACCGGATCAGGTATGTGCGCGACCCGAACGACGCGAGTTCGGCGCCATGCACCGACGAACTCGGGCTGCTCGCGACCGGCGACATTCTCGTGGTCAACGGTCTGACGTCACGCGTGCGTCGGGTGGCTCAGTCCGCCGTCGGTTCGTCGTTCGACGGCTTCCTCGGAGGCGAGCCGCGTTTCACGATGCACGGCAACTTCATGAGCCTGACCGGGACAGTGGGTGTGGAGTCGCCGACCACGACGATGGGCAGGGCTGCGGAGCAGTTGCGGTGCCCGGACAACGGGGCAAGCTCGACCGACTCCAACGGCGGCTGCCTCGCCGTGACCGGCGGCATGGTCATGAGGAGCTACTCCCAGCTCTATAACGCGAGCGTCAGTAACACTGGATTCCGCTCCTACGGCACCGCCGACCGCTGCCAGTCGACCACCCGCCGCCCGCCGTTCTTCCCGCTCACCAACCGGTACACCTTCCTGCGGACACTCTCCCTGGTCCCGACCGAGGTGAACACGCCGCTGAAGATCCGCGCGCTCCTCATGCGGCTCAAGGGCAGGCCGCTGTAGGCGACTCCCCGACACCGGGGCCCGCTTGCCACGCAACCTTATTCGCCCTGCGCTTGTCTCTGGGTCGTCCACGAGCGAGCGCCCCACCCCCCATGACGTGACCGACCTCGAGATCATCGCTGCCGTGTTGCGGGGGGACGTGCAGGCGGAGCGTGAGCTCTACGACGCGCACGTGGATCGTATCTATCGGTTGGCCTGGCGCATGGCAGGGGACGAGACCCTCGCGCGGGACTTCACGCAGGACACGTTCATCAGGGCCTTTGAACGGCTCCGCGACTTTCGCGCGGACAGCTCGCTGGGGCACGCCAAGATCGTGGACGCTGACGACCGCTCAGCCGCCGGAGTCGAGCCTGAGCTGCCCCGAGTCACCCGGCGCGACCGAGTGGCACGCCCGGCACCGCGCCTCGTACGCTTCGGCGCCACCGATCATGACGGTCGGTGAATCGTAGGCGGCGGGCTTGCCGTCGATGAGTCGCTGGTTCCGGCTCGCGGGTGCGCCACAGAGCACGCAGATCGCGTGGAG
>JANOTB010000296.1:0-3617 GCA_031416115.1 Gemmatimonadota bacterium
CGCGTCGAGCACTGATGCTCGTGTGAGCAGACTCGCCGCGACCTCGCGCCGTTCGGGCGCGATCGCGAGCCCCACGGCACTGAGCACACCGGCGAACGGCGGCACGAGCACGGTGCGCATGCCGAGCGCATCGGCCAGCGCACACGCGTGCAGTGGACCGCCGCCACCGAAACCGACGAGCGCGCAGTCGCGCGGATCGACACCACGGTCCACGCTCACTCGTCTGAGAGCTCTCGCCATCTCGGCGTCGGCAGCGCGGACGATCGCGGCAGCGGTGCGGTCGACCGTCGCACCGAGTCGCGCGGCGAGACGCGCGACCGCCGCATGCGCGGCCACGCGGTCGAGCGCCACGCCGCCGCTCCACCCGCCGGCGCCGATGCGCGCGAGCACGACCTGTGCATCGGTGACCGTCGGCTCGGTACCACCACGGCCGAACGCCACTGGTCCGGGTCGCGCACCGGCGCTGCGGGGACCGACGCGCAATGCGCCGCCTTCGTCGACCCATGCGATGCTACCGCCTCCGGCAGAGACCGTCTCGACCAGCACGCGCGGCAGTGCGATCGGCACACCGGCGACGCTGCCGCCCGGCTCGACCAACGGTTCGCCCGCGAGGATCAACCCCGCGTCGGCGCTCGTGCCACCAATGTCGATCGTGAGCGCGTTGGCGATCCCCGCAGCCCGCAGCACGGCGGCCGCGCCGACCACGCCGCCTGCGGGGCCGGAGAGCGCGAGTGAGGCGGCATGCTGCGCCGCGTCGGCGGCATTGCGCATGCCACCACTCGACGTCATCACCGCTGGCGCCGGGAATCCCGCGCGACGGAGCCGGTCACCCAGTCGATCGAGATAGCGCTCGACACCCGGCCGAGCATAGCCCTCGGCGACCGCGGTCGCAGTGCGCTCGTACTCGCGGATCTCCGGCAACACTCCGGTCGCGACGACCACCGTGAGGTCCGGGGCCGCCGCCCGGAACGCCGCGGCGAGCAGGCGCTCATGCGCGTCGTCGGCGTAGGCGTGCAGCAGCGAGATCACGACCACGTCGGGCTGGAGCGCGAGCGCGGCGTGGACCACGCGTTCGGCCTCGGCGTCGGTGAGGGCACGCTCAACGCCGCGCACGGTGCGACGCTCGTCGACCGCGACCACCTCGGCCGGTGCGACGAGCGCTGCCGGATGTTGCGCCGAAAGATCGTACAGCGAAACACGGTCCTGTCGCCGCAGCTCAAGGAGGTCGGTCGCACCTGCGGTCGCGCAGAGTACGACGCGCGCACCCGTGCGCTCGAGCAGGAGATTGGTCACGACGGTCGTGCCGTGCACGAGGCGCGTGACCGCGCCCAACGAGTCACCGAGCGCCTCGAGCGCGGCGACCACGCCGAGTCCTTGGTCCTCCGGCGTGGTGAGCACTTTGCGCGCGTGCACCACGCCGTCGGGGGCGATCGCAGCGCAATCGGTAAAGGTCCCGCCGACATCCACGCCGGCCGCGAGTCCGCGTGCGACGCCGAGCGCGGTCAGGCGGACTCCGCGAGCGGCGTGGCGGGGGGTGTCGCGCCGGGCGTGGCGGGCATGGCCGCCACGACCCTGTGTCGCCAGAGCGTCACCGCGAGGCCTAGGTGCGCGGGCAACGTGAGCAGCAGCGGACCAGCGAGCTGCTGCGGCCCCGCAAGCGCGAGCAGCAGCGCCAGCGCGCACTGCCCGAGCATCGCGATCACGAGCCATCGCGCGAGGGGCGAGACCAGGCCGCGCAGGATCGCACGCGCCACCGGTACCGCCGCGACGAGCCCAAGAGGCGAGACGAGCAACAGATTGAAGTTGCCATACCAGAACTTGTGACCGGAACCGATCCACATCACAACGAGGATCAGGCCGATCAGGCCGGTGAGACCGTACCACGCGGCGGCCATGACCGCGGCCGGAACGCGTGTGCGCCGTCGTGCGGCGACGCTCAGCGGCGCGAGCAGGAGCATCCACGCACCGAGGATCGGGCCCCAGGGTCCGATCGTCAGTCCGCGGCGCTCGGTCGGTTCTGGCGCGCGCTTCGCTTGGTAGATGAGTTCCTCCCCGATCACGAACGGGACGGGCGTGCCGTCCGCTGCGGGCACCGTGACGTCGCGCAGGTAGTCTCGCAGCCGCATCGGGATGAACATCGATTCCCACGCAGTGATCGCGACGTCGGCCTTGGGGCCAAGCGCGATGTCTCCACCCGCCTGCGCGAGCCCCGCCGGTGTGAGCAGCCGCACCGACTCGGAGCGGAACGTCCACGCGGTGGGGAGCACGGAGAAGCGCCGCTGGAGTGAACCGCCGAGCACCGCGTCGAGTGCGTCGCGCACACGTGTGGAGCAGTTGTCGAGGAAGTAGTCGTAGCGGTAGTACTTGTTCGCCGGCAGCGCGTTGCGCGTGACCGAGGCCGCGAGCGCGGTCCGCTGCTCCACGGTGAGCGCAAGCACCTGTTCGTGCACCTCGCGGTCCCGCGCGATGTAGGCCTCGATCAACCAGCTCGCAGGGAACGCCTCCACCCAGTAGCGCGTGTCGCCGGTGAAGAAGCGCACGAGAAAGTCGGGATCGTCGAACGAGAACATCCCCCAGTTGTAGGCGAGATCCATTCCGGTGACCGCGTCCGTGATGCGGAGCGCGTTGTGACCGAAGCGTTCGAAGACCTCGTCACCCGGTCCGAACGTGAGCACCGAGACGCGCAGGTTCTCGCCCCCGAACGGAAAGGGGTCGGTGGGTGCACCGACCCGCTGGGCCCCGGCGGTCCGGACGGTGAGCGTCAGCAGGAGCGCGCACAACAGCCTCACGGGCGCAGTTCCTTCGCATCGTCCGCCGCTTTGTAGATGAGATCGAGCAACTTGTAGACGCGGACCTGATCGCGCGGCGGATCGTAGGGCGTATCCCCGCGCACCACCGAGACGAAGTGCGCGAGCTCGGAGCGGTAGCTCTGGATGAAGGCCGTGTCCCTCGTCTGCGCGCCGCTGGGTGAGACATCGACCGGCACACCGTTGATCTCCTTGATCAGACGCAGCGGGTGTAGCCGTGCCGAGCCCTTCGTGCCGACGAGCTCGAACCACCAACGCTGGTCCTCGCCGATGTAGTTCGAGTGCACGTCGATCGAGACCGTGAAGCCGCCCTGACACTCGAAGAACACGATCGCGGAGTCCTCGACGGCGTTGGCGCCTTTCGCACGCTCGACTGACGCGCTCACACGCTCGACACGCGGGAAGTCGAGCAACCACCCTGCGAGGTCGAGCAGCGGCAGTCCGAGCTCGAGGAACGCGCCGCCCCCCGACTCGGCGCGACGGAGCCGCCACGGAGCCTGCTGCACCCGACGACGGTAGGCGCCAGCGCGCACCGACCGCACCTTGCCGAGCTCGCCGCTGCGGACGAACGCATCGAGTGCCTGCGCGTCGAGGCGGAAGCGGTGGTTGTTCGCGACCATCACGACCCGCTTGGCCTTCTCCGACGCCGCGAGGATCCGCTCGACCGCGCGCGCGTTGAGTCCGAGCGGACGCTCGCACATCACGTGCTTCTTGGCCCGGAGCGCGGAGAGGACATGCACCTCGTGCAGATGGTTGGGCGTCGAGATGATCACCGCGTCGAGGTCGGGGAGCTCGAGCAGTTCCTCGACG
>JANOTB010000297.1:0-18860 GCA_031416115.1 Gemmatimonadota bacterium
ACGTCCAAGTGCTCGACGCAATCAAGAAGCGCTACTCAACGCTGATGTCGCGCGAGAACATCTCGATCGCTGGCGTGAAGGCGGATGGAACCCCGGAGCATCTTAGCCTTTTCGACTATCTGTTCGGTCTTGGCAAATACCTATCAGACAAGTTTCCGCTCCTGTTCGGCTCAAACAGCGATGCAGTTGCGCTAGAGTCAGTCGTTTTCGCTCTCGCTACGGTCGGTCATCGCCTTCAGCTGTCCGAGATGAAGGAGCTTCCGCGCGCATTCTATCGGAACAAGAAGAACACCATTGACGCCACGCTGTTTGAGAAAGCGCTGCTCGAGTCAGTGTTGTTCGTGAATCGAGTGCTGGCGCCCTACATAGAGTTGAAGTTGAATTCGGAAAGCGCTCTCTCGGGTGGCGCCCATACCGATTTGCAGATTGCGTCCATGATTGCGCGCGCAATAAGCGGATCGTACGACCCAGTGTCGTGGGCAAAGCTTCCCGACTCAAAGGCAGATCGGAAACAGTTGGCACTGGCGCTTCCGCAACACTACCTCGTTGATGTTCTGCAACAGAACTGGAAAGGCTCTGGCGATTCTCGGCTATTTCGAATGGTGTGGGACACGTCAGACGATGGAGAAAAATCCAGCGAGAGCGAGCCGGCGCCCTCTCGGCACTACCTTCAGAGATTCTCCGCACACGAATTTGATGGCGTCTTGGGTCAGTGGTTCGCAGACCAGATCAAGCTGAGTCAACGAAGCCGAGCATACGTGACTTCCGCGGCGAAGCTCTTCCTGAAATACGTCTATACCGACACGTTGACTGTTAAGGAAGAGAAGAAGACGACGTTCGAACTCGATCACATCTTCCCGGTATCACGGTTGGTTGGACCTGCGACCGCCGACACGAACGGATGGCCGATCAGCGCCGTATCGAACCTCGCCTTATTCGATTGGGAGACCAACCGAGAAAAGAGCAAGCACGATCTTGCGCAGTACCTCGCGAAGATTCCCGCCGCCGACCGTGCAAGAAGGCGGAAGGCGATTGAGCGGCTCGTGTTCTTAAAGGTCGAAAGTGCAGCCATCCCACGAGACAAGAGTGGTCGCGACCAATTAACTCGTGAGGAGTTTGTCGCGTTTCTTGAGGAGCGCTTCGCCGAGATGAAGCTGATGGCAATGCGTACCCTCGGGATATCCGCGTAGCGGTCCAGTCATGCCTGAGGGTCCGCCCGCGACTGCTCCATGACACTTGGCATACTGGTCCAAGCGGTCGTCCTAGAGGCGACCGAAGGGCTCAGGGGAACAACCCCCGATTGGCTGCCGAGTAGATCACCTCGATCCTGCAGTTTAAGGCGGCGGGAGGGGTGGAGGCGTGAAAATGCCCTTTAGAGTTCAGCACCTGGCGATCCCACGTGCGTGCCCTCAACATTCGGAGTGCCCGACGCCCCCTCCCGCACTTCAGCATACTACGCTGCCTCCATCGAGTCCTTCCTCCCGACCTCCGTCGCCGAGATCGTAGGAGTTCTCACGCAGGCGAGCCGTGGGGCGGTCGAACCGTCTCAAGTCCGCGCGTGGGCGGAGGAAGTCAGTCTCCTCCGCGCCGCTCTCGCTGGAGTCACGGGCCACGTCTTCCTGGAGTTTGACGTCCCACGGCTCGGCAGCCGCATCGACGCCGTCGTGGTCAGCGGTAGTGCGCTGATCCCCCTCGAGTTCAAGATAGGCGCAACGAAGTACCTCCCGGCGGACGTCGAACAAGCCTGGGACTACGCGCTCGACCTGAAGAACTTCCACAGGGGCAGCCACAGCGCCTCGATCTATCCACTACTGGTCGCAACTGAGGCGAGTCGAGCCGATGCGGATTGGCCCGCGCCTCACCCAGACGGAGTGCGAGCGCCTCGGAGGGTGAACGCCGCGGGGCTCCGTCAAGCACTGCTTGACGCGATTGCCCGGGCCGACGGCCCCACACTCTTCGGTGAGACATGGGGCCGTGAAGCATACGAGCCGACACCAACAATCGTCCAGGCAGCGCGCGCGCTCTACGCGCGCCACTCCGTCGAGGCGATCTCGCGCAGCGACGCCAGCGCAAAGAACCTCGGCGTAACGTCACGAACCGTCGAGAAGGTCATCGTCGACGCGCAGCGGTACGGGTGGAAGGCGATCGTCTTCGTTACCGGAGTCCCCGGTGCGGGAAAGACGCTGGTCGGTCTCAATATCGCCACCCGACACCGGCGCGCCGTGAAAGAGGACCCGACCCACGCCGTCTTCCTCTCAGGCAATGGTCCGCTCGTGAAAGTGCTTCACGAAGCGCTCACGCGGGATGAAATCGCTCGGCTGAGGCTCGAGAAGAAGCGCGTCACCAAGAAGGAAGTCGGCCAGCAGGTGAAGCCGTTTATCCAAAACGTGCATCACTTCCGCGACGACGGCATTCGCGACTCGAACGCGCCGCCAGTAGACCACGTGGTCGTCTTCGACGAAGCGCAGCGTGCATGGAATCGTGAGAAGACGGCGCGCTTTATGAAGGCCAAGAAGGGGATACCGAACTTCGCGATGTCGGAGCCCGAGTTCCAGCTATCGTATATGGATCGCCGCACCGACTGGGCCGTGGCGGTCTGTTTGGTGGGGGGAGGGCAAGAGATCCATGATGGAGAGGCCGGCATTCAGGCGTGGCTCGACGCCGTCCGCGATGCCTTTCCGCACTGGCATGTCTACATCTCCAGCCGGCTCACCGACACCGAGTTCGGCGCAGGAGAGGCCATCAAGGCACTAACCGGCCGCGCACACGTTGTCTGGAGCGACGAACTGCATCTCTCCGTCTCGATGCGCTCCTTTCGCGCCGAGCGCGTATCGGGGTTTGTGAAGGCGGTGCTGGACCACGATCGAGACGCGGCACGTATGCTCTACAAGGAGTTGCGGGTGCGGTATCCGCTCGTGATTACGCGCGATCTAGACCGCGCGAAGGCGTGGGTGCGCGCGCAGGCCCGCGGGAGCGAGCGCTATGGCCTCGTGGCTTCCTCACAGGCGGAGCGATTGAAACCACACGCGATTGACGTCCGTGTGGACATCGATCCGGTTCATTGGTTCCTCGATGAGCGCGACGACACGCGGTCGTCATTCTATCTCGAGGACGCTGCCACGGAGTTCCAGGTGCAGGGGCTCGAGCTCGACTGGATCTGTGCGACGTGGGACGCGGACCTCCGCATGAGCGGCGGCGAGTGGCTGCACCGGAAGTTCCACGGCGGGAAATGGAAGCAGGTCCACAAGGAGGCGGACCAGCGGTATCTCCTGAATGCCTATCGCGTGCTGCTCACGAGGGCGCGGCAGGGGATGGCGGTGTTCATTCCGCCGGGCGACGCAACCGATCATACGCGGTTGCCGGCGTTCTATGATGAAACGTTTGAGTATCTCGTGTCGCTCGGGGTGGAGCGCATCTGACGATCGAAAGCAGCAGGCCGCACAGGACTGCCGCAGCCGACGACGCTCGACTCAACCAACGAGGCCGCGCAGCATTGCCCGGCCGCCGCGCGGATGCAACCAGTCAGGCGGTAAGCTCCCCCGTCAGGTAGATAGTGGGGACTGGGACTTCAGGCGTGCAGTGATCCTCGGCAGGAAGTGGAGCGACGGCACCCGGCCGAGGCTGTCGGGGGGACTCTTCTTCTTGTAGCGCTCGACATCGGCGTTCTGTTGCGGCTCGCCAGGTTCGATATGCAAGCCGGATTCGGATGCGTCAGGCTCGAATCCTCCCGCGCACACGCGACCAGCGCGTCATAATCCAAAGACCAGCCCGAAACACCGAGCGGCAGCCACGCATCAGACTGCCGTTCGCCTTCGACCCCGCACTCGTCCCGCACCGACTCCGCCACCGGCGCCGAGCTCGACCTCCACGAGAACGACGACCTCCGCAACGTCGACGACTTCGTCTGGAGCGACGACGGCAACACGCTCCGCTCCGTGTCGTATCCGCAGTTGCAGGAGTACTACCGCGAGCGACTGGTGGCGTGGGCGGCGGAGCGAGCCGAGGAACGCGGGGAACAGGATTAGGCGCGCGTACGCGTGTCATCAGTGGCGTATGGTCGCGGTATTTCGATGCGTGAGACGGGTGCACGAACGCCTTACAATCGGTGCGCGAACTCTCGCGCCACCTTCCTGCCCGAGCGTGACCTGTGGTCGTGCCTCACTCCATCGCCGCAACAGAAGGGACTTCCGCCAACGGCGCCGATTTCACGGCGCTGCTGGCGGACGTGAAGGGCTGCATCCACGCGGCTCAGAGCCGGGCAGTGCGGGCGGTAAATGCCGAACTGGTGCAGCTGTACTGGGATATCGGTCGGATCGTCTCCGATCGTCAACGGCGCGAAGGCTGGGGCGCAGCGGTCATTCCCCGCCTCGCGTTGAAACTCAAGAGCGAGCTGCCCGCACTCAAGGGCTTCTCCGAGCGGAACATCAAACGGATGTTGGCGTTCCATCGCGACTATCCGGACCAGTTCGCTACAACGGTGGTCGCGTCGCCAGAAGTGCCACAGGCGGTGGCACGATTGCAGGAGTCGCTTCTCTGGGCCGTGCCGTGGGCGCATCACGTCATTCTCATGGACAAGGTCCCCGACCTCCCCACCCGCCACTGGTACATGGAGCAGACCCTCGCCAACGGCTGGAGCCGCAACGCCATCAGTATGCAGATCGCGGCAGGCGCGCACCTCAGGCAGGGCAAGGCCATCTCCAACTTCGCCGCCCTGCTCCCCCCGCCGCAGTCGGACCTCGCACAGCAAACGCTCAAGACCCTACATCTTCGACTTCCTCACCCTCACCGAGCCATTCCAGGAGCGCGAACTCGAGACCGAGCTCGTCCGACATCTGGAGAAATTCCTGATCCAACTCGGCCAGGGCTTCGCCTTCGTCGGCCGGCAGCATCGCCTCGATGTCGGCGACGAGGACTACTACATCGACCTGCTCTTCTACCACCTGCGCCTGCGGGCGTACGTCGTCATCGAGTTGAAGAAGGGCAAGTTCAAGCCGGAACATGCCGGCAAGCTGAACTTCTACTGCAACGTCATCAACGACCGGCTCAAGCAACCGACCGACGCCCCGACGATCGGCCTGATCCTCTGCCAAACACGCGACCAGCTCTTGGCAGAGTACAGCTTCGCGGGCATCGACAAGCCGATCGGCATCTCGACGTACGAACTGACGCGGGCGTTGCCGACGCAGTTGAAGTCGGTATTGCCGACGGTGGAGGAGATCGAAGCGGAGTTGAGGCCGGACCGCACGAAACGGTGAACAGCGTCGGTAGGCCGAGGGCAGTGCGGGCGGCGCCTGCCGTTGGCGCATTCATGCTTGCGGGTGTCGCGGTGCTGATCGCAGCGTGCTTCAACTCCATCTGCAACATGGCCGCGTCGCGCGTGTCGGCCGAGCGTGTGGCGGTGCGCATGCGACTCGCGGCGGCACGGCGGTTCTTTCGCGACGAACTGCAGAAGGAGCAGCCTCAGCTGCGCGACGCCTGGTTCCCGTATGTGATCGCGTTCGGGCTTGGGCGCGAGGCCGACAAGTGGTTCCGCGCGTTCGGTGCGGCGGCGGTGGGAGTTCGGGGGGTGGCGGGGGCTGGTAGCGCGTCACATGCACGCCACGGCTTGCTCATGGCTGCGGCAATGTGATGCCAAGACCGGGAATTTTCGACTTACACTCGGCGCGTGAACTCTTGCGCCCTCTTCGCCGCCGAGCGTAGCCTATGGTCATGCCTCTCGCTTCCCCGGCCTGGACGGCCGACGCCGTGCGCGCTCTTCCGGACGACGGCAATCGCTACGAGTTGGTGCATGGGGAGTTGCTCGTGACGCCCGCGCCGCGGGCGTTGCATCAGCTCATCGTCGAGCGACTCCACGTCCGCCTCTCCGACGCTTGCCGCGAGTCCCGCTCGTTCAAGGTGTGGATGAGCCCCGCTGACATCTCGTGGAGCGCCGACACGCTGGTGCAGCCCGACGTCTTCGTCGTCCCCAGAGTCGAGGCGGCCACACTCGACTGGACCCGCATGCGCACGCTCGTGCTGGTTGCCGAGGTCCTGAGTCCGTCGACCGCCAGGCAGGACCGCGAGCAGAAGCGCCGGCTCTATCAGGAGCGCGGCGTCGGGACCATCTGGATGATCGACGCGGATCGACGTGTCGTCGAGGTATGGACTCCCGAGGCGCGCTTCGCGAGCCTCGAGACCGCTCGCGTCGTGTGGCACCCGGCGGGTGCGCAGGGCCCGCTCACGATCGACCTGGCGGAGCTGTTCGCCGACGTCTGAGCGCGGAGCCGCGGGGAAGGGCGTCTGCTTTGAGCGAGACACCGTACGCAGGCGGACCATGCGGTGAGCGAGTGTGGCCGTGGGGGCCAGCGTTCTTCACATTGGGTTGACGCGCAGTTGCCGCCGCGCCTCAGCGCACTCGATCGGTGAGGCGATAGCCCACCGTCGCACCCACGGGGCCGCTCACCAACAGGATCGGGAGGATGGCGCCCTCGTCGGCGCCGTAGGCGGCCATCACGCCGAGGGCGGTGCCGAGGAACGAGCCGACGACGGTCGCGAGGAAGTTCGCGCGCCGTCCATGTCGCTTGCCATCCATGTGCAGCGCGAACGCCGGCCCCAGCATCGCGCCCGCGAAGATGCCCGATGCCACCTGGTCGACGTTGTCCCCGTCGTCCGAAACACTCGCGCTCAGCGCGCCGAGTCCCGCCCCCGCGGCGATCCCGAGCACGAATCCCGCAACGGAGATGCCCGCTTGATGCGCGAATCGCGGTGCTGACGGCGCGGATGACGGCGCGGCTGACGGCGCGGGTCGCATGTCGTTGGGCTGCCGTCGGCCCGCAGCGCCCGGGCGCGCACCGAATCGGTAGGTCGCCACACCAGCGAAGCTGCGGCCACGCAGTGGTCCGACGTCCGTGTCGATGGTCGGCGTCACCGCCTGATCGTAGCGCACTTCGTACTCCCACCGCCCGCGCTGCACGCCCGCGGTGAGCACCGTGCCGAGCACGCCGGAGCGCGGCCGGAGCGCCAAATAAGGGAACTCCTCGCACTCCTCCGTGGACCCACCGAAGAAGCCGGGGCCACCTTCGGTGTCCACGACGCAACTACTGTTCGCGCTCACCGTGAGGCCCGCACCGATGAAGGCCGCACCCTTCGAATAGCGCCGCGCCTGCAGGCCGAGTCCGAATCGCACCGCGCTCAGGGTGGTCGGCAGCGAGAAGATGTCGCCGGTCTCGCCAAGGTCGGCGCGCAGCTCGTGGATCGATCCCTCCACCCGCAGTCCGACGCGAGATCCCAAGGGGCGTTCGTACGCCAGGCCGAAGCTGCCACCGCCTGCAGCACCCTCCGAAGCGGTGCCGGCGAGATCGGTCCACCCGATACCGAGAAAGAGCGAGAGTCCTTCGCGTCGTGCGGTCGTCGTGGGCTGTGCGTGCAGCACACTGGCCAGCGTGGGCACCGCGAGCGCGCAGGCGATCGCGGAGGCGAGAAGGCGGGTCATCCGACTGATCGAAGGGGTCATGCTCGGCTGGGGCGGAGGTCATCGGGTGGACTGCGCGCGATGAGGATGCGCCGGGCCGCACGTGCACGCCATGCGTCGGACGACGTAGACGCGATCACGTCGCACCTACCGGCGGCATTCCGGTGTTGTGTTACATTGTGCCACAGTGCATAATGTGCCATGGAGAAGGACGCTTACGTCTCGCTGCGCCTCCCCGGCGCCCTCGCCGACGCGCTCGACCGCGCTGCTGCCCAACGGGGCACCGCCCGTTCGGCGATCGTACGCGAGGCGGTGTCCTCTTATCTGACGGGCGGGACGCCGATCACGCCACGGCTGATGCCCGCCCGCGAGTTCGCACGCATCTGGGAGAGCTTGCCGCACCTCACGCCAGAGGAGGCGGAGCTCTTCGAGGCGGACATTCGCGCCGCACGCGACTCGTATCCACCCGAGGTCGATCCTTGGGAGTGATCCTCGACACCTCGGTCCTCATCGCCGCGGAGCGGGGAACGCTGTCGATGCCCCGTCTGCTCGACGATCAGGCCGTCGATCTCGTCGGGATCGCCGCGATCACCATCTCCGAGTTGCTGCAGGGATCGTTGCGCACCGCACGCGCCGACCTGCGGATGCGTCGTGCGGCGTTCGTGGACGCGATCACGTCGCACCTGCCGGTGCTTCCGTTCGGTACCGTCGAGGCGCGCCGGCATGCGGATCTCTGGGCGCATCTGCTGCGACATGGCGAGATGATCGGCCTGCACGACCTGCTCATCGCCGCGACGGCACTCGCGAACGGGCATGCGGTCGCCACGCTCGACAGGAAGGACTTCGAGCGCATCCCTGGGTTGCGCCTTGTCGACCTGGCGCCGTTCGTATGACGTGCGCACCATGCGGCGTGATGTGAGCTTCGCGCTTCTATGCGAAATGGCGAAAGAGCCCGGCGATCCTGTCGATCCACGCTCGCTCGAGCCCCGTATCCCTGGCAAGCCGCTCCCAGTGCGCGAGCGACTCCTCGACCGCATCGATGATCCGGGCACCGCGGTTGGGCAGATCCATCGTCGCCCCGAGCGCGAG
The DNA here is from genome assembly GCA_031416115.1 of Gemmatimonadota bacterium. Lineage (GTDB taxonomy): Bacteria > Gemmatimonadota > Gemmatimonadetes > Gemmatimonadales > Gemmatimonadaceae > Pseudogemmatithrix. The sequence goes on from JANOTB010000297.1 coordinate 8,540, forward strand.
AAGGTCGTCTCGCGTGAAGTCGTCGCTCTTGCCTCCGAGGGTCATCTGGTGGGTCCGCGTCCACTCGCTGCCTCGCGCGAAGGTGACGTCGAACGCGGGTGAGAGGCTCCATGAACCTTCGGGACTCATGAGGAACGCGAAGTTCTTGACGTGATCGTCCTGGTTGATCGCGGCGAGGTTGAAGACCATGCGCCGGAATGCCTGGTCGACCGACGGTTGACCAAGCCCGAGCGTCCGCAGTGTCCGGAGATACTCCTCGTACGAGAAGGCGAGGCGCTCGTTGTAGTCGACGTGATGCAACCCTCCCAGACTGTGCTGGTGCAGTCGGCCCCCGGGCGCGCGATCGAACCGCTTCGTCATGAAGTGCGCGTAGTCACGCTCGTGGAGGAGGTACGTCTCCGTCATGTCGATGCCCGCTGCTCGGGCCATGCGCGAGTACGCGTACTCGATCCGTCCATAGGGACCGGGCCGCACGTCCTCGCGCACCGCGGGGCCGCCGGTGCCCTCGGTGACGCCGTCGAACTTGATCAGCCAGGGCTCATCACCCGCGAGGGCCTGCGCGAACGCGGAGCGCACGCGGTTGAGCGGTCGGTTCCAGAGGATGAGCGCCTTGGCTCTCGCCCCGCCCGCCGATGCCGCGATCTGCATGATCTCGGGGACCGCGACGTTGAGGTCGCCTTCGATCACGCGTCTTGCCGCCTCCACCAGGCTGGCGACCGAGAGCGCTTCTTCTGCCGCCACGCCGGCGCGCCCGCCGAGTGCCGGACCGAACTCGAGAGCTCCCATGGCCCGACCGCCCATGTACATCAGCTTCTGCACCGGGCTCAACGCCTTGTCGGCTTCTCCGCGCTCCTCGAAGTAGCGCTTGATGACCGCATTGCCGAAGGCGTCGGGCAGTGCGTCGGCGAGTACGCCGGGCAATCCATTGAACGCGCTCAGGCGGCGGAGTTCGGCGAACTCCTGCGGCCCGCTCCGCGAGAGCGGCAGGTGCACGGGCGAGATCTCCAAACCGGAGCGGCGAAACGTCTCGTCGTACTCGAATACGATGCGCCCCGAGCGGTCCTCCGAGACCGCGCCCACGAACCGGTCCCAGAGCGACACGTTCGCGACCGCGAACTCCGCACCGCCAGTCGCAACGCGACGCGAGGGACGACGGGTGCGTTCGCGATCAGCCGGAGTCACGATCGCTGCGGTCTCGGGGAGCGAGGGACTCCGCGGTCACGGTGCTCTTGCGCGGTGAGCTGGCGCGCTGGCGTTCATGCCCGCGCATCTTGGCCAATTGCAGTGGAGAGACGAGCGGTACTGGAAGGAACGCTTCGAGTGCGCCGAGTCGGTTGGCGGCGCGCAGCAAACGGATCGTCGTTTCGAGGCTTGTATTCTCCCCTGCCTCGGCGCGATTCACGGTGCGCAGACTTACGCCGGCGCGCTTCGCGAACTGTGCCGCGGTGATGTTCTGCTGCAGTCGGAGCACCTGGAGGCGCGCGCCGATCTCCTGCAGGATTTCTATGGTTGTGCTGGTCTCGCTGATGCGCATGGTGGGCCTGCTTGTTGTTGCGATTGAAATCTTACAATATGCCGTAAACTGCGTTATATCACATTATTCTTGCTTAAAGAGTAATATACTGCGTACTACATGTTTACGCAAGGATCACTGCCGCGCAGCGCGCGTTGAGGCACGAACCGTGGCGGCACAACCTTCACCCGATTCCCGAACGTCGTCGCCAGCAGCAGCAGCGGCAGCGGCGGCGGCGTGAGCTTGGTCCCCTGCAACGCGCTCGGTCAGTGCGCCCACGCGGTCAGTGTGCGTTGGTTGCCACTTGGTGACATCGCCGAGATTCCTTACTTCGCGCCATCGAAAGTTGACTCAGGCAAGATCACGATGACGGATCTGATCCGATCGATCGCTATGATCGGCGCGTGTCCTCTTGCGCCTACCTTCCCGCCGAGCGTACGCTGTGCTCATGCCTCTCGCGCCCGAGTACTGGACGGCCGACATGGTCCTCGCGCTCCCCGAAGACGGGCAGAGCTACGAGGTCGTGCACGGGGAGTTGCTGGTGAGCCCCCCGCCGCAGGCAACGCACCAACGGGTCGCCGGGAATCTCGCTTTTCTGCTGAAGCAGTACTGCCGCCAATATGGGCTCGGCGAAGTGATGTCGAGCCCGGCCGCGGTCTCATGGAACTCCGGCAGCCTGGTTCAGCCGGACGTATTCATCGTGCATCCATCGCAGGCGGGCAGCGATGACTGGCGAGCGGTCACCTTGATCGACCTCGTGGTCGAGGTCCTCAGCCCATCGACGGCGCACCACGACCGCACATCGAAGCGACGGCTGTACCAGGACAACAGCGTAGGAACGCTCTGGCTCGTGGACACCGGTCGCCGACAGGTCGAGGTGTGGACACCGGACGCGCGCTTCCCCACGATCGAGACGGCGCGTGTCACTTGGCACCCGGTCGGAATCCGCGAGCCACTCGTGATCGAGATCGCGGAGTTCTTTCGCGCCGACTAGATCCTCAGGGAACGAACCGCGGCGGCACCACCTTCACCCCATCCCCGAACGTCGTCGCCAGCAGCAGCGTGAGCTTGGTCCCCTGCAACGCGCTCGGCCAATGCGCCCACTCCGTGAGCGTGTGCTGGTTGCCGCCCTGCGAGCGGCCTATGGCGATGCTCGGGATGCCCATCACCACGGCGATGTTCGCGTCGGTGCTCCCGGTCGCGAGCGCTTCCGCTGCGCCGGGCATACCGAAGTCCACGTTCAATTGTTTCTGGATGTCGATCGCCGTCTGCACGAGCGGGTGCCGACGCGCTGGCTCGAGCATGCGCGCGGTGCCACCGGCGCCGTTCTTCTGCTCCGCCTCCACCACGAGCGTGACCTTCTCCTTGTCGGCCGCTTCCTGCGCGAGGCGCGTGATCGCGCGGTCGAGCGAGTCGAGCAGCGCGGGGTCGGACGAGCGGAGGTCCACGGTGAAGAAGAGATCCTGCGGGATGCCGTTGAAGATCTCCCCGCCATGCACCTGGCCCACGTTGATCACGGCGCCGTTGGGGAGCGGCGGCGGCTGGAGCTTGTAGATGCGCTGCACGGCGTCGGCCATGGCGAGCACGGGCGTGGGCTGGCCGCGCGAGCGCAGCGTGTGCGCGCCTTGGGCCTTGAAGCGATACCGCGTCCAATAAATGCCAAGTGCACCGTAGCTTACCGCACCGAGCCCACCGTCCATGGCAATGAGCAGGTCGGGCTTTGGGTTGTGCGCGAGCCAGTAGGCCATGCCGCGCAGGCCAAGTTCTTCTTGCACCGTCCCAACGAAAACGAGATCGCCCTTGGTGACGACCTTCGCCGCGTTGAGCGCGCGGATGCTCGCGAGCATGTTCGCCACGGACGCGCTGTTGTCGAAGATGCCTGGCGCATGCAGCGTGTCGCCGACGCGGCGCACGCTGGTGTTGGTCGCGAGCGAGTGCACGATGTCCATGTGCGCAGCGAAGACGATCGTCGGCCCGCCGCCGGTGCCTTTGCGCACGCCGGTGACGTTGCCGATCGAGTCGCTGGTCACGCGCAGGCCGGCCCTTTCCATCTCGGCGCGCACGTAGGAGGCGCGCTGTTGCTCGTGCCCCGACTTGCCGGGCATCTGCGCGATGAGGATCCATTCGTCGACCTGCTTGGGGAAGCCGCGCTCCAAGTGTGCGAGCGCGGCTTTCACGTCGGGGCGGTTGAGGTGGGCGGGGTCCCAGGCGGTGGGGTAGGTCTGCTGGGCGGCGAGTGGAGCGGCGGTGAGGGCCGCGAGTAGGATCAAATGAAGTGGGCGCATAATCTGCAATCTGTGCCGGGTGACCTGTGACCGGCAACGTGGTGATGCGTCTTGCGCCCCTCCTTCCGCCGAGCGTACCCTGTGGTCATGCCTCTCGCCCCTGAGTACTTCACGGCCGACATGGTCCGGGCGCTCCCCGACGACGGGACCCGCCGCGAACTCGTGTGGGGTGAGTTGCTCGTGACGCCGGCGCCGCGCGGAACACACCAGCGGATCGCCTTCCTGCTCGCGCGCCTGCTCGCCGACTACTGCGACGCCCTCGGCACACTCGAGACGCTGCCCAGCCCTGCGGATATCTCTTGGGGGTCCGACACGCTCGTGCAGCCGGATGTCTTCGTCGTTCCCAAGTCGGAGGCGATCACGGGGGACTGGACTCGGATGCGTTCCCTCGTGCTCGTCGCGGAGATCCTGAGTCCGTCGACCGCGCGATTCGATCGATTCCAAAAGCGGAAGCTTTATCAGCAGCAGCGCGTCTCCACACTCTGGCTCGTCGACGTCGACCGGCGGCTGGTCGAGGTCTGGACTCCCGACGCGCGCTTCCCCGTCAATGAGACCGCGCGCGTGAGGTGGCATCCCGCTGGCGCGACCGAACCGCTGGTGATCGAGATCGCCGAGCTCCTGCGCGAGACGTAGCGGGGAGGCGATCGCGTGGGCGCGCCTCAGGGACGCGGGCGCTCGACCGGTGTGAGCACCTCGAGCCGCCGGCGCGCCGCCGACACTCGTGGCTGCAGTTCGGCGTCGGCGTCCTTCCACCGCTCCACCAGGTCGCGATACATCGCGACCGCGCGCGCGGTGTCGCCCCGCTGCTCGAACATCTTCGCGAGCGATTCCACGGTCGGCGTGCGCACAATCAGATCGGTGCCCGTCCGCTTTCGCCCGCCAAGCGGGGTGGCGAGGTACGCCTCGTACTGCGCGATCGCCGAGTCGGCCAGGCCGGCGGTCGCGAAGAGGTCCACCATCCGCAGGGGCAGACAGGTCTCGCAGGCATCGGCCGGCACGTCCCCGAGTCGGTCGCCGGCGCGGAACTCACGAGCCGCGTCGGCCCAGCGTCCCTCGGCCTCGGCGATGTTCCCGAGAGCGCGGCGCACGAGCGGCTCCGACTCGCGCAGGTACGCCGTGTCGCGCACTTCCGTGCGGTAGCGGGCGACGAGTGCCTTCGCGACCGACGCGCGACCGGCGCGCGCGAGCAGACCGGCCGCCGCGAGGTAGGGGCGATCGGTCTCCGGCAGCGACATCACGGAGCCGCTCGCGATCTCCGCCTCCACTGCGCGCGCCGCGTCCGACACATCGGCCCCGTCCTCGAGTGCGCGTTCCAGGCGCTCGATCGCGCGGTGGATCGCGTGCGGCGTGCGACCGATCGCCGAGTCGACGCGCTGCGCATCGCGAAGCGCGTTCGCCGACGCCCGGAACTTGCCGAGCCGACCGCTCAGGAGCGCGTGCTGCAGCACGGCCCCTGTCGGATCGCTCGGGTCGCGCACCTTCATCCGGGCCGCGATCGCCGCGTCCAGCGCCTGCAGGTCGCCGCGCAGCCCGGCCGACGACGCCCTGTGCTGCGCGAGGAACACGTCGGCACCGCCCGCGCGCTCGAGCACCCGCGCGAGCGAATCCATGCGCGCCACGTCGCCGACGGCCGTGTACGTCCACCAGAGATTGAACGTCGCGAGCGAGAACCTCGCGTCCTTCGTGCGCGCTGCGGCGAACAGCGACTCCGCCCGCGCATAGTCGCGCGTCTCGCGGATCATGTTGCCGAGATTGATCAGGACGCTGCTGTCCCCGCGCGCGAGCATCCGCTCGTAGGCGGCGAGGCCGCGCGCGCGGTCGTAGCCCGGCCCGCTCGTGTAGTAGTACCCGGTGAGATAGTCGCGCTCGCTCTCGGGCAGCCGGTCACGCAGCGCGAAGGCGCGGCGGAGCGCCGAGTCGCGCGGCGCGGCGCGCAGGCCGAGATTGCTCATGGCCACACCCAGCTTGCGCCACGCCTCGGTGAACAGCGTGTCGATCGTCGTCGCCTCGCGCAGCAGGCGGATCGCCTTGCCGTAGTCGTTCTCCACGTCGTTCGCCCGGACCGCCTCGCTGTACTTGCGGAGCGCCTCGAGCGACGAGGTCGTGGCGCGCACCAGCGGCCGCGAACCGTTCACGCTGCGCAGCGACTCGCCGGCGCGCGTGCGGAGCTTGCGCGAGAGTTCGTCGGCGACGGCGATCACCTCGCCGGGGCCGTTCGCGGTCGCGCGGTACGAGGCGAGCTCGCGCGCCGAGTCGGCGGTGACGAGCCGCACCGTGATGATGTAGCTCCCGCCCACTGCGGTCACGTCACCGTCGACGACGCCCTTGGCGCCGTCGCGTAGCGCGAGCGCGCGCGCGGCGGCGAGATCGACGCGCGCGCTGAGCGAGCGCTGCATGCGCCGCAGGCCGTCGGCGACGTCGCCCGGCGAGAGCACCGTGAGCACGCGCGACTGCGAGAGCCCCGCGCGCACCGCGTCGCTCACCACGCGGCCGAGCGACGAGTCGGCGCCGCTCACGCTGAAGTCGGTCATCACGAGTCGGTCGCTCGCGCTCAGTGCGCCGGAAGCGAAGAGCGACCCCTCGGGGCCGATGCCCATCGCGCGCAGTCCCATCCACCCGGCAATGAGCAGCGCGAACGCGCCCATCGCCATGGCACCGCCGCGCGCGGTGCGCCGCCAGCTCATGTGCGGGCTCGCCCTGAGTGCGATCGTCGCCATGGTGCCCTGCGCCATGTTGCCCTGCGCCAACGACGGCGTGCCGCCGGGCGTGTGACCGGGAGTGAACGCGTACGCCCGTCGCGCCACGCGATGCACGTACGCGGTCCAGAGGATAACCGGCAGTCCGAGCGTCATCACGAGCAGTGCACCCGGCAGCACCCAGGTCGGCAACCCGATGCCGACGATCGCGGCCTGCGCGAGGATCGCCACCGCACCGGTCGCGGCCATCCAGATCAGGAGCGCCTTCTGCAGCATCCCGCGGCCGGCGAGGAGCACGCTCGGCATCGCCGCCTGCGATCCGTCGCCGGTGGTCACGGTCTCGAGCACGCGCACGAGGTCGCGCGCCTGCTGCGGCCGCGCGTCGGCCTCCTTCTCCAGACAGCGCATCACCAACTCGACGAGCGCGGCCGGCGCGTCCGGGCGCAGCGCGCTCACCGGCTGCGGCTTCTCGCCCATGTGCGCGGCGAGCAACTTGCGCGGCGACTTCTCCACGAACGGCGGACGGCCCGCGAGCATCTCGTAGGCGAGGCAGCCGAACGAATAGAGATCGGCGCGGTGATCGGTCTCGGGATCGCCCGCCGCCTGCTCCGGCGACATGTAGGCCGGCGTGCCGATCGATGTCCCCACCTGCGTGAGCCCCTGCGTCGCGCCGTCGTTGCGCGACGCGCTGATCGCCTTGGCGATGCCGAAGTCGGCGACCGTGGCCGAGCCGCCGGTGAGCAGCACGTTGTCGGGCTTGATGTCGCGGTGCACGATGCCGTGCTCGTGCGCGTACGCGAGCGCCTTGGCCACGTCGCGCAGCAGTCCCACCGTCTCGGTGATGGAGAGCGCGGTCCCTCGCTCGAGCCGCGCGCGCAGCGATTCACCCTCGACGAACGGCATGGTGAACCAGGGCAGGCCGTCCATCGCGCCGGCGGTGTGCACCGGCACGATGTGCGGATGCTGCAGCTTGGCCGCGAGGAGGATCTCGCGATTGAAGCGCTCGACGTTCACGCCCGCCGTGAGCTCGGGCGGCAGCACCTTCACGACGATCTTGCGTCCGAGCGCGGTGTCCTCCGCGAGGAAGACGCGTGACATGCCGCCACCGCCGAGCTCGCGCTCGATCGTGTAGGCGGTGCCGAGGGACTGCTGGAGCTGGTCGCGCAGGGTCATCGCGTCACGCCGAGAGGGTGGGGACGGCAAGCAGGCAGAACTTACCACGTGGGACCGCCCGTGGCACTGGCCTCGCTCCCGCTCCGCCCGTAACGTTGGCCTGTGACCAAGACCGCTGATCGACTCTCCCGCGCCCTCGAGTCTCGCGCGACGGACTCCACGGCGTGGGCAACGTGACCAACGTCCGCCCCGACGTCCACCTTTTCAAGCCGATCCCCCAATGCGCCACGCGCTGATCGCTCTCACGTTCGTCTCGATCGCTTCCGTACCCGCCGCCGCGCAGTGGGCGCCCGCGCCGCGCATCGCGCATGTCGAGGAGTTCAACGCGCATGAACTCTCGCTGCGCGCGGAGTTCCTCGAGGCGCGCGGCCACGAACTCGAGCGGCGCTCTGCCAAGGCGATCCCGGGGCAGTTCTTCGCCGGCTTCGCGGGCTTGGTGGTCGGCACCGGCGTCGGCGTCGTCACCGGCATCTTGCTCGCCGCGGGCAGTGAGCGAGGCGCCAACGTCGAGACTCTGCTGTTCATCCCCACCGCGATCGGCATGATCGGCGGCACCACCTATGGCGTCGTGAAGTTCAGCGCCGTCAAGGGTGCGAACGGCACCATCCCTGCCGCGATCGGCGGGACGATGCTCGGATTCCTCGGCGGGCCGCTCGTCTGGGTCACCGCACCGCTCGGTGCGCGCTGGGCGTACAACAAGTCGCGGACAGACACGGTCTCGCCATGAGCGAGACGCACGACCGACTGATCAACGCCCTCCGCGATCGCTACGCGATCGAGCGCGAGCTCGGCCACGGCGGCATGGCCACCGTGCATCTCGCGCGCGACCTGCGCTACGACCGCGTCGTCGCCATCAAGGTCCTCCGCCCCGAGCTCGCGCAAGCGCTCGGCGGCGCGCGCTTCCTGCGCGAGATCAACATCGCCGCCAAGCTCCAGTCGCCGCACATCCTCCCGCTGCTCGACTCGGGCGAGGCCGACGGCCTGCTCTACTACGTGATGCCGTACGTGGAGGGCGACTCGCTTCGCGGCCTGATCGCGCGCAACGGCGCGCTCGCGCCGTCCGACGCCATGCGCCTCCTGCGCGACGTGGTCGACGGCCTCGCGCATGCGCATCGGCAGGGCATCGTGCACCGCGACATCAAGCCCGACAACGTCATGATCGCCGACCGCCATGCGCTGCTCGTCGACTTCGGTGTCGCCAAGGCGCTGAGTGACGCCAACGCGCATCACGATCTCACGAGCATCGGCATCTCGCTCGGTACGCCGGCCTACATGGCACCGGAACAGGCGGCGGCCGACCCCGCGATCGATCACCGCGCCGACATCTACTCGGTGGGCATCCTCGCGTACGAGATGCTCACGGGGAAACCGCCGTTCACCGGCACGCCGCAGGCGATCATCTCTGCGCAGATCGCGACCGCGCCGGTCCCGCTACTCACGGCGAAGCCCGACCTGCCGCCGGCCGTGGCGCAGATCGTGATGCGCTGCATCGAGAAGGACCCTGCCAAGCGCTACCAGACGGCCGACGAGTTGTTGATCGCGCTGGAGTCACTCGCGACGCCCTCTGGCGCGCTCGCGGCACCAGAGGGTGCGAAGGCGACTCCGGCGCGCCGGTGGGCGATCGCCGCCACGATCGCCGCGATCGCGTTGCTCGCGTTCTTCGGCTCGGCCAAGCTGCGGAGCGACCGATGGGTACAGGGCACCGGCCTGCCGGAACTCAAGCGCTTGATCGAGGCCGCCGAGAATGACAGCGCGTTCGCGGTCGCGCTGCGCATTCAGGAGTCCGCGCCCGACGACTCCACGCTCGCGGCCCTCTGGCCCAAGTTCGCACGCGCGATGGTGCTGGCGTCGGAGCCCGAGGGCGTGATGGTGTATCGCGCATCGATGACCGACACCTCGCTGTGGCGCTACCTCGGCACCACGCCCACGGACACCGTGCGCGTGCCCAATCGCGTGGGGATGTATCGGTTCCAGAAGGCGGGCTACCGCACGGCGTACAGCCTCTTCGTCACCGGATACCCGCTCACGCTCGACTCGGTGGGCGCGCAGTTCCCCGAGATGATCCAGATCCCCGGCGACCTGCAGCGCGCGTTCCTGGTCGGCTCCGACGGCGCGGACCCTGTGCTGCTGAACGACTATCGGATCGACCAGTTCGAGGTCTCCAACCGGCAGTACAAAGCATTCGTCGACGCCGGTGGGTACCGCGACCGGTCGTTCTGGGTGCCGCCATTCCGCGACGGCGCTCGCACCGTCTCGTTCGACGACGCCATGAAGCGATTTGTCGATCGGACCGGCCGGCCGGGGCCCGCGAGTTGGGAAGGTGGCAGCTACGCCTCGGGGCAGGCGGAGATGCCGGTGGGCGGCGTGAGTTGGTACGAGGCCATGGCCTATGCGAAGTTCGCCGGCAAGTCGCTGCCGACGATCTATCACTGGGCGCGCGTCGCGAACGTGGGCTATGCGCGGTTCGTGGTCACTCACAGCAACATGGAATCGAGCGGTCCACTCGCCGTGGGAGTGCCGCGCGGCATCAGCATCGCGGGCGTCTCCGACCTCGCCGGCAATGTGCGCGAATGGTGCATCAACGAGGCCGGCGCGACCGGCCAGCACTTCATCCTCGGCGGCGGCTGGAGCGATCCCACGTATGCGTTCGTCGA
>JANOTB010000298.1:0-19113 GCA_031416115.1 Gemmatimonadota bacterium
CCCGCGGTCCACGATGTCCGACGCGAGTTCGGGCGGCGTGATCTCGAGCGCACGACGCACCGCATTCACGATCTGCTGGATCGGCTCCTGGATCGCCTCGCGGATCTCCGCCGAGTGCACGCGCACCGTCTTCGGGATGCCGGAGACGAGATCGCGGCCCTTCACTTCCATCTCACGCTCTTCCGCGAGCGGTGCCGCCGAGCCGATCTGGATCTTGATGAGCTCGGCCGTCGGCTCACCGATCAACAGGTTGTAGCTCTTGCGCATGAACTGCACGATCGCCGCGTCGAGCTCGTCGCCACCGATACGGATCGACGTGTCGGAGACGATGCCCGAAAGCGCGATCACCGCGATCTCGGTCGTGCCGCCGCCGATGTCGATCACCATGTTGCCGGTCGGCGTCTCCACCGGGAGACCCACGCCGATCGCCGCGGCCATCGGCTCGGCGACCATGAAGACGTCCTTCGCGCCCGCGCCGAGCGCCGAGTCACGCACGGCACGCCGCTCCACTTCGGTGATCCCCGACGGCACGCAGACGATCACGCGCGGCTTCATCGGGAAGAACCCCTTGCGGATCACCAGATCGAGGAAACGCCGTAGCATCTTCTCGGTCACGTCGAAGTCGGCGATGACGCCGTCCTTCATGGGGCGCACCGCGATCACGCCGTCGGGCGTGCGTCCGATCATGCGCTTGGCTTCCAGACCCACGCCCTTGATCTGTCGCGTTTCACGATCGATCGCGACGACCGACGGCTCGTTGAGGACGATGCCCTCGCCCTTCACGTAGATGAGCGTGTTCGCCGTTCCGAGATCCACGGCGATCGCGCTCGCCGGGAGGAACCCACCATTCCTGAAGAACGGCCAACGCATCGTGTATTAGGACTCGCTCGTCTGGGAAGGCTAGACGGCTGAGGACGCTGAGGCGCAACGGGGACGAGGGCAAGTTACTCCACCGTCACCACATGGGACAAGCTGTTGTCAGTCTTTGGGTTTGCGCTTGGCAGCGGCCGAGTCGGGCACGAAGTCGAAGGGCAGCTGCACCACCTGCGAGACCTGTCGCCCGCCACGGACGGCAGGCACGAATCCCGCCAGCTCGAGCGCCCGCCGCACCGGCTCGCCGAGCTGGCGATGAGTGGTGGAGATGACGCTGAACGTGTCCATGCGGACCCGTCCGTCGGCATCCACCACGAACTCGACTTCCACGCGGCCTGGTAGCCGGGCCGCGTACAGCGAGTCAGGGTAGACGGGCCGACCGGAGAGGTCCTCGGTGGGCCGAGCCGGCACGTCGACACTCCCTGCGCTGAGTACCTCCCCGCGCTCGAGCAGACTCGCCACGAGGAGCGCCGGCGTCGGCGCACCCTTCTTCCGGCGCGGGGGGCCAGCTGTCCCCTGCCGGGTCCACAGCACGACGGCGCCACCGGAGGTGGACATGGTCCGGCTGCCGCCGAACTGCACCGGTACCGTCGCCGCTCCGCTGTAGATCTCGATGCCCGCGAACGACCGCGGGTCGAAGTTGTCGAGGTCCACCTCGCCGGCTCCCATTGGCGTACCATCGAGCCAGACGAGTGGAGCGATCGACGCACCGCGGATCCGGAACTGTTGGACTCCCCCTCGACGCTGCTCAACTCGCAGCCCCGGGAGGCCGCGAAGCAGGTCCGACATGCGAGCCGGATTGCGCCGGGCGATCCCGTCCTGCGTGAAGAACCGGCCATTGCCCCGCTCCATGCGCTCGTAAAAACCGGCGATCGGCCCGCGCAGGTCCCGGCGCCCGTTCACGAGTACCGCGTCCAACTGGATCGCGATCCGACGGAGCACCGGGTCCGCCACAGTGGAGCCCGTGGATGGGACATCCACGCTCAGCGTCTCAGGCCTGAAGCCGATCCGGCGCGCGACGAGTAGCGTGCGCCCGACACCAGCACCGGCCAAGGCGTACGCGCCGCGCTCGTCGCTCTCGCTCTCCACATCGCGCCCGATCGCCGCGATGCGCGCGCCGGCGAGCGGACGACCCGTCAGATCGCGGACGGTCCCGCGGACGGTCCCGCGGACGCTGCCACCGTCACCACGCACGCCCTGGGCGGCGCCCTGGGCGGCGGCCGGGGCGGTCATGCCCGCACCGATCGCCAGCACGAGCACCAACACCCGCATCGCCCGCGGAGCGGCCCTTCTCCTGTTCCGATCCCCTACCCTCATGACCCACCTCCCGGGCGACAGCGCACCCGGAGCACAGCGGGGGAGGACGGTCACTGACCGCCCACCCCCGCCTCACTCCACGAGCATTCCCTGCGACACCGAACTACGGGAGCCGATCGGTGCAGGCCAGGAAGTTCGGGTTGTTCTGCTCGTCAGTCGGGACGGGCAGGTTGACATCCGAACCATACGCCGGGCCCTTGAAATGAGTTCCCGTCGGGAAGGTGTTGGCGGCCGTCCGCCCGTACTCGCGGATCATGCGGCGCAGGTCGCCCAGGCGCTGGCCGCGGCTGAACGTCCAGAACGCCTTCTCGCGGAAGAAGAGCGAGACCATGCCGGCCTGTGAGCCCGGATTGACCAGCGCGGCCATGACCGGCGTGGTGAGCGCGCCCTGCGTGCGCGGGCTGGCCCGGAGCGAATCGAGGATGAACAGCACCCCCACCCGGTCACTGGCCTCGAGCCGCGCCTCGGCGCGGATCAGGGCCGCGTCGAGCGCGTTCACCACGGGAATGGCGGTGCTACGGCCCCAGAGGGTCGTCTGCCGGCGACGGGTCTGACCGTCCTGGCCCAGCGTCGCGAGGATCGTCGTCGGCACGCGCGGATCGCCCGCGCGCGAGAACGGGATCGCGTTCGCCACGAGGAACGAAGGCGGGACGTTCCCCTCGAGGCTGTCACCGACGATGTAACGCGCGGCCGAGAACGGCTGCCCCCAGAGGATGTTGTCGCCCGACGTGGTCACGAACGTGTGATCGTACGAATACGCGCCCGGGAGCGGTGCTCCGCTCGCGATCGTCGCCGCGGCGGCGGCCGCGTCGCCCAAGCCAATCTGAGCGCGCGCCTTCCCGATGCGCGCGGCACGCTCGACGCGCACCGAGGCGGCATCGGTCAGTCCGGTCACGAGCGTCCGCGCCGAGTCGAACGAGGCGATCGCGACCCCGAACACCTGAGCGATCGACTGCGGATTGCCGAACACCAACTCGGCGCCCGCAGCATTCGAGAGCGGGATGCCGTTGCAGAAGTCGGACGCCAGCTGCAGTTCGGCGAAGCCGCGCGCGAAGTACATCTCCGCCCGTTCCGCGATGCGCGTCGGCTGGTACTCGGCCAGACCAGCGATCGCCTGGGTGCTCGCCGTGCGCACGCGGGCGAGATCACGGAACATCCCCGTCACCGAGCCGTTGTTCTCCTGGATCTGGCGCTGGTCGGTCTCGTCGTTCTGGATGAACGTCGACGACGTGGACCACTCGTCGGCCAGCAGGCCGCCGAAGAGCCAGCTGCTCTCGGCGCCACCCGTGATGTTGCGAAACCGGCCGAGTGCGCCGATGTAGACGGCGTTCGCGCCCTCGGCGCTCTGCACCGCCCCCGGCGTCACGAGGTCGGGGTCGGGAGCCAGAAGGAGTGTGTCGGCCGAGCAGGCGCTGAGGAGCAGGGCGACTGCTGCCGTGCGACTCCGCCAGGCGGAACCGCGTGTGATCGTCTGTGAGGATCGCATCGGTCTAGAATCCGAGGTTGAGGCGGAGGATGTAGTAGCTCGCGGGCCCGAAGGTCTGGAAATCCTGCGGGAAGTTGCCGCCGCTGGTGACGGTGAAGTCGTTCTCGGGATCCACGCCGCGGTAGCGCGTCCAAGTCGCCACGTTGCGCGCGGCGAAGGTGATGGTGGCATCCTTCGAGCGCATCGCGTTGGTGACCACCGACGGGAGCTGGTAACTCACCGAGATCTCGCGCAGGCGCGTGAACGCGCCGGGCTGCATGTAGCCGGCGTTGGTGCGCGCCGGGTGGTTGAGCGCGGCCACGACCATCGCCTGCTCCTCGAACGACGCTTTCGGGTTGTTGAGCCCGTTGCAGTTGAGGCGCGAGGCGCAACGGATGCGCTCGGTGTTGTTGTAGTAGCGGTTGCCGTCGCGGCGGTCGATGAGCGCCGAGATGCGGAGCTTCCGGTCGAGGAGCTCGACGGCAGGGGTGATCGACATCGAGTAGCGCGGCGACGAGTAGCCGAGGAGGACGGCCGAGTCGCCGACGAAGACCTCGTTGAGCGAGGCATTCGCGTTGTACGTGAGGATGCCGTCACCGTTGCGATCGTTCCAGCCGGTGATCGGGCGGCCCCACCAGCCGGCCAGCGGATAACCCACGACGACGCGGTTGTTCACGCCGATCTGTGGCGGCGTGCCGCCGAGGTCCAGCAGTTGGTTCTTGTTCGACGAGGCCGCGATGGTCAGGTCCGCACCCCACGACTCGCGGTCGATGATCTGGCCGCTCGCGAGGAGCTCGAGGCCGGTGTTCTGCGTGGCGCCGAGGTTGCGCTGCACGTTGGCCGCGGCGCCGAGCGATGGGGCGACGATCGCCGAGATGAGCGCGTCGCTCGTCTTCTTGTTGTAATACGTGAAATCGATGTTGTAGCGGCCACGGAACAGGCCCACCTCGAAGCCCGTTTCGAACTCCGTCGAGGTCTCCGGCTTGAGCGCGTCGTTGCCGATCGCCGAGAAGATGAGGCCCGGCGTGTCCGCGCCGTTGACGTTCGTCGCCGACGCGGCGAAGGAGCGGAGCGCGTCATTCGGGCCCGGCTGCACGCCCGACGCGCCGAAGGCGGCGCGGAGGCGGACGTTGTCGACCCAATCGGGCGAGCGGTACCAGGCCTCTTCGGAGAGGAGCCACGACACCGAGGCCTTGGGGTACGCGACCGACTGGAAGTCCGTGCCGAACGCCGAATTCTGGTCGGAACGGATCGCGAGCGTCAGGAAGAGCCGGTCGTTGAACGCGATCGCCTCCTCGATGAAGAAGCCGATCGTACGCGTGGTGATCGCGGTCTCGCTCACGAACGGCAGCGCGTTCGCGCCGGCCTGCTGCGAGCCCGCGGAGAGCTCGGAGCCGCCGGCGATGTTCGAGTTGAAGGCGGAGTGCACGTACTGCATGCCGACCGTGGTCTTGGTGTTGATCCACGGCAACGGCTGGTAGCTCGAGGTCGACCCCAGGTCGACCGAGAAGTTCTGGATCCCGGCGCGCGCGTTGTTCTTCGCACCGAACCGGTACGTCGCCGTGATCGGCGCGCCCTCGCCGCGGAGACGCAGGTTGTCGTCCGCGCTCGCCGTGTAGTCATTGCCGATGTTGATGCGGTTCTGCATCCAGCTGAACGGACGCCACTGCGCGTTGAGGCTCGTCAGGAAGCGGTCGACGCTCTGGCTGAAGAGCTCCTGCCACGTGTAGCCGGGCGTCCACGCGCGATAACCCCTGAGCGGCGTACCAGTGCCGGCCACGGTGCCGTTGTTCCGGTAGCCGGGACCGCCATACGCATGCGAGCCGATGCCGGCCGTCGCGTTCGACGAGTTGGAGAGGCGGCTCGTCGAGCGGATGTAGTTCGTGTTCACAGCGACGTCGAGCTTCGGCGTGATCGCCGAGTTCAGGTTCATGCGGAACGACTGCTTGTCGAGCGCGTTCGGCCGACGCGTGTAGAAGTGGTTGCCCACGCCGAGCGAGTCGAACTGGCGCTGCTCGAAGGCCGGGAGCTTGAATACGCCGGTCTCGTTCTCGTTCTCGAACCCGATGAAGTAGCGCAGGGCCTCGGAGCCACCCGAGAGCTGGATGCCGGTCTGGTTGCGGCTGCCGGTGCCGATCGGCGTCGCATCCGGGTCGATGATCGGCGAGTAGGTGCGCACCGAGTCGATCGAGCAGTTCGAGCCGCTCTGCGTGGCGGCGGGTGCCGCCAGGTACGCCGAGTACCCGGGGAGGCGGCACGGGCCGTTCAGGGCGCCCGACCAGCCGGTGAAGTTCGTCGGATAGCGGTTGTTGTCGGTCAGGCGGCCGGTCTCGGTGTAGACGTTCCAGCGCGGCGCGCCCGCGCGGCCGCGCCGCGTCGTGATCACGATCACGCCGTTGGCCGCGTCGGTCCCGTACAGCGTCGCCGCCGACGGGCCCTTCACGATCTCGATGGTCTCGATCTCCTCGGGGTTCAGGTCCACCACGCGGCTCGCCTGCGCATCGCCGGTGAAGAACGCGAACGCCCCGTTGTTCGACGTCATGCGCACGCCGTCGATCACGTAGATCGGATCGTTGTTGAGATTCAGCGAGCCCTGGCCGCGGATGCGCACGCGCGCGCCGGTGCCCGACTGCGTCCCCGCCGAGAGCTGCACGCCGGGGGCGCGCGCGTTGAGCAGGTCCTGCAGGTTCGAGACCGGCTTGAGCTTCGTCTCCGCCGCCGCGTCGATCGAGCCGATCGAGTTGCCCACCTCGACGCGCCGCGTCGAGCCCGTCGCCGTCGACACGACGGCATTGAGGCTCACCGCGACCGCCGTCAGCGTGACCTCGACCTGCGTGATCTGCCCGGCCGCCACCATCACCGATCGCTTCTGCTCCGCGAAGCCGATGCGCAATGCGCGCACCTGCTGCGTGCCGACCGTGACGTTGCGGAGCGTCGCCTTGCCGTTGTCGTCGGTCTGCCCGCCGATCATCGTGTTCACGACGGCGACCTGTACCTGCGGCAACGGTGCACCGCCCGCGTCCTTTACGGTGACCACGATCGTGCCGGTGGTCCCCTGCGCCGCGACGGTGGGAGGCGTTCCTGCGGCGAATGCCGCGAGGAACGCGCCCCAGAGTGTGGCTCGGGTGAGACTGCTACTCATGACGAACTCCAAACGAGACAGGTGGGATGGGCACGGGCTGCGGCGCGGATTTGGCGACGCCGCTAATCTAAGTACCTCAGCATCGGTCGCCGAGTCAAGGTGTTGCGGATAACTGCGAAGGGGCACGCCGGAAGAACCGGCGCGCCCCCTCGGTGCGCATGGGGTCCGCGCCGCCTACTTGAGGAACTGCTCCGGCGCGTGGTACTCCATGCCGAACGCCTCGGCCACTCCCTGATACGTCACCTTGCCCTCGACCACGTTGAGCCCCTTCACCAGCGCGGGATCATTGCGGAGCGCCTGCTTCCACCCCTTGTTCGCGAGCCGGAACACGTACGGAAACGTCGCATTCGTGAGCGCCAGCGTCGAGGTGCGCGGCACACCACCAGGCATGTTGGCCACGCCGTAGTGGATGATCCCGTCCACCGTATACACGGGGTTCTCATGCGTCGTCGCCTTGATCGTCTCGACGCAACCGCCCTGATCGATCGCCACGTCCACGATCACCGAACCCGGGCGCATCACCTTGAGGTCTTCACGGCGGATGAGCTTCGGTGCCTTCGCGCCCGGGAGCAGCACGCCGCCGATCACGAGGTCGGCCGTCGCGATCTGCTCAAGGATGTTCGCGCGGTTCGAATAGATCAGCTGGACGTTCGCCGGCATCACGTCGCTCAAGTAGCGGAGCCGCGGCAGCGAGGTATCCATGATCGTCACCATGGCGCCCATGCCGGCCGCCATCTTTGCCGCGTTCACGCCGACAATGCCACCGCCGAGGATCACGACCTTGGCCGGCGGAACGCCGGGGACGCCGCCCAACAGCACGCCGCGGCCGCCATAGAGCTTCTCGAGGTACTTCGCGCCCTCCTGCACCGCCATGCGGCCCGCCACCTCGGACATCGGGATGAGCAGCGGCAGGTCACGATTGGACAGCTCCACCGTCTCGTACGCGATGCAAGTCGCGCCCGACTCCATGTGCGCCTTGGTGAGTTTCTCGTCGGCGGCGAAGTGGAAGTAGGTGAAGATCGTCTGCCCCTTCTTCATTCGCGGCCACTCGACCGCGATCGGCTCCTTCACCTTGATGATCATCTCGGCTTCCTTCCAGACCGCGTCCGCCGTCGGCACCATCTTGGCGCCGACCGAGGTGTACTGCTCGTCCGAGAAACCTGAGCCCTCACCGGCGCTCTGCTCGACGTAGACCGTGTGGCCGGCAGCGACGAGCGCCTCGGCACCGGCAGGGACCAGCGAGACGCGATTCTCGTTGGTCTTGATCTCCTTCGGGATTCCGATCTTCATGAGAGGCAGATGTAAGATGTGAGATGGGAGAGGTGAGACAACGGCTCCGGAGAGGACGTGACGCGCAAGCCGGCTCGCGCCGCTCACGTCTCGCACCTCGCGGTTCCTACTGGGTGGGACCCAAACGTACCACCGTCTGCTGTTCCACCGCAAAGAAGTCCCGGCAGACCGCCGCCACCTCGCTCGACGTGACGGCATCGACGCGCGCCAGGACCTCGTCCAACGGGCGGTAGGGTTCGTTGAACAGATCGACGGCCGCCGCGCGGTACATGCGCGACGACACGCTCTCCATGGACAGCGTGATCTGCCCCTTCAACTGCTGCTTCCCCATCGCCAACTCGTCGTCGGGGATGCCCCGCTCCACGAGTGACATGAGCTCCGCGCGCACCGCGTCCGCAGCCTCTTCGGCCCGTTCCGGAGCACAGCCCACATAGATGCCCTGCGCTCCCGCGGTCACATGGAAGCTCTGGAATCCGTGCACCGAGTACGCCAGCCCGAGCTCCTCACGGATCCGCTGGAACAGTCGCGAACTCATCCCGCCGCCGAGGAGCGAGCTCACGAGCATCAGTGCGTGCCGGCGCGGATCGCTGTGCGGCACGATCACATTGCCGAATACCAGATGCATCTGCTGTGAGTCCCGGTCGATCGCGCGATCGCTCGGCGCGGCTGGCCGCGCGGGCGGCACCCTCACGGGCTTCGTGGCGCCACCGGGCAGTCCGTCCCAGCCAGCGGCCCGGAGCACGGTGAGCAGTTGGTCGTGCCGCACGTTGCCGGAGGCCGCCACGATCACGTTCGAGGCCCGATACGCCCGCTCGTGCAACGCGCGCAGCTCGGTCAGTCCGAGCGCACCGACCGTCTCCGGCGTCCCGAGGATCGAGTAGCCGAACGGATGGTCGCCCCAAAGCGCGGCATTGTGCAGTTCGAACACGACGTCGTCCGGCGTGTCGTCGACCATCGAGATCTCCTCGAGCACCACACCGCGTTCGAGATCGAGGTCGGCCTGCCGCAGCGCCGGTCGGAACATCAGGTCGAAGATCACGTCCGCCGCCTGCGGCAGATGCTCGTCGAGCACGCGCGCCTGAAAGGCCGTGTGCTCACGCCCGGTGTAGGCGTCGAGCGAGCCGCCGAGCGCTTCGAGCGAGAGCGCGATCTCCTTGGCCGACCGACGCTCGGAGCCCTTGAACACCATGTGCTCGAGCAGGTGCGAGACACCCATCTGTTCGCGCGTCTCGTGCAACGATGCCGCACGGACCCAGGCCCCGAACGACACTGACCGCACTCCCGGCATGAATTCCGAGAGTACGGTCAGTCCGTTCGAGAGGACCGTCCGCTGCACGCCGCGCTCAGGGAGCCCGGAGGTGGAGACGGAGGCCTCGATCACTCGTGCTACCGGCCTCCGCGGCCGCCACGACGCTCGCCACCGCCACGCGGGCGGTCGCTGCGCGGGCGCTCTTCGCTCGAGCCACCCTCGCTGCTCGCGGCACCCTCGCTCGCGGGAGCCACATCGGGCGTGCCTTCGGGCTTCGGCAGCAGCGCCTTCATGGAGAGCCGGAGGCGGCCACGCTCGTCGCGATCGATGAGCTTGACCGATACCTGCTCCCCCTTCTTGACCACGTCCTCAGGCTTCTCGACGCGCGTGTGGCGCATCTCGGAGACGTGGAGCAGGGCCTCGGTGCCGGGCATGATCTCGACAAAGGCGCCGAACGCCGTCACCGACTTCACCGTGCCCATGTAGGTCTCGCCCACCACCGGCTCGGCGGTGATCGCCTGCACCATCTGACGCGCGCGCTCCATCGCCTCGCCACCAACAGCGGCGATCGTGACCAAGCCCGAATCGTCGACGGTGAGTTCGGCACCGGTCTCGTCCTGGATCCCGCGGATCGTCTTGCCCTTCGGGCCGATCAGGTCGCCGATCTTCTCGGGATTGATCATCATCGTGACGATGCGCGGCGCCCACTTCGAGAGCTCCGGACGCACGGTCGACAATGCCTTGTCCATCTCGCCGAGGATGTGCAGGCGGCCTTCCTTGGCCTGCGCCAGCGCTTCGGTCATGATCTTGAGATCGAGCCCCTGGATCTTGATGTCCATCTGGATCGAAGTGATGCCGCTCTTGGAGCCCGCGACCTTGAAGTCCATGTCGCCGAGATGATCCTCGGTGCCGAGGATGTCGGTGAGGATCGCGTACTTCTTGCCTTCCTTGATCAGGCCCATCGCCACACCGGCCACGGGAGCCTTGAGCGGGATGCCCGCGTCGAAGCAGGCGAGCGAGCCGCCGCAGACCGACGCCATGGACGACGAGCCGTTGGACTCGAGGACCTCGGAGACGATGCGGATGGTGTACGGGAACTCCTCGAACGGCGGGAGCACGCCCTGGATCGCGCGCTCGGCGAGCATGCCGTGACCGATCTCGCGACGGCCGGTGCCGCGCATCGGCTTGGCCTCTCCGGTGCAGAACGGCGGGAAGTTGTAGTGGAGCATGAAGGACTTGGTCGTCTCCTTCGCGCTGTCGATCGAGTCCACGCGCTGCGAATCGCTGGCAGTGCCGAGCGTCGCGACCACGAGGGCCTGCGTCTGTCCGCGCGTGAAGAGCGCCGAGCCGTGTGCACGCGGGAGGAGCGAGGTGTCGACCGAGATGTCGCGCACGACGTTCGGCTTGCGGCCGTCGACGCGGAGTCCGGTGTCGAGTACCTGCGCGCGGAGCGACGTGTACTCGATGTCGCCGACGATGCTTCCGACGAACGCGAGGTGCTCGGGTGCGAGGACGCCGACCATCTCGTCCTTCAGCTCGCCCTTGACCTTCTCCACGGCCTGGATGCGCGTGGCCTTGTCCTTCTGGTTGATCGCGGCGTCGATGCGCTTCTGCGCGGCCTTGGTGACCGTTTTGCGCACGTCTTCGGGGATCTCGACACCCGACCACGACATCTTCTCGACCTTGAGCTTCTTGAGGAGCTCTTCCTGCATCGCGACCAGTTCCTTGAGACCGCGCTGGGCGATCGTGAGCCCTTCCACCACGTCCTCTTCGGAGACCTCGAGCGCGCCACCCTCGACCATCATGATCGAGTCGGCCGTGCCGGCGACGATCATGTCGATGTCGCTGAACTCGAGCGCCTGGAAGGTCGGATTGAGCAGCCACTTGGACTCCACGCGGCCCACGCGCACTCCGGCGATCGGACCCGCGAACGGGATCTTGCTGGCGCTCAGCGCGAACGAGGCGGCGATCAGGCCGAGGACGTCGGCGTCATTCTCCTGGTCGGCCGAGAGGACGTACAGGACGACCTGCACCTCGTTCTGGAAGCCTTCCGGGAAGAGCGGTCGGATGGAGCGGTCGATGATCCGGCAGGAGAGGATCTCCTCATCGCGCGGACGGCCTTCGCGCTTGATGAAGCCACCCGCGATCTTACCCGCGGCGTAGGTCTTCTCCTTGTACTCGACGGTCAACGGGAAGAACGGCAGCGGACTCTTCTTGTCGCTGACGGTCACGGCGGCGAGGATCATGGTCTCGCCGTAGGTCACGAGGGCGGAGCCCGCGGCCTGCTTGGCCATGCGCCCGGTCTCGATGGAGAGGGTGCGGCCAGCAAAGGTCCGCTCGATACGATGCATCATTTCTGTTTTATCTCAGATCGGTACACAAAGCGCGCGATCCGCTTCAGTGCGGTCGCGCGCTTGTGTGAGTGAGGCGCTTAGTAGCGCAGGCCGAGGTCGGCGATGAGCTTGCGGTAGGCATCGATTTCCGTGCGCTTCAGATAATCGAGGTGTCGGCGGCGCTGGCCGACCATGCGGAGGAGACCACGGCGACCGTGGTGGTCCTTCTTGTGGGCCCGGAAGTGCTCAGTGAGGTAGTTGATCCGCTCCGTGAGCACCGCGACCTGCACCTGTGACGAGCCCGTGTCGGTCTCGTGCTTGCGATGAGTATCGATCGCTGCCGTCTTGACGAACGCCATCCCTGAAATCCTTGCCTGCGAGCGCAGTGCGTTTGAAATGCCGATTCCGTTGTAGCACAGAAACTTAGCGGACCGACCCAAGCCTGTAAAGGCCCGCCCATACTGGAGATACCCCATCCCCTCTACCGCACCGCTCGCGACCTCGTCGGAGCCTGCTCAGCCCGCGAACCACCCCGTGACCAACCGCTTCAGGTCGTTGAACGTCACCGTCAAGAAGAGCGCACCGATCGCGACAAGCCCGATCCGCGCATACCACTCCTTGACCATCGGATGGAACGGTTTCCGCCAGACGCTCTCGGCGACCTGCAGCAGGATCTGACCACCGTCGAGCAGCGGGATCGGCAGCAGGTTGAGCACCGCCAAGTTGATGCTCAGGAAGGCGATGAGCATCCAGAGGCTCTCCCCACCCGACTGGGCCGCGGCGACGCTCGACCGCGCGATCTCAACCGGTCCACCGAGTTGCGAGACCGAGACTTCGCCACTGAAGAGGTTCCCCAGCGTCTTGAGCACGGCGCCGGCCATCGACCAGGTGAGCGTCCATCCGCCACGCATCGCCTCACCCGCTGTGACCGGCTCCCGGATGACGTTCTGCCTCACCCCCACGCCGATCCGACCCACGACTTGCTTCTCACCCGTCGCGGTCACGATCTCCTGAGCCTCGGGCGTCATCACGATCGTCTGCTGCCCGATGCCGCGCACGACGGCGAAGGTGACGGACTTCCCCGGCGCCGCCGACACCGCCTCGAGCACCTCGTCCCAGCGGGCGATCGGCTTGCCGTCGATTGCGACCACGCTGTCGCCCGTCTGCATGCCCGCGAGTGCTGCGGGCTTGCCCGCGACAACGCTGTCGACGACCGGCGTCAGGTAGCCCTTGCCGTACCACCCGACCACACCGGTGGTGACCGTGAGCGCAAGCACGACGTTCATGAATACGCCGGCGAGCAGGATCACCAACCGCGGCACGAGCCCCTTGGACTCGAACCAGCGGTCGGCCGGGATCGGCTTCGGCCCGTGAGGGATCATCGACTCCTCATCCCAATGCTTCGACTTTTCCGCTTCGGGCGCCTCAGCGCCACCCTCGAGGACCGCCGCCGTCTCGTCCTCCTTGCTCGCCATGCGCACATAGCCGCCGATCGGCAGCCAGGAGAGCGCGTACTCGGTCTCGCCGCGGCGGAAGCTGACAAGCGGTGTGCCCCAGCCGAGCGAGAATCGCGGCGCGTAGACGCCGGCCCACTTGGCGGCGAGGAAATGCCCGAGTTCGTGCACGAAGATCACGAGTCCGAGCACCAGCAACGGAGCGAGCCAACTCAGCATCAGCGGTACTCCTGCACGAGGGTGCGCGCCGCGGCATCAGCCGCGAGCAGCGCGGAAAGGTCATCTCCAGAACAGTCCCCGAGGCTCGTCAGTGCCAGCTCGATCGCGCCGGGGATCCCGCCGAACGGCAGCGATCCGTCGAGAAAGCGTGAGACTGCCGCCTCGTTGGCCGCGTTGAACACCGCCGGTGCCGCCCCGCCCCGCCGGCCCGCCGCGATCCCCAACCCGAGCGTCGGGAATGCGTCGTGGCGCACCGGCTCGAACGTCAACGGACTCGACGCGACCGGATCGAAGCGTGGTACCCCGTCGTCCTCGAGCCGGTCCGGGTAGCCGAGCGCGAAGAGTACCGGCAGTTCCATCGACGGCACGCCCATCTGCGCTATCACGCTCCCGTCCTCGAACTCGACCATCGAATGCACGATGCTCTGCGGGTGCACCACGACCTCGATCCGGTCGTAGGGCACGCCGAAGAGTACGTGCGCCTCGATCACTTCAAGCGCCTTGTTGGCGAGCGAGGCGCTGTCGACGGTGATCTTGCGACCCATCGACCAGGTCGGGTGGTTGAGCGCGTCCTCGAGCTTCGCTCCGCGGATCCGCTCCGTGTCCCACGCGCGGAACGGTCCACCGGAGGCCGTGATGAGGAATCGCCGGACGCCCGCGACCGGCAGCAGGCCCGGACCAAGCCCACCGATGCGTCCAGCGAGGCACTGCAGCAGCGCCGAATGCTCGGAGTCGACCGGCACCACTTCGCCTCCACCCACGCGGGCCGCGCGCTGCACCAGCTCTCCGCCCACGACGAGTGATTCCTTGTTGGCGAGCGCGACGCGCTTCCCGGCGGAGACCGCCGCCAGTGTGGCCTCGAGTCCGGCGGCACCCACCACCGCATTCAGCACGATCGCCGCGTCCGGATGCGTCGCGGCCTGCACGAGGCATTCGCGTCCCTGACACCATCCCGCCGGGAGCGGCTGCTCGCCGCCATTCACGAGCCCGACGAGCGCGGGCTTCCAGCGATCAGCGGCCACCTTGAGCGCACCGCGATTGCCATGCGCCGTCATCGCGACGAATCGGAACCGCTCCGAGTGACGCGCCACCACACGCTGCGCGGTCTCGCCGATCGAACCGGTCGCGCCGAGCAGCGCGACACCGGTCGGACCAGTCACGCACCCACCGTGAGCAGGACGTCGAGCAGCACGTAGGCGAGCGGGATCGTGAAGAGCAACGAGTCCACGCGGTCGAGTACGCCGCCATGTCCGGGAATGAGCGACGAACTGTCCTTCACGCCCGCCTGCCGCTTGAGCATCGACTCCGCGAGGTCACCGACCTGCGCGGCGGCACTCATGGCGATCCCGAAGATCAAGAGGCCCGTGATCGAGAGGCCGAGTTTGGCGTACGGTTGCAGGAGGAACTCGAAGTACGCCCACGTCGCGACGAGGCACGTGGCCGCCGCACCGACCGCACCGGCGACGGTCTTTCCCGGACTCACCGACGGCATCAGCTTGCGCTTGCCAAAGGTCTTGCCGAAGAAGAATGCGCCGCTGTCATTGATCCAGGTGAGCACCAGCGGCAACATGACCAACAGCGCGCCGGCGACCGCGCCGATCGCGAAGCGGTGATAGCGGAGCGCGTAACCGAAGGCGAGCATACCTCCGGTGTACCAAGCACCGAAGAGCGTGGTCGCGACGGACTCGATCGGCCGCCCTGCCACGCCGCGCGTCCAGAGCGCGACCGCGAGGAGCGCCGGCGCCAGCAGCGCGACCATGCCAAGCGGCGGTACCCAGATGCCGAGTCGCACGGCGTGCGTCCCGAGCGGGAGCAGCGCCGCCAGCACGACGCCCCACGCTTTCATCGGTCGCGCCCCAGCAGCCTCTGCGAGTGTCCCGTACTCCCACGCGGCGAGTGCCGCGGCCACGGAAAGCAACGCGGCGAGAGCGGCCCCGCCGACCCAGACAGCTGCCGCGACCACGGGGATCGCCGCGACGGCGAAGAGAACGCGCTTGGTCAGCTCTGACATGCGCGCGCGCTGGCTCAGGCGGGAACCCGACCGAATCTGCGGTCGCGGTTCTGGAAGTCGAGGATCGCTTCGTACAGGTTCGTGCGACCGAAGTCGGGCCAGAGTACCGGCGAGATGAGGATCTCGGTGTACGCCAACTGCCAGAGCAGGAAGTTGCTGATGCGCTGCTCGCCCGACGTCCGGATCAGCAGGTCCGGATCGGGGCAATCGGAGGTGTACAGACGCTCGGCGAATGCGGTTTCGTCGACCTGCTCAGGGCTCAGCGTGCCGGCACGTACTTCCTCGGCGATCCGGCGTGCCGCCCGCACCATCTCAGCCCGCGAGCCGTACGAGATGAAGAGGTTGAGCGTGAGCGTGGTGTTGTGCGCCGTCTGCGACGTGACGCGCTCGACCGCGGCCCGAGCCGCCGGCGCGAGGCGGTCGATCTCTCCGAGCACGCGCACACGGACGCCCTGCCCCTCGAGCTCGTCGGCCTCGCGCTGGATGTACTCCTCCAGCAGCGACATCAGGGCGCTGATCTCCACCGGCGGCCGCTGCCAGTTCTCCTGCGAGAACGCGAAGAGCGACAGGACCTCCACCCCGGCCTCGAGCGCCCCTTCGACGACCTCCCGCACCGACTTCATCCCACCGCGATGTCCCAGCGGGCGCGGCAGCATGCGCTCGCGCGCCCAGCGCCCGTTGCCATCCATGATGATGGCGACGTGGCGCGGGATCGCGCCGTTCACGCGGATCTGGGAGAGGAGTTCGTGCGCGGTCATCACAGGGATGTCGTAGCGGCGGTGCCGCTCAGACCTCCATCAACTCCGCTTCCTTGGCCTTCATGAGCGAATCGATCTTGGCGATCTCCTCGTCATGCATTTTCTGCAGTTCCTTCTCGGCCGACTTCACCTCGTCCTCCGAGACGCCGTCGAGCTTCTTGAGCAGGTCGCGCGCATGGGTACGCGCGTGACGCACCGCGATCCGGCCGTCCTCGGCGTACTTGTGCACCATCTTCGCGAGTTCCTTGCGGCGCTGCTCATTCATCGAGGGGAGCGGGACGCGGATGATCGTCCCTTGCACCGACGGATCGAGGCCCATGTTGGACTCACGGATCGCCTTCTCGATCGCCTTGGTCTGGCTCTTGTCGAATGGCGTCACGACGAGGAGCCGCGCTTCGGGCGCCGAGACGTTCGCGCACTGATTCATCGACATCAGCTGGCCGTACATCTCGACCTTGATGGGGTCGAGCATCGCCGGAGAGGCCTTGCCGGAGCGGACCGACGCGAACTCGCGCTTGGCCGCCTCGACACCCTTGTCCATCGCGGTACGGCTGTCCTTCAGGATCTGTTTGGTCATGAGACGAGTGTCCCCACTGGTTCGCCGCGCAGCGCCTGTTCGACGATGCCGGGTGTGTGGATGTTGAGCACGATCAGCGGAAGGCTGTTCTCCTTGCAGAGCGTGATGGCGGTCTGATCCATCACGCCGAGCTCGCCCGCCATCACGTCGCGGTAGGAGATGCGGTCGTAGAGCTTCGCGGACTTGTCGATCTTGGGGTCGGCCGAGTACACACCGTCGACGCTCGTCGCCTTGATGATGACGTTCGCCTTGATCTGGATGCCGCGCAACACCGCCGCGGTGTCGGTCGAGAAGTACGGATTGCCGGTGCCGGCCGCGAGCACGACGCACCGCCCCTTCTCCAAGTGCCGGATCGCGCGGCGCCGGATGAACGGCTCCGCGATCTCCTCCATCCGAATCGCCGTCATCACTCTGGTGTCGAGCCCCTCGCGCTCCAAGGTGTCCTGGAACGCGAGAGCGTTGATGACCGTGCCGAGCATCCCCATGTAGTCGGCGGCAACGCGGTCCATCCCCAACTTGGAGATCTGCGATCCCCGCACGATGTTGCCGCCGCCGATCACCAGCGCGACCTGCGCGCCGAGTGCCGAGATCGCCTTCACCTGGTGGGCGAAGCCGCGGATGCTGTCGAAATCGAACCCGAACCCCTTGTCGCCCGCGAGCGCCTCGCCGGAGAGCTTGAGCAGTACGCGGGGGTATTTGAGCGCGGTCATCGGCGGGGTGGTGATCAGGACTCGCCCATCTTGAATCGCACGAACCGCTGCACCGCGAGGGGCTGACCGGCGTCCTTCGCCGTCGCCTTCACGAGGTCGCCGATCGTCTGCTTGTCGTCGCGCACCCAGGGCTGACCGAGCAGTGTGATCTCACCGAGGAGCTTGGCGATCCGGCCGTCGACCATCTTCTGCGCGATCGCTTCGGGCTTGCCGCTCTCGATCGACTGCGCGATGAAGATCTCGCGTTCCTTCGCGATGAACTCGGCGCTGACCCCGGACTGATCGACCGCGATCGCCACGGCAGGCACCCCAGCGGCAATGTGCTCCGACACCTGCTTGCCAAGCTGCGCCGCCTGCTCGCCCTTGCCGCCGACGATCTCGGCGATGACGCCGGCCTTGCCGTTGAAGTGCAGGTAGGCCCCCACGACACCGTTGGTCGCGAAGCGCGCGATACGCCGCAGCTCGACCTTTTCACCCGTCTTCGCCGAGGCGGCCTTCACGAACTCGCCTACCGTCTGCGTCTTGTCGGCGTGCCACGCGTTGCCGAGATACGCGCCGTCAGCGCCGACCGCGACGAGACCGTCGACAGCGGGATCCTGCGCGACCTGCGCCACGACCTGCTTGGCGACCGCGATGAATTCATCGTTGCGTCCGACGAAATCGGTCTCGCAGTTGAGCTCGATCATCGCGGCGACGGTGCCGTCGAGGCTCGTCCACGTGACGATCTGGCCCTCGGAGGCGGCTCGGTCGGCCCGCTTGTCAGCCTTCGCGATGCCCTTCTTGCGCAGCAGGTCAGCGGCGGTGTTCATGTCGCCCGCGGACTCCTCGAGGGCCTTCTTGCAATCCATCATCCCAGCGCCTGTCCGTGCGCGGAGCTCAGCGACGTCCTTGGCAGTGACAGCCATCGGTATCTCTCAATGCGGAAATGTGCGCTACGTGTGAGATCGCCGCCGGGGAGCTGTGAGACTCATCCGGCGGCGACGGAAAGTTACTCAGGGGAGGTCCCCTGCACTACCGAACACCGTTACTCGGCCGCGTCGTCCGCCGGCGCTTCGCCGGCGTCCGCAGTCTCGCCGCCCTTCAAGCGCGCGGCGATCGCGTCGGGATTCGCCCGGCGGCGGCGCGGACGGCGCTTGCGGTCGCGATCACCGTCGCCCTGCTTCTCCGTGCCGCGCTCGGACGACCAGGTCGTCGCCTCGCCCGGCTCCTCGGTCTCGACGCGCGTCGGCGCCTCGCGACGGGCCTCGCTGATCGCTTCGCCGAACGCCGACGTGATGAGCTCGACCGACCGGATCGCGTCGTCATTCGCGGCGATCGGCACCGTGATGAGGTCCGGATCGGAGTTCGTGTCGCAGATCGCGACGATCGGGATGCCGAGCTTGATGGCCTCGTCGACGGCGATGCGCTCCTTCTTGGCATCAACGATGAAGAGCAGGCCCGGCAGGCGACCCATGTTCTTGATGCCCGAGAGGTTCTTCAGGAGCTTGTCGCGGAGCCGCGACATCATCAGCTGCTCCTTCTTCGTGTAGTTCTCGAAGTTGCCGCCGGCCTCGGAGCCGGACTCGAGCTCCTTAAGCTTCTTGATCTGCTTCTTGACGGTCGCGAAGTTGGTCAGGAGGCCGCCGAGCCAGCGCTCGGTGACGTGCATCGCACCCACGCGCTCGGCTTCGGCCGAGACGATCTGCGCGAGCTGACGCTTGGTGCAGACGAAGAGG
>JANOTB010000299.1:0-7218 GCA_031416115.1 Gemmatimonadota bacterium
TTCGCCTTCCTCGGCGGACGTCTCTGGCTCGACTTCGTGAACACCGACGACGCGCGCCTCAACGTCCGCACGGACACCATCGCCAGCTTCGATCGCTTCGTGGACTGGCTCGCCGCGGCCCACGTCCTCGACCCCGAGCGCGCCGACGCCCTGCGACGGCGCGGTGCCGAACAACCATCCGGCGCGGCAGCAGCACTCGTGGAAGCACGCCGCGTCCGCGCCGCGCTCCGCTCCCTCGCCGAACGCGCACGCACCGATCAGGGCGAACGCACAACGGCGCTCGTCCTCGCAGAGATCAATCGTGTGTTGGGCCGCTCAGTAGGAACACGACGCGTTGAGGCGCTTCCCAGCGGCGGCTACCTCCGCAGCTTCGTCCCCGTCGGCGACCTCTTCGGCGGGCTCATCATCCCGGTCGTGGAGTCGGCGGTCGACTCACTCGTGCTCGGCGAACTCCTGCGCATTCACAACTGCGCCGACCGTCGCTGCCCACGCTACTTCGTCGACCTCACCCGCTCACACACCCGCCGCTGGTGCGACATGCGCACCTGCGGCAACCGCGCTAAAGCGCAGCGGTGGCGGCGCCAGCCTTGATGTAACCCATCGCCTCGGCGTAGTCGCGCAGCTGCACCTGCAGCAGGCGACGCCCGCGGAACAGGCGTGACTTGATCGTGCCCTCCGGCACCCCGAGGACCTGCGCGATCTCCGCGTACCTGAGCCCATGCAGGTCGCTCATCACCACCGCGTCGCGATACTCGTCCGGCAGGCGCTGGATCGCAGCAACGATGTCCTCGTCCAAGAACGAGTCATAGAACGTCGACTCCGGGTCCGCGTCGCCCACCGCCTCGAAGATCTCCCGACCATCCTCGTCCTCGAGCGGCTGCACCTCGCGCGCGTCGATCCGGCGCTTCCGACTCACGAACGCGTGATAGAGGATCGTGAAGAGCCACGCCCGCATGTTGGTGCCGAGCCGGTACTGCTCCCAGCGCTGAAATGCGCGGAGCATCGTGTCTGAGACGAGATCGTCGGCGTCGTCGCGTGCCCGCGCGAGCTTGAGCGCGAACGAGTAGAGCGCATCGATGTGACGCACCGCCTCGTCATCGAACTCGGCGCGGCGCTCGGACCTTTCGTGCTCCACAGCGCGCGCGATCACCGCGTCGACCGACGTCTGAGCGAAGCCCTGCTCGGCGACAAGCTCCGAGGCGGCGTCGAGGATCTGGACTCGGCGCGTGTTCACGGGGCGAAGAATAGGACCGGGCTCATAAAACATCAGATTACCGGACTGAAGTACAACCCAGTTCGCTGTCCAAGATAAGCGCTCAGCGTCGACGACCCTTACGCGGGCCAAAAGGCGGACGTCCGCCGCGCTCTCGATCGTCGCGACCGCCGCGGCTGGCGCCGCGACCACCATCGCGACCCCCATCGCGGCCACCGCCCCGGCCATCACGCTTCCGCCCCCGAGACTCCTCGTCCGACGACCAGGGCCGAGAGAGCAGTTCCTGTACCTCGCCGAGCGTATCCGCGCGCACAGTACCGCGCGCGCCGCGCGTCACCACGAACCGAAGCGGACGGTCAAGCACCGGGAGCTCTTCCTTCACGAGCGTGCGCACGAGCTTCTCCGGCATCTGCAAGCGCACCACGCCGCGCATGCTACCGTCGGGCTGCTCCTCCACCTCGTAGTGGATCGCGATCGTACGGTCGCGGATCTCCACTGCAGCTGGGAGCGACATCCAACGTGCGCGTTCCGCTGCAGGAACGAGTACGTCGGGATTGAACCGCAGCGATGCGTTCCGAAAGAAGTGCAGGTCGCGCATATCCGCGAGCTGCGACTCGTACCAGGCGGTGAGCTCCGGTTGACCGAGCTTCGCCGTCGCTCCGCCCGACCGCCGCCAGACCTCGCGCACTTCCTCGATCGCCGGGCGATTGCGCGGCACGCACTGGTGCCGCGCCTCGAACCGCGCGAGCGACTCAGCGATCACATGCCGCGCCTCTGCCGCGTGCTCCTCCGGCAGATCATCGAGCGCCTCGCGCTCCCGCTCGAGCTCAAAGCCGAAGTACGTCAGCCTGTGCTCCAACCCGAGCGGCCGTTCACGCTTGGACGGGTCGTACACCAAGCGCGGCGCATGTCGCGTCGCATTGCGGCGTACCAGATCCGCCGGGATCTGCGTCCCCTCGATCGCCGCGCGCGCCACGCCGAACTTGTCGGCGAAGTAGCGCAGCGTTCCCGCCACCGGGCCCCAGCTCCCGCACACGCTGGTCTTCGACACGCGCGCTTCGTCGCCACTCATGGTCTCTTCGTCGATCACCAGCGAGAACGGCATGATCCGCGCGACCAGCTCGATGAACTTCCGCTCGATCACCGGCGTGGTGCGCGGCATCCGCGACGGCAGCGGCAGCCCCACCGACCGGTAGATGCTCGCCATCGCCAGCGACGCATCCTCGACTGACTTCACGAGCACGCCCCGCCCCTCGGCCCACCGTTCGATGCTCGCGTCGAACAACTGCCGCGGCAGCCCGTACACCTCGCCAATGAAGCCGCACTTCTCGAACGCCTCGGCGTACACGTTATACGTCGAGAGGTGATCACTCCCCGGCACCACGAGCCCCGTGAGCTCACGGTCCTCGCGCGTCATGCGGTGCAGCGACTCCACGCTCGCCATCACCGCCACGCAGGGGAGCAGCTCGTCGTCACAGTGCACGAGCAGCTCGGCCCATGCGCGGTCCACCGGCATCGCCTCGACCGACTTTCCGTACTTGGTCAAACGACCGTTCTCGACGATCCCGCGCGACTCGAGGAACGCGAGCGCATTGCGGTACGACGTCTTGTCGAGCGGCACCGGCAGGTCGAGTTCGTCGGCTCGAACGCCCAAGGCCGCGCAGGTGAGCGCCACGCGCTCCGAGTCGCCGGCGAGCTGGAACTCCGGCGCCGTCGGCCGCAGTTGGTCGAACTTGATGTCGCGGTCCGAGAGGATGAACACGCGACCACCGGCCACGCGGCCATGCACGCGTCCTGCCATCTGAAGTATCTCGTTCGCGCCGAGATGAAGGCGCGTGAGCACATTGCGCCCCTGCTCGACCACGTTCGCGAACCGCGTGTCGTCGATCACCACCGTGTCGAGCCCGCGCACATTGAGCGCGCTCTGTCCTGCCGCCGTCATCGCGAGCAGGAACGGTTTCTCGACTTCACCCTCGAGAAAGGGCCGGATCACGCGCACCGGCTCGCCACCATGGTAGAACGCCACTTCCATGCGCGGGTAGCGCGAACCCGCGTCGGCTGCGACCTCCTCCACTCCGGCGCGCGTCGGCAAAAAGACGCCGATCCCGCGCTTGTCCTTGATCGACCGCTGCATGAAGCGGTCGTCGAGGAACTGCACCGGCTTCTTGCGTTCCACCTCCACGCGCGCGGCCCGCTCCGGATCGAACGCACTCGACTCGATCACGCTGGCCGCATGCAGGTAGCGCGCATAGAACGTCGGGTCGACCGTCGCCGAGAGCCAGATGAAGCGACAGCCGGCGCGTTTGCCGAGCGCGAGGCAGAGCTCCAGCTCGGCGCTGGTCTGGTGGATCTCGTCGACGACCAGCGTGTCATGCGGCCGGATGTCACCGTCCTGGAACCACCGCCGCGCGATGCCGGTCGTGACGATCACCACATTCCAGGTGGGCGTCTCCGGCGTGGCCTCACGCTCGCGGTTCACCACGCCAACTCGCAGCGTGTCGGTGGCGAGGAGTGCCTTGGCGATCGGCCGCACGGCGAGCGTCTTTCCCGTACCGGTGCCGGCGACGATGCCGAACCCTTGGCGCGGTCGCACCTCCGACGTCGCAAGGCGTTCGGCGAGTGCGATCAGCTCTGGGCCACGGGTGGTCCAGAGCAAGGTCTCGATGTCGAGTCCGAAGCCAAGCTCGATCGTCTCGCAGGCCGCGCGCGTTGGCGCGATGACGATGATGCGGCCGCGGTCACCACCGGAGCCGACGAACGCCTCGTGATCCGGTGGGAGATACGGATCACGGACCGGTCGGAGCACTGCGTCCTGTTCTGGAACGGCTACTCCGGCTTCTTCTTCGCGGGTCCGGCCGGCGGCTTTGGCGCCGGCTCCGACGGGGGCTTGGGGCTGCCCTTGGCCGTACCGTCACCTGTGCGGGAGTTCGCTGGCGTTGCTGCACGACCTCGGCTCGCCGCCTCACTCTCGATCAGCCTCACCCGATTCATCGCGTCCCGCTGCTCGCGCTCGAATCGCTCGCGCAACTCCGCGGCGCGCTTGTCGCGCGCAGCTTCGTCACGGCGTCGCTGCAACTCGCGCTCGGCCTTGGAACCACCGCGTTCCAGCGACTCGCTTGGCGTACCCGAGGGCAAAGGAGCCGGCTCGCCGACGCTCGGATCGAACCGCCCGCTACCGGTCTCACGCGACGCCGGTCCGTAGAGGATCGTCCCGTTGGCCGGCCGCTGGCGAAGCGCGGTCGTGCAGTCCGTGGGCGCGGGCTGCTGTGCGGCCGGAACACCGTCCATCCAGATGCGGCACATCCCGGCGGGCGGCAGCATGCCGAGCGGCACGGTGTCCCGCGGAGCAGCGGTACGCGCCTGACCGTCCACCACGCCCGGGAGCGCGAGGACGAGCAGGACGGTGGCCGAAGCGGCAAGGGAACGCGACACGAGAGGCACTGGAAGAGGGACGAAGAGGCATACCCCGGGGACACGGGGAGGTTCATCGTGCGGTCAGTCCCCGAAACTTATTCCCACCGCGCGCGCCGTCATCACGACGTCGTGCAACGGATCGACGCGCTTCGGTTCGCGCAGCGCCTCGATGATCGGCACCGTGACGATGTTCGGCGTCTGCAGCGCGACCATGTGCCCCCACTTGCCGTCAGCCACTGCCTGCGTCGCCGCGCCGCCGAATCGCGTGGCGAGGAGTCGGTCGTACCCAGTCGGCATGCCGCCACGCTGCAGGTGCCCGAGCACCATCGAGCGGCACTCCTTGCCCGTTCGCGTCTGAATGGTGCTCGCGAGTCGTTGCGCGATGCCACCCACTCGGCGATTCTGACCCGGCATCGACTCACCAATGATCGACGCCGCCCCGCTCTCGTCATGCGCGCCCTCGGCCACGACCACGATCGCGAACTTCCGGCCGCTCTTGTCGCGGTCCATGATCGCCTTGCACACGTTCTCGACCTTCCAGGGGATCTCGGGGATCAACACCACATCCGCCGTGCCCGAGAGTCCGGAGTGCAATGCGATGAAGCCCGCGTCGCGCCCCATCACCTCGAGCACCATCACGCGATCATGACTCTCGGCCGTGGTGTGCAACTTGTCGATCGCCTCGATCGCCGTCTGCACCGCGGTGTCGAAGCCGAACGTCGTCACCGTACCGGAGACATCGTTGTCGATCGTCTTGGGCACGCACACGATCCGCATCCCCTTGTCGACGAGCTGCTGCGCGATCGCGAGCGACCCGTCGCCACCGATCGAGATCATCGCCTGGATCCCCAGATTGCGGGCATTGTCGATCAGCTCGTCGGAGCGGTCGAAGTCCTTCCAGCTGCCGTCGGGCTGCTGCCGTGGGAAGCTGAACGGGTTCCCGCGATTCGTCGTGCGGAGGATCGTGCCGCCCAGATGTGCGATGCCGCGCACGCTGTCGGCGGTGAGCGGGATCACCTCATCCTCACCCAACAGTCCGGCATAGCCGCGCTTGATGCCGAGCACCGTCCACCCGCGCGCGATCGCGGAGAGCGTCGCTGCACGGATGACCGCATTGAGGCCCGGGGCGTCGCCGCCGCCGGTGGAGATCGCAAGACGCATATTTGAA
This sequence comes from Gemmatimonadota bacterium, assembly GCA_031416115.1. GTDB lineage: Bacteria > Gemmatimonadota > Gemmatimonadetes > Gemmatimonadales > Gemmatimonadaceae > Pseudogemmatithrix. The sequence continues at coordinate 5,796 of JANOTB010000299.1, forward strand.
AAGGCAGAAGGGAGAGGTGAGATGGGAGATGTGAGGGGGACGACGGGCGTGAGAGCAGTTCACCTCACATCTCCCATCTCCCATCTCACATCTGCCGTACTACGCTTTCGCCCGGATCAGCCCGAGGATCTCCCCCGGCTGGGCATGGCGCCCGAGTTGTTTCTTGGAGAACAGGAGCGTGTCGTCGAGACTCACCTCGAACACCCCGCCGCCCGATGGGCTCATCCCCACCTCGGCGTCAGGCCAAGCGTCCCGGATCGCGGCCGCCAAACTGACGGCCCGTGGTTCGTAGTTTCAGACGGTGCAGTATTCGATGTTGATGCGCATGGGCTCGACGGAAGGGAGAGCGAGGAACGAGTCGTGAGGCGAGTGGAAGCTACCATTCGCCCCCTCTTCCCGTCCACCGACCGCCCTCAACGCGCGTACGGCACTCCGGCCAGGTTCGCCAGTCTCGAGAGCACGGTGTCCTGCCTCGCCACCACGCCTCGCAGTGAATCCACCGCGAACTGGAGTTCGCTCGTTCGGCTGCCGAGATCCTCGATCGTCGCCGTGAGGTCGATGGTCTCCTGCATCTTGTCCAGCTGCGTGTTCGGGTCCTGATAGCAGGCCGCAGCCACCACGAGGGCTAGGCAGGCGACCAGGAGCAGGCCGGTCGGGGGTCGGGAACGTGGCATGAAAGGCTTCCATTCGCGTGAGTGTGATGACATCCGTGCGGCCGAATCTACGCACCCTGAGGGCACCCCGTCCGGAGCCTTCTCATGCGCCGTGGTCTCACCCTGGCCGAACTCATCCTCACCTGCACTTTCATCGGCCTCGTCATGGGGATCGCGGTGCCGCGCGTTGGCGCGCTCCTCGACGCCCTGCGTCTCGAGCAGGCTGCGCATGAAGTGGCTGGTGCCCTCACCCTCGCTCGCGCCGCTGCCATTCGCCGCGCCGCCTTCGCGCAGTTGATCGTCGACGAGCGCACCGGTCACATTCGCGTCGAGAGCGGCGGCGACACCCTGCTCGAACGCGATCTCCGCACCCTCCACCGCGTGACCCTCTTCGCCTCGCGCGACACCGTCACCTACTCCGCCGCCGGACTTGGCTACGGCGTCGCGAACAGCACCATCGTGGTGTCGATCAGGGCACGCGCCGAGACCGTGACCGTGAGTCGACTCGGCCGCATGCGTCGATCGTGGTGACAGAAGCGCGACGAGGACGAGAGGAGATGGGAGAGAGGAATGAGGAATGAGGAGAGAGGAATGAGGAAAGAGGAAAGCGTGCAGAAAGCCACCAGAACGCAGTAGGGGGGGGCGGGGGGGGGGGGGCCAATGGGTGGGGGGGGGGGGTTGAGGGGGTTGGAGTTTGTTAGTTGAGATAAATGAGTTCAAGGTGGAAATATGAAGAAACCACAGACACAGCTGGAGGGGGGGGGGGTGTG
>JANOTB010000300.1:0-3399 GCA_031416115.1 Gemmatimonadota bacterium
CACCGTTGAGGCGCGCCTCGCCACCCCTACCGACGAGAAAGGAGTAGACATTCCTCACCGAGAGCTCCCCACCCGACCCCTACCACAACGAGAGGAAGATCGAATCACGGCCCTGCGTGACCTGCACCGTGCCCACATGGAACGCCTCGATCCCGTCGCGCTGGATCTTGTAGTGGTCCACACGCGCACCGTCGCCCACCGAGATCTCGGCGACCGCGTTCACCAGGTACGACGCCTGACCCAGCCCCACATAACTTTCGACCATCACCAACTGCGACTGCGCCTCGGCGACGACGAGCAGACGCGGATGGATCGCCGCGCCCGCCGCCTGCGAATCGGTGATGTGCAGGATGTGCAGCGGGACCTCGACCACTTCGCCCTTGGGGATGCGCACGACCACGCCGTCCTGCATGAACGCCGTGTTGAGCGCCGTGAAGGCCGCGCGGTCAAAGTTGGCGAGCGTGCCGAGATGCGTCTTCACCCACTCCGGTTCCTCGCGGAGCGCCTCAGAGAGCGTGGTCACCTGCACCTCGGCCGGGAGCTCCGAGAAGTTCGAGAGCGAGGGCTCGAGCCGCCCATTCACGAACACCAGCCGCTGCCACGACTCGTCCACGAGCCAGGGCTCAAGGTCCGAGTACGTGAGCGCGGTCGGACCGGGCTTCACCGCCTTGAAGGTGCGATCGGCGATCGGCGTCACCGACGTGAAGTGCCAGTCCTCGTCGCGCGTGGTCGGGAAGCCGAGTGCGGCGAAGCGCGCGAACGCCTGCGCACGGAGCGCGGGGAGCCAGGCAGGCCCCTCGCCTCCGCCATTCGCCGCAAAGGCAGCGAACTGGTCCGTGTACGGAACGGTCACGGTCAGACGCCCGCGGGCTCGAGGAGCCAGTCGTAGCCCTTGGCCTCGAGCTCGAGTGCGAGCTCCTTGCCACCCGACTTCACGATCCGGCCACCGGCGAGCACATGCACGAAGTCAGGAATGATGTGGTCGAGCAGGCGCTGGTAGTGCGTCACGACGATGGTGGCGTTGTCAGGGCGCTTGAGCGCGTTCACGCCGCCGGCGACGATGCGCAGGGCGTCGATGTCGAGCCCCGAGTCGGTCTCGTCGAGCACCGCGAGCTTGGGTGCGAGCACCGCCATCTGCAGGATCTCGTTGCGCTTCTTCTCGCCGCCGGAGAAGCCGGCATTCACGGAGCGCTGCATCATCGTGGCGTCCATCTCCACGAGCTTGAGCTTCTCCTCCATGATGTCGAGGAACTCCATGGGATCCACTTCTTCCTCGCCGCGCGCCTTGCGCAGCTCGTTGAAGGCGGCACGCAGGAAGTAGGCGTTGGTCACGCCCGGGATCTCGACCGGATACTGGAACGCCAGAAAGACGCCCGCCTGCGCGCGCTCCTCGGCTTCCATGTCGAGCAGGTCCTTGCCGTCGTACTCGATGGTGCCGCTGGTCACTTCGTAGCCCGGGTGGCCGGCGATGACCTGCGCGAGCGTGGACTTGCCGGAGCCGTTGGGGCCCATGATGGCGTGGACTTCGCCGGCGTTGATGGTGAGCGAGATCCCCTTGAGGATCTCCTTGCCGGAGGCGGAGGCGTGGAGGTCTGTGATCTTGAGCATGTATGAACTGCAGAGGGGAGATGGGAGATGTGAGATGTAAGGAACAGCAAGTCGGGGCAAGAATCGAGGGAAACGGTGAGTGAAGTGCTCTCACCTCTACCATCTCCCCTCTAACATCTGCCCCTAACCAACCGATCCTTCGAGCGAGATCCCGAGCAACTGCTGCGCTTCCAACGCGAACTCCATCGGGAGTTCCTTGAACACTTCCTTGCAGAACCCCGCGACGATCAGCGAGATCGCGTGCTCGGCGTTCAACCCGCGCGACTTGCAGTAGAAGATCTGGTCCTCGCCGATCTTCGAGGTGCTCGCCTCGTGCTCGAGCGTCGCCGTGTTGTTGGCGACCTCGATGTACGGGAAGGTGTGGGCGCCGCAGGCGTTGCCGATCAGCATCGAGTCGCACTGCGTGTAGTTGCGCGCGCCCTCGGCCCTGGGGAGCACCTTCACCTGACCGCGGTAGGAGTTCTGCCCCTGGCCGGCGCTGATGCCCTTGGAGATGATCGTCGACCGCGTGTTGCGGCCGATGTGGGTCATCTTGGTGCCGGTGTCGGCCTGCTGCTTGTTGTTGACCACGGCCACCGAGTAGAACTCGCCGACGGAGTTGTCGCCCTGGAGTATCACCGAGGGATACTTCCAGGTGATCGCCGAGCCGGTCTCGACCTGGGTCCACGAGATCTTGGCGTTGGTCTGCGCCTTGCCGCGCTTGGTGACGAAGTTGAAGATGCCGCCCACGCCGTCCTTGTCGCCGGCGTACCAGTTCTGCACGGTCGAGTACTTCACGCTCGAGTCGTCGAGCGCGATGATCTCGACCACCGCCGCATGGAGTTGATTGGTCGCACGCTTGGGTGCGGTGCAGCCCTCGAGGTAGCTCACCGACGCGCCTTCATCGGCGACGATCAGCGTCCGCTCGAACTGCCCCGTGTCGGCGGCGTTGATGCGGAAGTAGGTCGAGAGCTCGAGCGGGCACTTCACACCCTTGGGGATGTAGACGAAGGAGCCGTCGGAGAAGACCGCCGAGTTGAGCGCGGCGAAGAAGTTGTCGGAGTAGGGGACGACCGAGCCCAGGTACTTCTTGATGAGCTCGGGGTGCGAGTGCACCGCCTCGCCGAAGGAGCAGAAGACCACGCCCACGGCAGCGAGTTCGGTCTTCATGGTCGTGCCGACCGAGACCGAGTCGAAGATCGCGTCGACGGCGACACCGGTGAGGCGCTTCTGTTCGGTGAGCGAGATGCCGAGCTTGGCGTAGGTCTTGAGCAACTCCGGGTCGACCTCGTCGAGCGACTGGAGCGGCTTCACGCTCTTGGGCGCGGAGTAGTAGGCCTGCGCCTGGTAGTCGATCGGCGCGTAGGTGACGTTGGGCCAGTGCGGCTCGGTCATCGTGAGCCAGCGGCGGTAGGCCTTGAGCCGCCAGTCGAGCAGCCACGCGGGCTCGTTCTTCTTCGCCGAAATGAGGCGGACGGTCTCTTCGGTGAGGCCGCGCGGGATCGTGTCCGACTCGATGTCGGTGACGAAGCCGTACGCGTACTCCTTGTTGACCAGCGATTCGATCGACGAGGTCATTGCTGAAGCGAGTTCGGGATGTCCTGCGGGATAGGCAAGTAATATAGTCGGGAATGATCGATGAAGCAAAGAAACGCCTGATGGAGGCGAGAAAGTTCTCGGAGGCCGCCGGGTCGGTCTCGGGAAGCGAGGGAGAGGAGGGACACAACGGCAAACAAATGATGTCAATAGCGACTCAATCAACTGCAACAAAACAGGTTACAGCACATTCGTCCTAAACCGCCGCCTCTACCG
>JANOTB010000301.1:0-7899 GCA_031416115.1 Gemmatimonadota bacterium
ATCCTCGGCAACACGGAGTTGGCCCGCTTCGACCTCGAGCCGGGACATGCGGTGTTCGAGTCGCTCGACCAGATCGAGATCGCGGCGCGCCGTGCGGCGGAGCTCACGCGGCAGATGCTCGACTATACGGGGAAGTCGCAGATCGACATGCGGGAGCTCGACCTCTCCGCCGTCATCAGCGGCAGCGCCTCCGACATCGGCGCCGTGATCCCCCGGGCTGCCGAGTTCCGACTCGAACTCGAGCCGGACCTGCCGCAGGTGCTTGCCGACGCCGCACAGATCTCGCAGGTGGTGATGAGTCTGATCACGAATGCCGCCGACGCGCTCCCGGACGGAGTCGGCACGATCACGGTCCGCACCGAGCGCACGCGCATCACCGCCGCTGCCGCTACGACGACCGCTTGGCACGAGGCGCACGGCGCTTTGACCGAGGGCGAGTACGTGGTGATCGAAGTCGCTGACACCGGACATGGGATGAGTGCCGAGACGCGTCGACGGATCTTCGAGCCCTTCTTCACGACGCGGTTCCTTGGACGCGGTCTCTCGCTGGCTGCGGTGCAAGGGATCCTGCGTGGGCACCGCGGCACGATCGAAGTGGAGAGTGTGGAGGGCCGTGGCAGCCGCTTTCGCGCCTACTTCCCCGCGTGCTCGAGCGTGCTGGCTTCGACGTCGTGACGGCGGAGGACGGTGCGACTGCCCGGTCGGCGTGGGCGCTTGTTCGTTCGCAACGAGCACGTCATATTCTCGGGTGAGTTTCCTGAGTACTCCAATCCCGCAATGCCTCCTTCTCCGCTCGGTTCGCCCGCCGCACCGACATCCGTTCCCGACGCACTGCTCGTAGAACAGATGCGGACCGGCGACGAGCGCGCATTGGCGTCGCTGTACGATCGCCATGCGCCCTCACTGCTCGGCTTCGTGCTGCGCATCGTGCGGGAGCATGCGGATGCGGAAGCCGTACTGATGGCGACGTTCCTGCAGGCATGGCAGTCGGCCGCGAGTTTCGACGAGTCGCGCGGCTCGGTGCTGGCGTGGCTGGCGATCATCGCGCGCAGCCGGGCGGTCGATGCCGCGCGGAGTGCGAAGCGCCGTGAGCAGCGTGAGGCGTTGGCGGTGGATGAGGCCGATCCGATCGGCGTGGTCGTAGAGGCGGCGCCGGTCGATCCACTGGCTGACGTCGAACAGCAGGAGAGGAGGCAGGCCATTGATGTGGCATTGTCGACGTTGCCGCAGTCGCAACGGCGAGTGATCGAGCTGGCGTTCTTCGAAGGGCTATCACACACCGAGATCGCCGAACGGCTCACCGAGCCTCTCGGCACGGTGAAGACCCGCATCAGGCAAGGCATGCTCAAGTTGCGGGACCTGCTCGCTCCGCTGGCGCACGAGGGTGTCGCATGACGCGATTCACGCGTGAGGATCTGCTCGAACTCGCTCCGGCGCACGCGCTCGGAGCCACGACCGGGAACGAAGCCGACGCGATGGAGCGCGCCATGATGTCAGATGCCGCGCTCGCGGCCGAGGTCGCGAGGTTCCGGAACGTGACGGCGACGCTGGCCTCGGCCGCGCCGGTCGCACCGGATCCGCGCATCCGTGAGGCGCTGCTCTCGGCCGTCCGGACCGCGGGCCCGAGGCGCACCGTCCGGTCGGTGGCGAAGACGTTGCCGCGCTGGGCACCGACACTGCTGGCGGCCACGCTGGTGCTGGCCGTGTCGACCACCGTCTATGGAGTGCGGATGCAGCGGGAGGCGGAGGAGCTGCGCAACGGCAATGCGGCCCTCACCGCCAGTCTCGTGCAGCGGGAGCGCGTGCTCAGCTTGCTGCTGGAAGGCGAAGGGCAACTCCATCTCGTGCAGGTCGGGGCCGACTCGTCGGGTACCGGCCCGGGTCTCCAGTTCTACTGGAACGCACGACAAGGCAAGGCGCTGGCCCATGTGTTCCGGCTGCCGCCGGCGCCGAGCGGCCGCGACTACCAGATCTGGGCGCTCGTCGACGGCAAGCCGGTCTCTCTCGCCGTGTTCAACTCCGACGCAGACGGGCATGCCACGGTGGTCGTCGAGGGGATCGCACGAAGCGTGCGCGGTGTGACCGCTGTGCTCGTGTCGGTCGAGCCCGCGGGCGGCTCGGTGCAGCCGACGACGACACCGTTCCTCGCAGGGACGTTCCCCGGCGCCTGACGCGCGGTCCTGACCGGCGCCGCTCCAACGTGCGCTACGTCACACATCCGGCGACCACACTGCGTTCGTAGTTCGTGTGTCCACCCGCTCCTTGTCGTCGCAGGTCGTCTGCGGCGCGTGAGCATAGGATCCACGACACTTCACGCAGGAGTCGGAATGCCACAGTCCCACCACGGTCGCGGCCTCCGCGCCGCCGCGCTCGTCGCCGTCACCGCGCTCTCGATCTTCGCGACCTTCGCGACCGTGCGCGCCCGCGCCTCGGACCATCAGGACACGCCTGAGGTCGAGCTCAATCCTCGCATGGACATCAACGACGTGTATGCGTTCCCCGGCAGTGCTGCCGATCGCATCGTGCTCGTGATGACCACCTCGTCGCCGATCGCCGGCAGCAACGCCGCCTTCGATCCGAATCTCCTCTACCAGTTCAAGATCGACAACAGCGGTGACGCGATCGAGGATCGCGTGATCCAGGTGACGTTCGAGGGCTCGGAGCCGGGGTCGCAGCGGGTGACACTGCGCGGACCGGTCGCACCGACGATGGCCGGCACCCGGGCAACGCTGAACACCGATGGCCCCGTTGTGCGGGGCGCCGTAGGCGGCGCGCTCACCAGCGCGAACGGCGTGACGGTCTTCACTGGCCTCCGGGCAGATCCGTTCGTGATCGACCTGGAGCAGTTCTTCAACATCATCCCCGATCGTCGCCCTGCCACCGGCGCGCTTTCTGGTCCGGCCACCGCGACGGCGTCGGCCTTCCGTTCCCCTGGGGTCGACCTCCTGCGGCCGTTCAACACGCTTGCAATCGTCGTGGAGCTCCCCAAGTCACTGCTGCAGTCGAGCACGGCCGCCGACGCCTCGTTCGGCGTCTGGGGCACGATCAGCCGTTGAAGCCGCACTCCACCCACTCTCACTCGAGATCCCAGACCATGCATCTCTTCCACGCCGTGCGACCGCTCACCGTCGGTCTCGCACTCGCCCTCGTCGCCGGAGCTTGCAGCGACGACAACAGCCCCACCTCGCCGTCGTCCCCCCGCGTCTACGCGCAGGTCGAACGGCTCGGCAACCCGCTCGTGAGCGAGGTCTTCTTCATGAAGCGCGATCACGGCCTGCACAACACGACCACGCCGTCGCAGGACATCACCAACGGCTTCCGGACCAAGATCAAAGGCTTCACCGATGCCTTCTCGCGCGGCGACCCGATCGGCAACACGCTCGGCGCGGTGCTCGTGCCGGACATGCTGATGGTCTTCCCGAACCGCGCGGGCAACACCGCGGGGTGGCTCAGCTGGGCGCTCGCGAACGGCTACGGCGGTCGCCGGCTGCAGGACGACGTCGTCGATGCCGGACTGACCGCGATCTTCGGCAACTTGCTCGATCCGGCGGCCACGGTGCTCGCCGGGCTCACCAGTGACAACGTTCCGATGAGCGTGCGCACGTTCAGTGCGACGTTCCCATACCTCGAGGTGCCGCGGTGAGACCGCTCCGGTGGCTCGTTCCGCTCGTCGGCATCATGGGGATGGCGGTGTTGTGGGGCGGGCCACCGTCGTCGGACGGCAATGCGTCCGCAGGTGACGCGTTGCCGCTGCTCGATGGACGAATGCGCGAGCTCGCGGAGCGCGACACGCAGATCGCCGTCTGGCGGACGGCGCTGGCACAGGACACCGGCAGCGCGCTGGTGCTTGGCCAGCTCGCGGGCCTGCACCTGCAGCGGTCACGCGAAGGCGGTGGGTGGCACGACATTCTCGAAGCCGAGCGCCTCGCGAGACATTCGTTCACGAATCGCCCGAGGAACAATGGCGCGGCGGCTGCCACGCTCGCGGCCGCGCTCGTCGCGCAACATCGCTTCGGCGCTGCCGACAGCATCGCCCGAGTCCTCGTGGCTCGAGCGCCCGACGTGCCTGAGTACCAGGCGATCCTCGGAGAGATCGCGATGGAGCGCGGCGACGACGCCGTCGCCGACGCCGCGTTCTCGCGACTGCGCGAGTGGCGGTCCAAGCCGTCGATCGCCCCGCGCCTTGCGGCCTGGCACGAACGACGCGGCGAGGTGGCCGAGGCGCGCCACCTGCTGACGGCGGTGCGTGATAGCGCGGCGTCGCGATTCGATGCGTCGGTGGAAGTGCAGGCGTGGTACGATCTGCGGCTGGGCGAGTTCGAGCGGCGCGCGTCGCGTCCGCGCCGAGCGGCTCAGGCATTCGCGCATGGACTCGCGCTGCGCCCGGACGACCCAAGGCTGCTCGCGGCGGTGACACGACTCGCGGCCAGCGAAGGCGCAGCGAGCGATGTCGTGACCTGGGGTGAGCAGGCCCTCGTCGCCGGACTCGATCCCGAGGTGTTGCTGCTGTTGGCGAACGCCTACGAATCGACCGGCGATACCGCCGCAGCGAGGCGTTCCCGGGTGGCGTTCGACGTGGCGACGGCCGACTCCGAGGGTGCGCCGTTCCACCGCGCGTGGAGTCTCTTGTTGCTCGATCGCGGGGAGCGCGTCGAAGAGGAACTCGCGCGTGCAGAGGCGGCGCTGCGCGAGCGTCGCGACATCTACGCGTACGATCTGTATGCGTGGGCGCTTCACAAGGCGGGACGCAACGCGGAAGCCGAAGCGGCACTCGGTGAGGCCCTGCGGCTCGGCACGAGGGATCCGTCGTTGCAGGCGCACGCGGAAGCGATCGCGGCGGCGCGCACCACGGCGATCGCGGCGGCGCGGGAAGGAGCGGCGCAGGACGGAGTCGCGCAACTCGCGCGGTCGGGGCGGCCGTGAGCGACCTCTTCGGGTTCTTCACGCTGGGATTCCATCACATCGCAGATGTCAACGCCGCTGATCATCTGCTGTTCCTCCTGGCGCTCGGCGCGATCTATCGTCCGCGCGATTGGCGCGCGGCTCTGCTGGTCGTTTCGGCATTCACCGTGGGGCATTCGATCACGCTCGGCGTCGCCGCGCTCGGGTGGGTCACGCCGCCGAGTCGATGGATCGAGTTCCTGATCCCGGTGACCATCGTCGCGACCGGCGCGGAGAACCTGATCCGCCGCGAGCGCGCCGCCGGCGGACCCGGGGCCCGCCTCCGCCCGCTGTTCGCGCTCCTGTTCGGCCTCGTGCATGGCGCAGGGTTCGCGACGTATCTCCGGTCGCTCCTCGGCAGCGTGGTGGTCGTGCCGTTGCTCGGCTTCAACCTCGGCGTCGAAGCAGGGCAGGTGGTGATCCTGTTGACCTCGGCGCTCGGCTTCGCGGCTCTCGATGCCGCACTCGCACGACTCCCGCGCGCGCGGATGGACCCCCAACGCGCGTTCCGGTGGCGCCGGACGGGTGTCTCGCTCGCCGTCACGGCCGTCGCCCTGATCTGGGCAGGGCAGCGATGGCCCTGACCGCTGTCATGCGTCTGCTCGCACTCGTGCCGCTCGGCGCGAGTGCGCTGCGCGTGCATGAGATCCATAGCACGATGACCGAGATGCGCGTGAACGGGAGTGCAGTGGAGCTCCGCATCCGCGTCTTCGCCGACGATCTCTCGGCGGCGGTTGCGCTCCATGCGCGCGCGGCCGTGCCCGCGGACTCGTCGGTCGCGTTGCCGGCGCTCGACGACTATGTGCGGAGCAGCGTGTCGCTCGTGGACGAGCACGGGACCGTCAGGCCGCTCGACCGCTGCGGTATCACGAGAATGGGTGAGGCATACCTGCTCTGCTACCGCTCGGCCACGGCGGGGCAGGCGCGCTCACTCGTGGTGCGACAGACCCTGCTGAATGAGCGGCATCGGGACCAGGTCAACGTGGTGCGCGTGGAGGCGTACGGCCGCCGGCGTACGCTCGTGCTCACGAGATCGGCGCCGAGCGCACCGGCGTGGGTGCCGTAGAGCCGCACCTCCGGGCGCTAGACCTTTTCGGCGCTGAATCGTATGTTCTTTCTCCATGTCGCCGGGTTTTCAGCTGGATCCATCGCTCAAGCGCTCGTACAGTCGAAGGCGGCTTCTCGCCCTTATTCCGGCCGTATTCCTCGCTCGCGTGGCGAACGCCGCGCCGGTCGGGCTGCTTGCGCGCGCGCCCGTCGTACATCCCACTCCCAGGCCGGGAATCACCGCTGCGCGTGTCCTGACAGCGAACCGGCTCACGAACAAGCAGGCCGCCCCTGTTTATGCGCTAGTTCGCGAAATTCCCCAAGTGGTGGATGGCATTCACTGCTACTGCGGCTGCGCCGGTCAGACGGGCTTCCACTCCCTGCTCAGCTGCTTCGAGGATGATGGCATGGCGCAGCATTGCCAGATCTGTCAAGGCGAGGCTCAACTCGTTCATCGGTTGTATGCCGACGGCTGGTCCCTGAACGGAATTCGCACCTCAATCGACGCGTCGTTCGCCGACGCGATCTGACGCATCCATTCACGCAAGGGGCTGTACCGATGTCGCGACGATTCTTTGAAGTATGCGTCGCCATGGCCGCTGTTCTCTTCGCTCCTGCAGCGCAGGCGCAGATCCGGGCGAGCGAGCGAGGCGGAGTATTCCAGGTGGTCGACGGCACCGTCATCACCGTGGACTATTCCCGGCCGCAGGCGCGGAAGCGCGGGAATCTCTTCGGCAGGGTCGTGCATGCTGACGAGATCTGGACTCCCGGCGCCAATGCGGCGACGACGCTCGAACTGTCACGTGACATCAGACTGAACGGCCAACCGGTCCCAGCGGGGAAATACTCTCTCTGGCTGACCACGCCCCCGGGGGCGTGGGTGCTGCATCTGCACAGCAAGGCGACGCTGTTTCATACGCAGCGCCCGGCGCTGGCAGAGATGTTCCTCTCGATCCCGGTCACACCGATACAGGGCGAACATGTCGAAGCGGTGAGCTTCGATTTCCCGCGTGTCTCGCGCGACGGCACGACTCTACGTTTTCGCTGGGGAACGATGGCATTCGGAGTCGAGATACTCGTTGAGCCCAGCCGCCCCAAGAGTCGGCTAACTGACGAGCAGGCTGCGCCCTACGTGGGCCGCTATGAACTTGTCTTCATCGGAAAGGAAGGCGCGGGTCCGGAGATGAAGATGGAGATTGTGAACATCCAGGGAGTGCTCCGCGCAATCGTGGACGGCACCAGGCCGTTCGTGATAGAGTTCCTTCCCACCGAGCAGCCCCACCGCTTCATGCCTGCCTTTCTCGAAGACGGCAAGATTTTCGACGTTGAGGAAACGCCGGTGATTTTCGAGTTGGACGGCGCCCGTGCCACCGGTTTCTACTCGCCTGGAGTCTCGACCGAGGTCTGGATGCGGGCGACTCGCAAGAAATGACTGAGCGCGAGCTGAGACTTGCGCAGAAACAACACTGGATGCGACTCAACGACAAAGACATCGGCGATGTACGCAAAGTAAAGCGAACATGAAAGACGATCCGGACCGGCTCGACCGCAGGGGATTCTTCGCCCAAGGGCTCCAGCGTGCGCTGCGAGAGGCCGTTGGGGCCTTCAGCGCGCGCATCGCGCCGGTGCAGTATGTCCGGCCCCCAGGCGCGTTGCCGGAGCCAGCGTTCGTGGCAGCGTGCACGCGCTGCGGGGAGTGCGCGGCGGCCTGTCCGGTGCATGCGATCCGGCCCTTGCCCTCGTCGGCTGGGCTCGCAGCGGGTACGCCGGCGCTCGATCTGGACGTGACAGCGTGTATCATGTGCGAGACCATGCCCTGCGCGCAGGTGTGTCCCACACCCGCGCTCGAGGTACCGCCGTGGGGTTGGCGGGACGTGAAGATGGCGGAGTTGATGGTCGACCAAGGGCGCT
>JANOTB010000302.1:0-5998 GCA_031416115.1 Gemmatimonadota bacterium
GGTGCGCGCCGCCTCGAAGATCATGATGGCGCTGTACCAGGCCTTCATGAAGAACGATGCATCGCTCGCCGAGATCAATCCACTCGTCGTCACGCCCGACGGCGAGGTGCTCGCACTCGACGCCAAGATTTCTGTTGACGACAACGCGCTCGATCGCCATCCGGAACTAGCGGCCCTGCGCGACGAGACGGCCGAGGAGCCGAGTGAAGTGGATGCGCGCAACTCGAACCTCACCTTCATCAAGCTCGACGGCGACGTCGGTTGCATCGTCAACGGCGCTGGCCTCGCCATGGCAACGATGGACCTCGTGAAATACTACGGCGGCGAGCCGGCGAACTTTCTCGACATCGGCGGCTCGTCGAATCCGGAAAAGGTCGTGAATGCGCTCCGCATCATCACCGCCGACACCAACGTGAAGGCCATCCTGTTCAACATCTTCGGCGGCATCACGCGCACCGATGACGTGGCGAACGGCATCGTGACGGCGACCAAGGCGAACCCGCTCAAGGTGCCGATCGTGATCCGCCTCACGGGCACCAACGAGGAGATCGCGATGAAGATCCTGACCGAGAACGGTTTCTCGGCGTCGAGCGATATGGACGAGGCGGTGCAGAAGGCCGTCGCGCTGGCCAAGGGAGGCAAGTAGCATGAGCATCTTCATCGACAAGAACACCAAGCTGCTGATCCAGGGGATCACGGGCCGCGACGGCTCGTTCCACGCGAAGCAGATGATGGAGTATGGCACCCAGGTCGTGGCCGGGGTGACGCCGGGCAAGGGTGGCCAGCTGTTCGAGGGCACGGTGCCGATCTTCAACACCGTGATGGATGCGGTGAAGGCGACCGGCGCGAACACGAGCGTGATCTATGTGCCGCCGCCGTTCGCCGCCGATGCGATCATGGAAGCCGCCGCCGCTGGCGTGCAGCTCGTGGTCTGCATCACCGAAGGCGTGCCGGTGCTCGACATGACGAAGGTCTATCCGTTCGTGAAGGAGCAGGGTGTGCGATTGATCGGCCCGAACTGCCCGGGGCTCATCACACCGGGCGAGTCCAAGGTCGGCATCATCCCAGGCCGCATCTGCATGCCGGGTCCGGTGGGCGTCGTCTCGCGCTCCGGCACGCTCACGTACGAGATCGTCTATCAGCTCACACGCGCCGGCATCGGCCAGACCACCTGTGTCGGTATCGGTGGTGACCCGATCAACGGGACCAACTTCATCGACTGCCTCGAGGCGTTCGAGAAGGATCCGAAGACCAGGGCGATCGCGATGATGGGCGAGATCGGTGGCACCGACGAGCAGGAAGCGGCCGAGTTCGTGAAGAAACACATGAAGAAGCCGGTCGTCGGGTTCATCGCCGGCCAGACGGCTCCGCCGGGGCGCCGCATGGGGCACGCGGGCGCGATCATCTCTGGGTCGTCGGGCACTGCCGCGGAGAAGCTCGAGGCGTTCGCGGCCGCTGGGATGGGGATCGCGAAGCGGCCGAAGGACTTCGTGGAGCTCATTCGGGAGCGGCTCGGCTGATTTCTGTGTCTTTCGCTGGGTCTTCCTGCCACGGCGTTCACCACAGGGGCACAGGGGGCACAGGGAACTGCTCGTGCGCCTGAGAGCAAGCTGGAGAGGGCGGGGGATTGAACCGCGACGATCTTGGTGACGGCGCTTGTCAGGCGCAGTGTCGTTCCGAGAGAAGTGCCGTTGCCGTTCCCTGTGCCCCCTGTGCCCCTGTGGTGAACGCAGTCGCAGTTGCAGTCGCAGTCGCAGTCGCAGTCCGAGCCAACCCACAACACGAACCCCAGACCGATGTCCCTCGACTACACCTTCTCGATCATCAAGCCCGACGCCTTCAACGCAGGCAAGGCCGGCAAGATCATCGCGCACCTCGAAGCCCAAGGCTTCACGCTCAAGGCCGCGCGCGTCATGCAGATCACCAAGAAGCAGGCGGAGGAGTTCTACGCCGTGCACCGGGGCCGCCCATTCTACGGCGAGCTCGTCGAGTTCATGAGTTCGGCTCCCTGCATGCCGTTCGTGCTCCACAAGGCTGGCGCCGTGAGCGCCCTCAGGGACGCGATCGGCGCGACCGATCCGGCCGACGCCGCCGCGGGCACGGTCCGCAAGCTCTTCGCCGAGTCCAAGGGCCGGAACGCGATCCACGCTTCCGATTCCGACGAGAACGCGGTGCGGGAGAGTCGGTTCTTCTTCGCCGAATCCGACGTCATCTGAAGCCGTCTCCCGCGTGCATCTAAGTGCCGGAGACGCCAAGAGTTGCCCCCTTGTCCGCACCCTTTGTCCGGGGTATCTTTCTTTGCTATGCTGTCGTTCGACATCCGCACCCTATCCCAAGGCGCCGTTCAGGTCGAAGGGGACCTCAGCGCCGACGATCCGGTCTGGTTGGAGGGCGACGCTCGGCCTGTCTTGCACGTCCATGTCACCGGGCGTCTGAGCGGAGCGGGCAGCGGACGGTACTACTTCAGCGGCGCGTTCACTGGGACCGCTGCAGGGGAGTGCCGACGATGCCTGGTGCCGGTGGAAAGTGCGGTGAACGGCAACGCTCATCTCCTCTACGCCGACGCTGACGACGAGAACGCGGACGAACCGGATGTCTTCCCGATCGGTGATTCGGGAACGAGACTCGATCTTCGCCCCGCGCTCCGTGAGCAGTGGTTGCTCGAGGCTCCGGCCCTCCCGTTGTGCCGCCCCGACTGTAAGGGGTTCTGCCCGACGTGCGGTGCCGATCTCAATGCCGGCCCCTGCGCCTGTATCTTGTCCTGATCCCGATCAACTCTACCTGGCAGGTTTCCGATGGCCGTCCCGAAGCGCCGTACCTCCAAGCGCAAGAAGCGCGCTCGCAACACCCATAAGATCGCCCCGGCGATCAACATCCAGGCGTGCCCGAAGTGCGGCGCGATGAAGCGCCCGCACCATGTGTGTGAGGAGTGTGGCTTCTACGCCGGTGAGCAGCGGGTCGCGGCGCGCGAAGCGTAGCCGTGGCGCGCATCGCGCTGGACGCGATGGGGGGCGATCATGCCCCAGCCGCGCCGATCGCCGCCGCCCTGCTCGCCATTCAGGAACTGGGGCCTGAGCACCAGATCCAACTCGTGGGGCGCGCGAGCGTCATCCAAGAGCAACTGACCGCACAACTCGCTGCCGCTCCGGCCCTCCTGGTCGAAGCGGCTACGCGTTTCGAGATCATCGACGCACCCGACGTCATCGAGATGACGGACAAGCCATCGGTCGCGATCCGCGGCAAACCGCAGTCGTCCATGGCCGTCGGTATCCGGCTTCAGACCGAGGGACGCTCCGACGCCTTCATTTCCGCCGGCAACACGGGCGCGCAGATGGCCGCCTCGACGTTCATCCTGCGCCTGCACGAGGGCCTCTCACGGCCCGCCATCGGCACGATGTTCCCGACGGCCAACCAGCCGGTCGTCGTGCTCGACGTCGGCGCCAACGTCGACTGCTCCGCCGCCGAGCTCGTGCAGTTCGCGCGCCTCGGGCATGTCTACGCGCGTGACATCCTCGGCCGCCCCAATCCCGCCGTCGGACTCCTCTCGATCGGCGAGGAACCGGAGAAGGGCAACGCCTCCGTGAAGGAGGCCCATCAACTCCTGCTGCACGCGCATCTCAACTTCATCGGCAATGTGGAAGGGCGCGACATCCCGACCGGCCGGTGCGATCGCGGTCCGATCGACGTCGTCGTCTGCGACGGCTTCACCGGCAACGTGTTGCTCAAGTTCTACGAGGCGGTCGCGCCGATGTTCTTCGGCATGATGCTGAAGGCGGGCGTCAGCAGGGAGCAGCTCGGTTCGGTCGTCCACGCGCTCGACTACGAGAAGTACGGCGGCGCACCGCTGCTGGGGCTCAAGGGCGTGAGCATCATCTGTCACGGCAAATCGAGTCCCGAGGCCATCAAGAACGGCATCTTCGCGGGCATCCGCGCCGTGGAGTCCCACATGAGCCAGCACATCAGGGAGCAACTCTCGTCATGAAGCGCCCGTTCGCGATGTTGGCGGCCACTGGACACGCGGTGCCGAAGCGGATCCTCCGGAACGACGAGTTCGTCGGGATGGGGATCGACACATCGGACGAGTGGATCCGGGAGCGCACCGGCATCCGCGAGCGGCACATCGCCGGCGAGGGGGAGACGCTCACGAGCATCGCCGCCGAAGCGGCGCGCCTCGCGATGAAGCGCGCGGGTGTCACCGCGAGCGAGCTCGACGTGATCATCCTCGGCACCGCGAGCCCTGACCGACTGTTGCCGGCCACCGCGGTGGAGATCCAGGCCGCGCTCGGCGCCACGCGCGCCGTGGCGTTCGACATCGACGCGGCCTGCTCCGGCTGGCTCTATGGGATCCAGGTCGCTGAAGGCCTCCTGGCGACCGGTGCCTACGAGACGATCCTCGTGATCGGCGGCGAGCAACTCTCGCGGATCGTGAACTGGAAGGATCGCAACACCTGCGTCCTCTTCGGTGACGGCGCCGGCGCGACGATCCTCAAGAAGAGCACCAAGGGCCGTGGGATCCTCTCGGCCTACATGCGGTCCGACGGGACACTCGCCGACCTGCTGCACCGGCCCAAGGGTGGCTGCCTGGCGCCCATCACACCGGAGATCATCGCCGACGGATCGCACCTGCTGACCATGGCCGGGCGCGAGGTCTTCAAGAACGCCGTCCGCTCCATGGCCGACGCGTCCGACCGTGCGCTCGACGGCGCAAAGCTCTCCGCGTCCGACATCGATCTGATGATCCCGCATCAGGCGAACGTCCGCATTATCGAGGCGACGGCGAAGCACGCCAACATCCCGATGGAGAAGGTGTTCGTGAACGTCGACCGGTTCGGCAATACCTCGGCGGCCTCGATCCCGATCGCGCTGAGCGAAGCGCACGAGCAGGGGCTGATCAAGGACGGCAGCACCGTGATGTTCGTGGCCTTCGGCGCCGGGTTCACATGGGGATCGATGGTGGTCCGGTTCTGACATGTTCCTCCTCTTCCCAGGTCAGGGCTCGCAGAAGCCCGGTATGGCGAAGGACCTCGCTGCGGCCTTTCCGGCAGCGCGCGAAGTGTTCGACCGCGCCGACGCCGCGCTGGGGACCAAGCTCAGCGGGCTCTGCTTTGACGGCCCTGCCGACGAACTCACGCTCACGCACAACGCGCAACCGGCGCTCCTGACCCACGGTGCGGCGGTCTGGGCCGTCGTCAAGGACAAGCTCGCGGCGCGAGTGCAGGGCGCGGCGGGCCACTCGCTCGGGGAGTTCTCGGCGTACCACGCCGCGGGTGCGCTGCCGCTCGAGGACGCGGTGCGGCTCGTACGTCGCCGCGGAGAGCTCATGTACGAGACCGGCGTGACGGTGCCTGGAGCCATGGCCGCCATCCTCGGTGAACTACAGCGGCCGATCGAGGAGATCTGCCGCGAGGCCAGCGCCCACGGCGTCTGCGTGCCGGCCAACTACAACAGCACCGAGCAGATCGTGATCTCGGGCGAGGTCAGAGCGGTCGAGGCGGGGATGGACCTCGCCAAGGCCGCGGGTGCCAAGCGTGCGATCCGCCTGCCGGTCAGCGGGGCGTTCCACAGTCCGCTCATGCAACCCGCTGCCGCTGGGCTCGCCGAGGCACTCGCCGCCGCCCATTGGCGTGCGCCCGCGGTGCCGATCTGGAGCAACGTGACCGGCGAAGCGGTCGGTGATGCCGCGACGGCGCGCGACCTGCTGCTCAAGCAGCTCACGTCGCCGGTCCGATGGGTCGAGCTGATGCGCAACGCCGCCGCACGATTCCCGGGCACGACGTTCGTCGAGATGGGCCCCGGCGCTGTGCTCAGTGGCCTCGCCAAGCGCCTTGCACCCGAGTGCAAGACGATGACCTGTGGGACCGTCGCCGAAGTCGACGCGTTACTCAACCTCGAGTCCACTCATGCGCATTGACCTGACCGGCCGAGTCGCCCTCGTCACCGGCTCCACGCGCGGGATCGGCCGCGCGATCGCCAAGGAACTCGTCGCCTCGGGCGCCAA
>JANOTB010000303.1:0-2104 GCA_031416115.1 Gemmatimonadota bacterium
CGCCGGCAACTGGCACGACCCGCAACGCGCGCGGTGACGAGAGCGACACGTACGCGATCCGCTTGCCATCGGGAGAGAACGCAGGATTCATCGCGCCTTCGGTGCCGGCCAGCGTCGTGGCGCGCAACTGATCCAGCGGCCGAACCCAGAGGCGACTGGACTCCGGGCCGGAGCCGGCGGCGACATACACGATGGTCCGCCCGTCGGGAGACAGCGCGATGCGCGTTCCGGACGATGTCTGGTTCAGCTGCTGGCTGTCCGGCAACAGCAGGCTGAAGCGCGCCACCGGACGCGCAGGGGCCGGCCGCAGCAGGGCCCAGCCGGCCACAAGGATTGCAGCGGCCGCGACTGCGCTCACAGCCATGAACGGCCGCGTCAGGACGCCTCGGGCCCCCGTATGTGGTGTGACTCCGGCGTCGACGAACGTCGCGCTCGTCCACGTGCGGTTCAGCAGCGCCTCCGAAAACGCCTTGGCGCTCTCGAATCGGTCGGCCGGGAGTTTCTCCAGCGCCTTCCCCACCGCCGCGGCTACGTTGGGCGGAACGGTCTTTCGGAACTTCGTCACCGCCTCCACGGGCTCGACGATGATCTTCATGATGATCTGCTGCGCCGTCGCCCAGGTGTGCGGCGGGTTGCCGGTGAGCATCTCATACAGCACGGACGCGAGGGAATAGATGTCGGCGCGCCCCGTGATCTCCTTCTCGGCGGTGGCCTGCTCGGGGCTCATGTAGTGCGGCGTGCCCAGGCTCAGCCCCGTCTCGGTCATGCGGCCGCCCGCCGCCGCTGAAACCGCCAGCGCGATCCCGAAGTCCGCGATCATCGGCCGCCCACCCTGCATGAGGATGTTCTCGGGCTTGATGTCGCGATGGATCACGCCGCGCCCGTGCGCGTACTCGAGCGCGTCGAGCACCTCGCGGGCGATCCGCACCGCTTCGTCGATGCCGAGCTGCGTCTCGCGGTTGAGCTTGTCGCGGAGCGTCTCGCCCTCGATGTACGGCATCACGTAGAACAGGAAGCCGTCCGCGCTGCCCGAATCGAACAACGGCAGGATGTGCGGATGGCTCATGCTCGCCGTGGTCTTGATCTCGACCACGAACCGCTCGGCGCCGAGCACGGCGGCGAGTTCGGGCTTGAGGACTTTCACCGCCACCAGGCGATCGTGCTTGAGGTCGTGCGCGAGGTAGACGGTGGCCATGCCGCCCGCGCCGAGCTCGCGCTCGATGCGGTAGCGGTCGGCGAGGGCGGCGCTGAGTCGTTCGTTCATGGTGTGCCCTTGGAGAATCGTTCGCGCAGCTCGCGTTTCCATCCGTGCACGACCACGATCTTCCCGCCGTCGACGGCGAGGCTGGGCAGCACGAACTCCCGGCCATTCGGTGCGACGTCGAATCCCGTGACGCCATCCTGCCCGTCATAGCCCGTGAGCACCACATCGCGCGAGACGACGCTGAACTCCGGGGAGGTCCGCACCGTGGCGCGGATGATCCGCGACCCACTGCGGAAGAAGAGCTGCCGGCCGTCACGCGACCAGGCCGGCTCCTTCGCGCCGTCGAGGGAGACGCGGGTCGGTGAAGAGGAGATCGGGAATGCGCGCACGAACACTTCGCTCACCCCGGACTCGTTGGACACGTACGCGATCCACCGTCCGTCGGGCGAGAAGCGAGGGGAGTTCTCCACGGCCGGGGTGCTCGCGACCGATCTACGCGTGGTGTCGCCGGACACCGACTGGTACCAGATGTCGGCGCCGTTCACCGTGCCGGTCCGGTAAAGAATCGTCCGCTCGTCCGGCGAGAGTGCGCCCTGCCAGATCTCGAGGTCCGGCAGCGCGAGGAGCAGCTTCGCCTCGGCGCTGCCGTCGGCGGACCTGACCATCAGGACACCGGTTCCCGTCGCGCGCGAGCGGAAGACGATGCGCTTGCCGTCGGCGGTCCACTCCGGGCGATCGCTCGCGTTGTCGGACGTCAGTCGCTGCGGCACCGCGTTGGGCGTGCGCTCGAGGATCCACAGATTGCGTCCGCCGGAGACGAGGACCCTCGCACCGTCGGGGGAGAAACGCGCCTGCCCGACCAGCACATCCGGCCAGAGCATCCGCATGGTGCGGCCGGAC
>JANOTB010000304.1:0-7919 GCA_031416115.1 Gemmatimonadota bacterium
GTCAGGGTCTTCGGCACAGACGCCAGCGCACGCGAAACGATGCATCCGCTCTTGGTGGCCTCGGCGACCTGCTGAAAGATCTCGTTGGAGATCCCTGGCACGTCGGCTTCACAAACAAGCGCGATGCCGACGATGGTCATCTTCTCGTCGACTCGCTCCAGCTGGACCGTGGCCGTGGTGTCGATGCGCACCGGAGTGTGGCCCGCCTGCGTCAGTCCGACTGAGAGGGCCATGGAGAAGCAGGCGGCATTGGCAGCGCCGAGCAGCTCCTCCGGATTCGTGCCGGGGGCCGATTCGAAGCGGGTCCCGAACGAGTACTTGCCTTCAAAGGCGCCGCTGCCGAGGCGGAGCGAGCCCTGACCGGCCTTGAGGTCGCCGCTCCACTGGGCGGACGCTGTGCGTTGGATCATGAGGAAACTCCGAGAAGTTGTGAGTTGTCTGGATGGTAACTCCGGGGTGACAGTACGGGGAGGCGCTATCGGCACGGCGGTGGGGAGGCGTACAATTTGCACAAGAAGTTGTGTTGCGGGTCGGGCCAGAGCCCGGGCCCCCTCGCCGCGCCACGCTCCAGTCCCAACTCCGCCATGCGTCCCACGATGTTCCGCCACGCGCTCCTCGGATTGTTCGCCGCCACCGCGATCTCATGCTCGAGCGACGGCCCAACCGCCCCGGCGCTCCTTGAGCAGTTCCGAGCCCCGGCAAGCGAACTCCTCGGCACGAGCATTCGGGTGAGCGAGATCCACTACGACAACGCCAGCACCGACGCCGGCGAGTCGATCGAGATCTCAGGACCGGTTGGCACGGACCTGTCCGGATGGTCGGTGGTCCTGTACAACGGCAGCGCGCCTGCCGCGGCGGTGACGTACGGAACCGCGCGTGCGCTGTCCGGGACGATCCCGGCCACCTGTGGCGCGCGCGGCGTCGTGGTGCTCACCTACGCGGTCGACGGCATTCAGAACGGTGCCAGCGACGGGATCGCCCTCGTCAACGGGAGCACGGTCGTCGAGCTGATCTCGTACGAAGGCGTGCTCACGGCCGCGAATGGACCGGCGGCAGGCATCGTCTCCGACGACATCGGTGTGGCCGAGGGGAGCGCGACGCCGCTGGGCTCCAGTGTGCAGCGCAATGAGAACGGCACCTGGAACGCGCCGGCAGCCAACACCTTCGGCGCATGCAACGACGGCACGACCAATCCCACACCACCGGCAGTCGTGGCGGCAGTGACAGTGACGCCAGCTACGGCGACGGTGAAGGTGGGCGCGACGACACAACTCACCGGCACGGCTCTCGACGCGGCGAACGCGCCCGTCGCCGGCGCGGCGCTCACGTGGCGCTCGAGCGCCAACGCAATCGCGACGGTCTCCGTATCGGGCTTGGTGTCCGGCGTAGCAGTCGGCGAGGCATTGGTGATCGCGACGTCGGCAAACGGCAGGGCCGACACGGCCGCGGTGACTGTCGAAGCGGCGACGATCGCGCTTCCGCCGGTGCGATTCTCCGAGATCCACTATGACAACTTCGGCACCGACGCCAACGAGGCGATCGAGATCGAGGGGCCGGGCGGCACGGACGTGTCCGGTTGGCGCATCGTCCTCTACAACGGCAACGGCGGCGTCACGTATGAGCCGACGACGACGCTCACCGGCAACATCCCAACGCAGTGCGATGGCCGCGGCACGCTCGCGGTGACGTACGCCGCGAACGGCCTGCAGAACGGCGCGCCCGACGGCTTCGCGCTCGTCGACGCGTCGGGGGCCCTGATCGAGTTCCTCTCGTACGAAGGCACGTTCGCCGCCACCAACGGTCCAGCGGTCGGCATCACGTCCACGCCACTCACGGTCTCGGAAGAGCCCGCTCCCGCCGCGGGCGTCTCGCTCCAGCGCAATGCAGTCGGCATCTGGAGCCTTCAGCCGGCCAACCCCGGCTACTGCTTCGGCGTCACGCCGCCGCCGCCGCCCAACACGATCTCGTTCACCGGCCGCGACAACTCCGATCCGGCGCTCCCAGTCGGCTTCGAGGACCAGCTCTTTGCGACGCTGCGCTCGGGCAGCACGAACGCGGTGATCACCGCGACGTTCACCTGGGGCACCGAGACACCGTTCATCGCGAGCATCGACGCGTACGGCGTCATGCGCGCACTCGGCGCGGGCACGGCGATCGTCCGTGCGACCGCGAACGACGGTACGTCGACGACCTACTCTCTCTCGACGCGCATCGCGACCGCAGGCGGAACAGCCTCGTATGCGGGCAACACCGAGTTCGGTGATCCGACCGACGGAGACGCATCGGACGAGGTGATCATCCGCCGCGACCAGTACACCAGCTCCTTCAGCCCCGCACGCGGCATCCCCAACTGGGTGAGTTACGACCTCGAGGCGACGCACTTCGGCACCGAGGACCGCTGCGATTGCTTCACGTACGATCCCGAACTCCCGCAGGGGCAACGCTACTCGACGGCCGACTACACCGGCGCCGGCACGGCAGCGGGCTACGGCATCGACCGCGGTCATCTCGCGCGGTCGTTCGACCGCACCTCAGGCAGCTTCGACAACGCGACGACGTTCTACTTCTCCAACATCATCCCGCAGGCCGCGGACAACAATCAGGGTCCCTGGGCGCAGTTCGAGAACTATCTCGGCGACCTCGCCCGATTCAGCAACAAAGAGGTTTACATCATCGCCGGCGCCTCGGGCAGCAAGGGCACCGTGAAGAATGAAGGCCGGATCACCATCCCCACGGCAACGTGGAAAGTCGCGGTCGTGATGTCGCGCGACGGCGGACTCTCGAGCGTCTCGGGCCGCCAAGACGTGGAAGTCGTTGCCGTACTGATGCCGAACGACGCGGGCATCCGCAACATCCCGTGGCAGACGTACCTGACGACCGTCGACGCGGTGGAATCGGTGAGCGGGTTCGACCTGCTCGCGCTGCTTCGCGACGACATCGAGATCGCGGTCGAGAGCAACACCGTCCCGCCTGACGCGGCGCTCGACGGGCCATGGGCTGCGTACGCGGGCGACCCGCTCGCGATGAGCGGCACCGGCTCGACCGACGCCGACGGTGATGCGCTCACCTATGCCTGGGAGTTCGGTGACGGCAACGTGACGACGGGTTCCGCGGTCATGCACACGTTCGCGGCAGCCGGCCAGTACTCGGTGCGACTGATCGTGACCGACATCCGCGGGCTCGCCGACACCGCCACGGCCGCCGCGGCGATCACGCCACTGCCACCAGTGGTCGGAATCGTGCGCGCACGAGCAGTCGTCGACGCCTTCGCTGAGAGCGGCGCGCTCAACACCGGGCAGGCGAACTCCTTGCGTGTGAAACTCGACGCCGCGTTGCGGTCGCTCGAGCGGGGGAACGTCACTGCCGCCGCAGGGCAGCTCAATGCCTTCCTCAATGAGGTCGACGCGATGGTACGAAGCGGTCGCCTGACGACGTCGCAGGTCGACGCCGTGCGCGAGGTGCTCGGGCGCGTGCTCAAGAACCTGTAGGCGCGTCCACGACTGACGCGGCCACCACCACCCTACCACTTCGTCACGGATCCTCGATGTCATATCGTTTCGCTCGTACCGCGCTCCTCCTCGCGCTATTCACGCCTGCCGTCGCCGCGCGCGCGCAGGACGACGCAGCACTCGTGGCCCGCGCCCGCGCGATCCATGACCGCGTGATGACGCTCGACACACACGTCGACATCAGTCCGGCAGCCTTCCGCCGCGACACACTCAACTACGTCACCGGCATCACGCGCAATCAGGTCGACATCCCCAAGATGGAAGCGGGTGGCCTCGACGCCGCCTTCCTGATCGTCTACGTGGGCCAGGCGCGCACGATCGACTCGGCCACCATGGCCGCCGCGTACGCCTCGGCGATCGAGAAGTTCGAGGCGATCCACCGACTCACCGATTCGCTCGCCCCCACGCGCGTCGGGCTGGCCCGGTCGGCCGCCGACGCGCGCCGCATCTACGCGAGTGGCCGCAAGGTGATCTTCATCGGCATCGAGAACGGATTCTCCGTAGGCACCGACCTCACGCGGATCAAGCAGTTCGCCGACCTCGGCGGCCGCTATCTCTCGCTCGCCCACAATGGACACAGTCAGTTCTCCGATTCCAACACCGGCGAACGCGACGGTGTCTGGTTGCACAATGGTCTGAGCCCACTCGGTCGCGAGGCGATCGCCGAGCTCAACAAGTGGGGCATCATGATCGACATCTCGCACCCGAGCAAGGCGAGCATGATGCAGACGCTGGCACTCACCAAGGCACCGATCATCGCGTCGCACTCGGGCGTGCGCGCGCTCTGCGGTCACAGCCGCAACCTCGACGACGAGCAGTTGCTCGGCATGAAGAAGAACGGCGGCGTGGTGCATCTCGTCGCGTTCAACAACTATGTGAAGTGCAATCCGGCGCGCGACGCCGAGCGTCAGGGGGCCGTCGACGCGCTGCGCCGGCAGTACGGCGTGACCGGCACCAACCCGCGCGACGTGAGTGTCTCGGTGCAGGCGCTGCCGGACGACAGGCGGAACGCGTACCTCGCGGCGCAGGAGGACATCACCGCGCGTCGGTACCCTGCCGACCCGATGGCGACGGTCAAGGACTATGTCGACCACATCGACTACGCCGTGAAGCTGATCGGGATCGATCACGTGGGCATCAGCAGCGACTTCGACGGTGGCGGCGGCGTGGACGGCTGGCGCAACGCGGGCGAGACCTTCAACGTCACGCTCGAGCTGGTGCGGCGTGGCTACACCGAGGTGCAGATCGAGAAGATCTGGAGCGGGAATCTGCTGCGCGTGCTCACGGAAGTGCAGGCGGTCTCGGTGCGGCTGCAGCGCGGGGCGATGTGAGCGCGCTCCTACACCTGAAGGTCTACGTCGCGAGCCTGCTCGTCTTCTTCGCACTCGACCTCACCTGGCTCGGCGTCGTGGCGAAGGGATTCTATCGGGCGCAGATGGGGCACCTCATGCGGGCCGATGTGCAGTGGCCCGCAGCCCTGCTCTTCTACCTGATCTACGTGGCGGCGATCGTGATACTCTGCATCGCACCAGCGGTGGAGAAGCAATCACTCGGCCGCGCGGCGGCGCTCGGCGCGGTGTTCGGTCTGGCGGCGTACGCGGCATTCGACTTGACGAGTCTCGCGCTGCTCAAGGACTTTCCAGCGAAGGTCGTGCTCGTGGACCTCGCGTGGGGAACGATCCTGACGGCGAGTGTGAGTGCGGCGGGATATCTGGCGGCGCAGCGACTGACGTGATGAAGGCTGAACGATGAACCATCATCACTAACCCGCACGGCGCACCAGCGTAAGGATCGAATAGAGCGCCACCGCGTCCGCGTCCTGATTGCTGACCTCCACGTCCCACTCGACCACGCCCTGTGGGATCCCGCCCTCTGGCGTGTCCTTCGCGGTCTTCTGCTTGACGGTGAGCCGCACCCTGATGGTGTCGCCCGGGTACACCGGCTTGGTGAAGCGCAGCTTCTCCATGCCGTAGTTCGCGAGCACGGGGCCGAGAGCGGGGTCCACGAAAAGTCCAGCCGCTGCCGAGACGATGAAGTAGCCGTGTGCGACGCGGCCGGTGAAGACGCCGTTGGTGCGCGCCTCCTCATCGTTCATGTGCGCGTAGAACCGGTCGCCACTGAGCTCTGCGAACGCGACGATGTCGTCGAGCGTGATCGTGCGGGTTCCGGTGACGAGCGTGTCGCCGATCGCGAGTTCGTCGAAGGTCTTCCGGAACGGATGCACCGTGTCGGTCCGCTGCGCGGCGCCGGCGCTCCATTCACGCGTGATCGCCGTGAGCATGCTCGGGCTCCCTTGCACCGCCGTGCGCTGCATGTAGTGCAGCACGCCTCGCGCACCGCCCATCTCCTCACCGCCACCGGCGCGGCCGGGGCCACCATGCACGAGGTTGGGGAGCGGCGAGCCGTGCCCAGTGCTCTCCTTGGCGCTCGACTTGTCGAGCACCATCAGCCGACCATGGTAGGGCGCCACGCCGAGCACGACTTTGCGTGCGGTGGTCGCGTCGGCCGTGATGAGCGAACCGCAGAGCGAGCCGCGGCCGCGCTTGGCGAGTTCGATCGCTTCGTCGAGCGTGGCGTACGGCATCACGGTGTTCACCGGTCCGAATGCCTCGATGTCGTGTGGCTCGCTGCGACCGAGCGGTGCGTCGCAGACCATGAGCATGGGGCCGAAGAAGGCGCCCTTCTCGCGGTCGGCGCCGACGACCTGGAAGTCTCCACCGCCGAACACCAGCTCACCGGCCTCGCGGATCCGCGCGGCTGCCTCGGCCACGTCGCGCACCTGACCCGCGCTCGCGAGCGGCCCCATGCGCACGCCCTCGACCGACGGATCGCCGATGGTCGTCTTCTCGAGGCGCGCCTTGAGCGCCTTCACCACGTCGTCCACCATGCCGGCGGGGACGATCGTGCGGCGGATCGCCGTGCACTTCTGACCGGCCTTGGTGGTCATCTCGCGCACGACCTCCTTGATGAAGAGGTCGAACTCCTCGGTGCCGGGTGCGGCGTCGGGCGCGAGGATCGAGCAGTTGAGTGAGTCCGCTTCCATGTTGAAGCGCACCGAGTGCGCGACGACGGCTTTGCTCTCCTTGAGCATCTGGCCGGTGCTCGCGCTGCCGGTGAACGCGACGGCGTCCTGCTCGGTCACGTGGCTGAGCAGATCACCCGCTGATCCGCAGACGAGCTGGATCGCACCTTCGGGAAGGATCCCGGAGGCTATCATCTCGCGGAACATCAGCTCGGTGAGGTAGCTCGTCGCTGTCGCCGGCTTCACGATGCAGGGCACGCCGGCGAGCAGCGCCGGCGCCAACTTCTCGAGCATCCCCCAACACGGGAAGTTGAACGCATTGATGTGGATCGCC
Organism: Gemmatimonadota bacterium; assembly: GCA_031416115.1. Lineage (GTDB taxonomy): Bacteria > Gemmatimonadota > Gemmatimonadetes > Gemmatimonadales > Gemmatimonadaceae > Pseudogemmatithrix. The sequence goes on from JANOTB010000304.1 coordinate 6,866, forward strand.
ACGCCCTCGAGCGGCACGCAGATATGCCGCCCCGCGAAGGTCCCGCCCTTGGAGAGGACCTCCTGCGGTCCCTCCACGTGGTACGTCTCATTGGGAAAGTCGCGGCGACCGCGGCTCGAGTAGGCGAAGAGGGTGCCGATGCCGCCGTCGATGTCGACCCAGGAATCGCTCTTGGTCGCGCCCGTCGCGGAGGAGAGCGCGTAGAACGCGTCCTTCTTCTCCATCAAGTGCTTGGCCACGGCCTTGAGCAACGCGGCGCGCTGATGGAACGTGAGAGAGCGCAGCGTGGGGCCACCGACGTTGCGCGCATACTGCGCCATCGCCTTGAAGTCGAGGCCGCCGCTCGACGCCTCGGCGATCGCCGCTCCGGTGACGGCGTGGAAGAGCGTGGCCGACTTGCCGGTGCCCTCGACCCATTCGCCGAGCGCGTAGTTGCGGAGCCTGTTCATCGCGTTCACTTCTCCTTGGTCTCGTTCCAGGTCTTGAGCATCGCCGACTGCACGGGACGGTCCGCGGGGATCTCGCGGAGCGGCGTGACCTCGCGCCAGGATGCGCGCATCGCCGCGGGGAGTTGCGTGTAGAGCGCGGTGCCCTCGGACTTCCACGCGAGCATCTCGTCGCTCACCGGCTTCACGACCTTCGCCGGGTTGCCCACGACGACGCTTCGCTCCGGCACCTGCATCCCGGTGGGCACGAAGGTGAGCGCGCCGACCACGCTGCCGGCGCCGATCACCGCGTTGTCCATGATCACTGCATTCATGCCGACGAGCGCGTTGGCGCCGATGCGCGCGCCATGCACGATCGCGCCGTGGCCGATGTGCGCGCCCTGTTCGAGCACGACGGTCACCCCGGGGAACATGTGCACGGTGCAGTTCTCCTGCACGTTGCATCCGTCCTCGATCACGATGCCGCCCCAGTCGCCGCGGATCGCGCAGCCAGGCCCGATGTACACGTCCCGGCCGATCACCACGTTGCCGGTCACGGCCGCCTGCGGGTGCACGAACGCGGACTCGTGCACCACGGGGATGAATCCGTCGAATGCGTAGATCATCGT
>JANOTB010000305.1:0-60820 GCA_031416115.1 Gemmatimonadota bacterium
CGCCGAGCACGGCGCGCGATCACCGCCGGAGCGCCGCGCGCGGCCATAGGCGCGACGTCGAGCGGAGGGAGCGAATCCCACGGAACACCAGAGAGCACCGCCGACAACGGCGAGTCGCCTGTGCCCGCTGGGTAGTAGTCCTCGCCGGCGGCCGGTGGTGCGAAGAGCACCAACGCGCCTCGGCCCAGTGCGCGAGGCGCGCCGAAGAGCGCCGTGTCGCCATGAAGCACGAGCAGAGGCGCCGCCGAGGCCGCCTGGCGCACTGCGGCCTCGGTCGCGGGGCGAAGGCTCCCATCTATGCGCCACTGCCCCGGAGCGACGCGCCAGAAGGCCTGCACCGGTCCGCGGCGCGTGCCGCGCAGTACCGCGAGGGCGAACCGCGCGTCCTGATCGGGCGCGCTGGAGATGAACGTCGCCGCAGCAGCACCCGACACCACGAGCGGTGCCGACGCCGTGTCGTTCTCGGCGACCGCATCGCGGTTCGCCCCTGAGCCGGCCGTCGAACTGGGGCCCGCCGGCGCAGATCCCGCCACGAGCGCCGCGCGCAACCTCCTCGTGCCATCGCTCGCGGGCACCGGCACGGCGACGCGTACCTCATGCTCCTCGAACGCCTCCAGCGCCGGGACTGGCGCCGAGGTGATCACCCGGTCATCGAGCCGCAGTTCGAGCGCCGTCGCCAGCGAGCCTGCGGCTCCTGCTTTCATCACGATCCGCACCGGCACGCTGTCGCCCCCGAGCGCACCACCGGGAGCGTCGAGCAACGCGATCGCCCCGTCGGGCCGCGCGGCGGCGGGTACGACGCGGATCTGCGAGCCACGCGGCAGCCGCGCAATGCGCTCCGGATCGTCGAGCAGGCCGTCGGTGACGAGCACGAGCGGGCGCCCCGCGGCCATCGCCGCGTCGACGAGCGGTCCCACGCGCGACGCGACGTCGTGCGGGATCGTGGGCACGGTGTCACTGCGCAGCGAGTCCCCGAAGAGGATCACGCTGTCGGCGCCCGCGGAGCGGAGCGAGTCGACGAGGGCGCGCGCCGTAGCCCACTGCGTCGAGTCACCAGAGGCGCGCCAGCTCGCCGACACGTCGAGCCCGACCCACGGGGCGAGCGGGCGCGACGGACCGAGCGGCGCGTCGAGCAGCAGCGCGACCATCACCGTGCCCGCGAACGCGCGCAGCGCGAATACCGTCGCCGCCGGAGCGGCAGGACGGACGCGATACGCGAGAGCCGCGAGGGCGAGCCCCGCGGCGAGGGCAAGGATCCAGGAGAGCATAGGGAGGGCGACCGCCAAATCTACGCGGTGGGCCCTGAATCAGTTGTGAGTTCGGTGGCGGTCAGCGGCGACGGCGCGGGCGTGGCGCGGCGCGCGATCAGTCGTTCGGGCCGCGTACGACGCCCGCCGGTTTATCGAGCGCATAGACGGTCGCCCCGCGAATGCGCTCAAAGAGCGCGAGGTCGGCACCGGTGAGCGGCGGGCCCGCCGTCGCCTGTAGCACGCGACGCGGATCCTTCTGCACCCCGTTCACGAGCACCTCGAAGTGCAGGTGCGGACCGGTCGCGAGGCCGGTCATGCCCACATAGCCGATCGTCTTCTCGATCTCGACGCGCGCGCCCGAGCGCATGCCGCTCGCGAACTCGCGCAGGTGACCGTAGCGCGTGACGTAGCCATTCGGGTGACGGACCTCGATCGTGTTGCCATAGCCGCCCTTGCGACCGGCGAAGACCACGACGCCGTCGCCGATGGTGCGCACCGGCGTTCCCGAACTCGCGGCGTAGTCCATGCCCTGATGCTGACGCCAGGTGCCAAGAATGGGATGCTTGCGCTTGCCGAAGCTGCTCGAGATGCGACGGAACTGCACGGGCGACCGCAGGAAGCTGGCGGCCAGCGAGCGGCCCTGCTGGTCGTAGTACTTGCTGCGTCCGTTGTCGATGTCCATGCGGATCGCCTGCACCTCGGTGCCGGCGCGCTGAAGTCCGGCCGCGATCACGGTGCCGATCTTCACGTTGCCAGTCGGCAGCGACTGGCGCTCGAAGAGCACACGCAATTCGTCGCCCTGCTGCAACTCGCGCGACATGTCGACGCGATACTCATAGATGTCGGCGATGCCCCACGCGAGTTCCTGCCGCGCACGAGCGGGGAGTAGATCCTTGGCTCCCTGCTCCACCGCTTCGTACAACGACGACTGCACCACGCCGCGCACAAGCACGGTGTCGGTCGTCCACGGGATCCGTTCGTCGTTCGTGACCCAGGCCGAATCGGCACGCGTGACACGCACGATGCGGTCGAGGCCAAGGAAGAATCGCACTTCCTGCGGTTCGCGCGAGGCGGTGTCGCCGCTCACTTCGACCTTGAGTCCGGCGGGTGTGCGGCGCGGGTCGAGCGGCGTCGCGGCGATCACACTGGCCGCGTCACGCGCATTGAGTCCGCGGCGCATGAGCAGCTCGGACAACGTCTCGCCGGACCCGAGCGTGTCGCTCTCGAACCAACGGCGCGCGAGCTTCGCGTTGAACAGGTCACCGGGGCGCCCGGGCCGGGGGGCCGGCAAACGCAACGCGGCGATCGCGAGAGCCGCGACCACCGCACCAGTGAGGAGCCGCGCGACGCGCGCGCTCAATCCATCTGTCTCCGAATGAACGTCGGGATCTCCATGTCGCTGAGGTCCTCGATCGGACGCGGCACCGGGCGCGGCTTGGGAGCGGCATTGCCGACCGCGCCCGCATTGCCGATGGAACCCGCACTGCCCGCATGGCCGCCATGGCCGCTGCTCGCCCCCGAGGACGCGCGGTTGCGGTACGCCTGGTCGAGCGGGATGATCGGCGTCGCGGCCTGTCGGCCCACGAGGCCCGGCTGCTGCACCTTCTTCTGCTCGAAGCCCGTGGCGATGACCGTGACGCGCACCTCGCCCTGCATGGCCGGCTCGCTCACTGCGCCGAAGATGATCTCGCACTCCTCGCCCACCGCTTCCTTCACGATGTCGGAGATCGTGTTCACGTCGCCGAGCGTCATCTCGTTGCCGCCGGTGATGTTGATCAGCACACCGCGCGCCCCGGCGATCGTCACGCTGTCGAGCAGCGGACTCTCGATCGCCATCTTGGCGGCGTCCACCGCGCGATTCTCCCCACGGCCGATGCCGGTGCCCATGATCGCCGAGCCACCGTCCTTCATGACGGTGCGGACGTCGGCGAAGTCGACGTTCACGATGCCGGCCTGCGTGATGATGCTCGAGATGCCGCCGGTCGCCTGCAGGAGGACCTCGTCGGCCTTCTTGAGCGCATCCTGGAACGGGATCCCCTTGCCGACCACCGCGAGGAGTCGCTCGTTGGGCACGACGATCATGGTGTCGACGAACTTCGCCATCTCGGCGATGCCTTCGTCGGCCTGGCGCATGCGCTTGCGGCCTTCGAAGAGGAACGGCTTGGTGACGATGCCGACGGTGAGCGCACCGGCCTCGCGCGCGATCTCGCAGACGATCGGTGCGGCGCCGGTCCCGGTGCCACCGCCCATGCCGCAGGTCACGAAGACGAGGTCGGCGCCAGCGATCGTGCGCGCCACCTCGTCGCGGTTCTCCTCGATCGCCTGACGCCCGATTTCCGGGCGAGCGCCGGCGCCGAGTCCCCGCGTGAGCTTCTTGCCGATCTGGATCTTCACATCACTCTTGGAGGCGAGCAACGCCTGCGCATCGGTGTTCACCGAGATGAACTCGACGCCCGCGAGGTGCTCCTCGATCATGCGGTTGACGGCATTGCCACCGCCGCCGCCGACACCGATGACCTTCATGCGCGCGTGCTGCGACGCGGTGTCCTCGAATTCGAAGATGCTCATCGGGGGTGATGCTCCATCGGTCGGGCGTAAGGTGGCTCAGGATCGCCGGCGGGTTCGCCGAGGGAATATAGCCCGTCCTGGCACCGGGTTCACGAAGGCTTGACGAGTGGAGTGGTGAATCGGAAACGCCGACGAGGCAACGCGTTATCCACCCTGCGTCCGCCAATCGAGCACAATTGTGATGCGACCCGGGTCTCGTCTAGGAGACGCACGGGCGACGCACGGGCGACGCACGGGCGAGTCGCACTCGCGCTCGCGGTTGCACAATGTGACGGGGGTCATCCTCCGGCGAGGCGCAATACGCCAGATTCGATGCAGTTTCCCTCCCCACCGCACGCACCAATGGCCGCACGACAGGAAATCGACAAGGCGATCGGCAACCACGGCATGTGGAAGCTGCGTCTGAAGGCCGCGATCGATTCTGGCCGTCTCGAGACGCCGATCGACGGCATTCGCGGCGATCGCGATTGTCCGTTCGGCAAGTGGCTGCACGGCCCCACCATCGCACCCTCGACCCGCAACTCCGTGCACTTCGCGCGCGTGTCAGCGCTGCATGCACAGTTCCACGAGACCACGGCGCGAGTCGCCCAGATGGCGACCAACGGTCAGCGTGAAGAGGCGACCGCAGAGATCACCGGCACTGGCGAGTTCAGCCGCAAGCATCGCGAGATGGCGGCGGCGATGGAGGAGTGGAAGCAGGTGTTGCGTTGACTGCAGAGGTGAGATGGGAGAGGTGAGGAACTGCGCGCGTGAGCGAAAAGAGGCCGCCCGAACGGGCGGCCTTCTCACATCTCCCATCTCCCCTCTGCCGCTCTAGAAGAAATCCTGCAACCAAGTCTTGAACCGCGCCGCCAGGTTGTCCATCGACGGCCCCGCGTTCGAGAGACTGAGCCGCTTTCCCTTCCCCGCGCCCGAGCCGAGCGCTACACGGTGCGCGCCGTATTGCACGAGTCCGGTCACGGTCGCGAAGCGCGGGCTCTGCACAGAGTCCGAGAGTCCGCCGAGGAACTCACCGGGGATCCCGATCCGCGAGCCAAGGCCGAACACATCGTTCGCGAGGTCCGCCGTGCCGGGCTGCGCCGACGCACCGCCCGTGATCACCACACCGGCCGAGAGCTTCTTGATCAGCCCCGCCTGCTCGATGTCGCGCAGCACGAGCTCGAAGATCTCCTGCGTGCGCTGATGGATGATGTGCGCGAGCAGTGAGCGTGGGATCTCTCGCTCACCCTGCGCGCCGGTGCTCGGCAACTTGATCTTCTCGTGGTGCGGAACGAGTGCCTCGAATGCGGCGCCGTACTGCTCCTTGAGTCGCTCCGCGTCGGCCTGCGTCACCCCGAGCCCGTGGACGATGTCGCTCGTCACGTTGAGCCCGCCGTATGACACGGTGCCCAAGTGGCGGATCTTGCCCTCGAGGAAGACCGCGACGTCGGTGGTGCCGGCGCCCATCTCCACGAGCGCGACGCCCAACTCCTTCTCGTCGTCGGTGAGCACGCTGAGCGCGCTCGCCAGCGGCTCGAGCACGAGCTCCTGCACGCGGTAGCCCGAGCGCTCGACGGCTTTGCGCAGGTTCATCGCCGGCGACGACCCGATGGTGACGAGGTACATCTCGGTCTCGAGGCGCGTACCGATCATGCCGATCGGGTCGCGCACGCCGACGTTCTTGTCGACCGTGTATTCCTGCGGGATCGCATGGATGAGCTCGCGGTCCTGCGGGATCGCCTGCGCGCGGGCGACGGCATTGGCGCGTTCCACGTCGGAGCGGGTGATCTCGGCGCCGGTCACCGACGCGATGCCGGTGCTGGTCATCGCCTGCACATGCTCGCCCGCGATCCCCGCGTACACACTCTCGACCTGCGCCCCCGCCATCCGTTCGGCGTCCTGCATCGCCTTGGTGATGGAGCGCATGGTCTCTTCGATGTCGGCGACGACGCCCTTGCGGAGGCCCGTCGTGCGCGCCTGTCCCACGCCGAGGATGTTCACGGTGGGATGCTTGGGCAGATCACCGACGACCTCCGCGATCACCGCGGTGGTCTTGGCGGATCCGATGTCGAGGCCAGCGACGAGACGGTCGAGGTTCATGAGGTGCGGGTTACCGGGGAGCTATGGGAGTCTGGCGACCACCTGGTCACGGAACCGGAGATCCAGTTCCACGACCGTCAGGGCGCGACGTGCGAGATCGAGTTCGACGGGCAGTAGTTCAGCGAGTCGCGCGGCCGTGACATCGGCCATCGCGAGCACACGGTGTTCCTGGAGCACGAGAATGACCTCGCCGCGGGAGCCGCGCCGTGCTTCGCTCACCCGGGCGAAGAGCTGCGGGACTTCCGCGCGCACCTCCCCGAGCAGCCGGAGGAGCAACGTGTCGCGTGTCGCGAGTACCGGCAGGTCCACGTCGGTCCGTGTGGGATCCACCGGCAACGATGCCCCTGCCGCGTCGGTGACGACGAGACCCTTGGTGCTGTTGACCAGCGCCACGGGCAGGTTCTCGGTCACGCGGACGACGAGGGTACCGGGGAGCCGCCGTTCGATGCGCACGTCGCGCACCTGGGGATGCTCCTTCACTCGCGCCACGAGGGGCGACACGTCGTCCCAGACGGACGCGGTGGTATCGACCCTCAACCGCGAAACGATTTCGTCGGGGGAGGCGTAACGGGCGCCCTCGATCACCACGCGCCGGACGCGGAAGAAGTCCATGCCTTGGAGGATCGCGCGGCCCCACCAGGGGGAGCTCAGCAACGCGACCACCGCGAGGAGCTGGCCGACGCGGCGCACGCGTTTCTTCCAGCGCGGAACGTCGGGGCCGGCCTGCAGAGCCGTCATGCGGAGAGCCGGGCCAGGAGTTCGGGGCCCGTCTTGGTGATGTCCCCCGCTCCGACCGTGAACACCACGTCACCCTCGCGCACCAGCTCCGCCAGCGCGTCGGCCGCCTGCGAGCGCGGTCCCTCCCACGCGGGCGGACGCCCGGCCTTGCCCGCTGCGTCGGCGATGAGCTTGCTCGTGACGCCGGGCATGGGCTGCTCACGCGCCGGATAGATGTCGACGAGCGCGATCACGTCGGCCTGCGCGAGCGCCTGACCGAACTCGTTCGCGAAGTCGCGCGTGCGCGAGAAGAGGTGCGGCTGGAAGGCGACGACGATCCGGCGCCCGGGGTACGCCTCGCGAGCGGCAGCGAGCGTCGCGGCGAGTTCAGTGGGATGATGCGCGTAGTCGTCGACGACCTGCACGCCCTTGGCCGACCCGATCCGCTGAAAGCGTCGCTCGGCGCCCACGCACTGCGCGAGCCCCGGCGCCATGTCGGCGACCTTGAGCCCCCACGGACCGATCCCGCACGCGAGCGCGGCCAGCGCGTTGCGCACGTTGTGCAGGCCTGGCACGCCGAGCGTCACCTCGCCCACAGGTGCGCCGTCGTAGTGCACGCTGAAGATCGTGCGTCCATCGGCGTGTCGAATGTCGCGCGCGACGAGCCGCGCGTCGGGGCTCGTGATGCCGTAGCGGATGACTTCGGCGGTCGCCGGCGACGGCAGCGCGTTCGCGCCCGGGTCGTCGGCACATAGGACGACGTAGCGCGCACGACGCACGTACTCCGCGAAGGTGTCGTGGATGTCCTGCAGGTCGCGATAGATGTCGAGATGATCGGCCTCGACATTCGTGACCACCGCGACCGTGGGGTGGAGCGCGAGGAACGAGCGGTCGTACTCGTCGGCCTCGACCACGAACACCTCATGCCCGCCCTGCGAGAGGTTGCCGCCCCACGCAGTCACACGGGCACCGACCACGCCGGTGGGTGCCCTGCCCGCGGCCGCGAGCGCCTCGGTGGTCATCACGGTGGTGGTGCTCTTGCCGTGCGTGCCGGCGATGCCGATCAAGAGGCCGCCCGCGGTCGCCTCGGCCAACGCTTCGGCGCGGCGCACGACCTCGAGTCCGAGTGCGCGGGCGCGGATGACCTCGGGATGGTCCTTGGGAATCGCGCTCGACACGACCAGCGCGCGGTGCCCGGCGAGGTGCGCGGGGTCATGGCCCTGGTGGACGGTGATGCCGAGTTTGATCAGATCAGCGGCGCCGTCCGGGTTCTGGTCGCAGCCCGTGACCGTTGCGCCACGGCGATGGCAGAGCTCGGCGAGCGCCGACATGCCGGCGCCGGCGATGCCCTGGAAATGGATCGGGGCTGCGGAGGTCGGGTCGAGAAGTGGCATCGGCTTCAAAGGTAGTGGAGCGGGGTTGGGGGTACGGTGAACGGCGATTCACCACAGGGGCACAGGGGACACAGGGGAACTGCCCTCTCGCTCGGATAGGTGTGAGGTCAGAGACTCTTGGGGGGAACTGCGACCGCACCCACGACTGAGCTAGCGGGGCGTGTGACACCCCGGTGTCCCCGGTGCCTCGGTGGTGAATGCAGTTGCCGTCGCAGTTGACGTCGCAGTTGCCCCAGCAGTGGCAGTTCCCCCAGCAGTGGCAGTTCCCTGTGCCCCCTGTGCCCCTGTGGTCAACGCCGTTGCAGTACAACTCAGCCAAGCACTCTCGCAACGTGCGCCGCGATCTCAGCGGCCGCCCGCGGTCGTCCACGCGCCCGCGCCGCCGCAGCCATGGAGGAGCGCGCACCCCGATCAACGAGCAATCCCCCCACCACCGCATCGAGCCGCTCCACCGAGAGCTCAGCCTCCGGCAACGACCGCGCCGCACCAGCCAGTTCGAGCACGCGCGCATTGGCCGTCTGGTGATCATTCGCCGCACTCGGCAGCGGCACGATCACCATCGGCACGCCCCACGCACAGAGCTCACTCGACCCCATCATGCCGCCACGCACCAGCGCGAGGTCGGCGGTCGCATACGCGTCGGCGATCGGCGAGATGTACCCGAGCACACGCACGTCGGGCCGATCGAGATGCTTGAACGCGTCGTGCTGCGCCTTGCCCGTGGCCCACAGCACGCAGACACCCTGCGGCAGACCGCGCTCCACCCACGAGGCGACCGCGCGATTGATCGCCCGCGCGCCCTGCGAGCCGCCGAATACCAAGAGCACCGTCGCCGCCGCAGGGAATCCCCAGCGTGCGCGCGCTGCGGCACCGGCGGGCGCGATGTCCGGCGGTGGTTCGATCGGATTGCCGGTGTCGCGGTACGTGCATCCGTTGTGCGGCAGGTAGCGCTCCGCCTCGGCATAGCCCAGGTACGACTCGCGTGCGAGCCGCGCTGTCCAGCGTGCCGTGATGCCGGGGATCGCGTCACCGATGTGCTGCACGACCGGGATGCCCTTGGCCGCGGCCCACGCGCTCGTCAGGCCCGCCGCGTAGCCGCCGGTGCCGACCACCAACGCAGGCTTCCGTGCGCGCGCCATCGCGTTGAGTGCACCCCATCCGCTCATCGCGCCGCGGAGCGTCCGCCAGTTCTTCCAGAGTTGCGGCCGGTAGAGCGGATGCAGATCGAGCAGGAGGTGCGGGAACTCTGTCGTCGGCAGGATGTCGCGCTCGATGCCGCGCTGCGCGCCAACGAAGAACGGCCGCACATCCGGCCTCGCGCGCACGAGCGCCCGCGCGATCGCGAGTGCGGGATAGAGATGTCCGCCGGTGCCGCCGCCGGTGAAGACGACGTCGGTCATGGTCAGGCGAGGGGGTTGGTGGCCTGCTCGCCGATCACGCGCTCCTTCTGGCTCCCGATGTTGACCAGGATGCCCGTCATGAGGAGCGAGAGCACGATGTTCGATCGGCCGTACGAGATGAACGGCAACGTGAGACCGGTCGTCGGCAAGAGGCCGATCACCACGCCCAAGTGCAGGAACGCGGTGATCACCATAGTCACGGTGAGGCCGATCGCGGTGAGCTGCTGGAACGGCGTGCGCGCCACTTTCGCGATCCGGAATCCGAGCCAGCCCCACGCCGAGTAGAGGAGGATGAGTCCCGCCATGCCGACGAAGCCCCACTCCTCGCCCACGTTGCTGCCCACGAAGTCGTTGTACGGGAGCGGGAGGAAGCCGAGCTGTTGGCGCCCGCGTCCGAAGCCCACACCGAAGATGCCACCCGAACCCACGGCGATCAACGACTGCTGCAACTGGTGCATCACGGCGCCCGACGACTCCGCGCCGTCGGCGAAACCCATGAGGCGACGCATGACGTACTCGAGCCGGTGGATCTCGCTCCACACGACCGGAAGCGCGGCGATGCCCAGCACCACGAAGTGCCCGATCCGCGCACCGGCCGCGAAGAGCATGATGCCCATGACGAGGGCATAGAAGATCGCGACTGAGAGATCCGGCTGGAGCGCGACGATCAGACCTAGAACGCCGAGGATGACCATGAAGGGCATCATGCCCATGGAGAGACGGCGAAGCCCTTCCTCCCCGCCCTTCTTCACGATCAGCATCGCGGTCCAGAGGACGAGCGCGAGCTTGGCGAACTCCGACGGCTGGATCGATCCCCCGAGGAGAAATCGACGCGAGCCGCCGATCACCGGGGAGATCTCGCGCGGCATGCCGGGCAGGACCGTGACCAGCAGCGCGAGGATCGAGAGCCCCATGATCGGCCACGCCCACTCGCGGAACCGCTCGGTGTCGAACTTGGCGAGGATCGCAAAGCCGACCACTCCGGCGACGATGCCGGTGAACTGCCGCCAGAGGAAGAACCAGCTCGGCTGGTCCCTGGACATCGCGACGTACGCGCTCGCCGAGTAGAGCGTAGCGAGCCCAAAGGCGATCAGCGTCGCCGTGACCATCACGAGCGCACGGGCCTCCGTGCTCATGCGCCAGCGGTCGCGTACGAGCGCGCTCCCCTGCGACTGGGTCGCACGCGGAGTGGCTCGCGGAGTGGCACGCGACGCGGCGATCCCGCCCAGCACGGACGCCGGAACGGTCATGAGGCGACGATCGGCTGGAGCGCGAGGCGACGGAAGGTCGCGCCGCGGTCCTCGTAGTTCTTGAACATGTCGTAGCTGGAGCAGGCGGGAGCGAGCAGGATCACGTCCCCGGGCCGAGCGAGCGCGCGGGCACGATCGATGACTTGCTCGAAGGACGATCCGAAGCGCTCAACGGGCACGTGGGGTCCGAGATCCGCTTCGATCATCGCGGCGGCCTCTCCGTACGCGAGCACCACCTTGGCATGCGCCTGCACCGCGTCGAGCAGCGCGGTGTAGCGCTCGCCCTTGTGCCGGCCGCCCAGCAGCAGCACCGCGGGACGCGTCATGCCTTCAAGTGCGACCCGCGCCGCGCCGATGTTCGTCGCCTTGGAGTCGTTCACCCAGAGCACACCGCCCACCTCTCCCACCGGCTCCAGTCGGTGTGCGATCGCGTGAAAGCTCATGAGCCCCGCCGCGAGCTTGGCGCGCCCTGGCGCGTGCTGCTCGCCGGGGCACGCGTTCCAGACCGCGAGCAGCGCCGCGAGCGCATTGGCGACGTTGTGCGCGCCCAAGAGCGGCAGCAGGTGCCGCTCCAGCAGCGGAGTGCCGGCCAGCATGAGTTGCTCGTGCGCGGCATCGTACCACGCGTCACACCGCGCGTCGGTGAGCGAGAATCGCTTCACGACGCCCGGCACCGCGGCCGTTCGCCTCACCACCTCGGCGTCATCGGCATTCACCACGCGCACGCTGGTGCTCGTCGCGTTGCAGAAGAGGCGATCCTTGTCGGCGTAGTACTCCTCGAGCGTCGCGTACCGGTCGAGGTGGTCGGGCGCGAGGTTCGTGAGCACCGCTACCGTCGGTGCGACCGACGGCGTGTCGTGCAACTGGAAGCTCGAGAGCTCGATCACCACCCACGCAGGCCGCTTGCCGTCGAGTGCGACCACCGAGAGCGGTGTGCCGATGTTCCCCGCTTCGACCGTCTCGTGCCCGAGCGCGCGCAGCAGGTGGGCGACCATCGCGGTGACCGTCGTCTTGCCATTGGTACCGGTGATGCCGATGTACGGCACGCCGGTGAGGGCACGCAGCGCGACCTCGATCTCGCTGATGACCTGCACACCGTGGGCACGCGCGGTCGCCAGTGGCGGCGCGGTCGGCGGTACACCGGGCGAGACCACCACGCATCCCGCCGCAGCGATCCGATCGAGGTCGTGTCGCCCTGCTTCGGCGGCGATCCCCTCGGCGCGAAGCGTCGTCGCGGTCGCGGCGACCGCCGCACCCGTGCCGGCATCACTCGCGTAGACGCGCGCACCCGCGCGACCCAACAGACGTGCGACGGCCGTCCCGCTCGCACCGAGCCCGATGACCGCGATCTCGCCGCGGGCTGAGAGGGCGCGGAGGGCGTTGGTCACCGGATCTTCAACGTCGAGAGCGCGAGGAAAGCGCAGAGCGCGCCGAGGATCCAGAACCGGATCACCACCTGCGTCTCCGGCCACCCCTTCAGCTCGAAGTGATGGTGGAGCGGGGCGCGCAAGAACACGCGGTGCGCCTTCGCATACTCGACCCCATGCCGCGCCTTGCGCCACTTGAACACGCTGCGCTGGATGATCACCGACAGGGTCTCGGCCACGAACACGCCGCCGACGATCAGCACGAGGAACTCGCTCTTGAGCAGGATCGCCACCGCGCCGAGCGCCCCGCCGAGCGCGAGCGCGCCGGTGTCGCCCATGAAGACCTGCGCCGGATGCGCGTTGTACCAGAGGAAGCCCACCGACGCACCGAAGACTGCCGCACAGAACACCGTGAGCTCCCCCGCCCCGCGGAGGTAGATGATCTGCAGATACTCGGTGGCGTCGACGCGCCCCATCACGTAGGCGAACATCGCCATGGTGAGCATCGCGATCGCCATCAGCCCGGAGGCGAGGCCATCGAGTCCGTCGGTGAGGTTGACCGCGTTCGACGTACCCGTCATGACGAAGGTGACGAAGACCGTGTAGAGCACGGGGACGGTGAAGATGAACAGCGTGTATTTGTAGAACGGCAGCGTGGTACTCGCCCCCGGCAGTGCGTTCAGCGGCACCTGCCAGATGTACAACCCGAGCGCGAGACCGATCGTGACCTGCCCGGCGAGCTTGTAGCGCTCCACGAGGCCCTTGTTCTCCTTCCCTTCACGCTTCTGCCTGAGCTTGAGATAATCGTCGAGGAATCCGATCGCACCCATGAGCAGCGTCACGACGAGCGCCAGCCACACATACCGTGAGTCGAATCGCATCCACAGGACCGTCGCGGCAGCGATCGCCGCGAGGATGATGATCCCGCCCATCGTTGGCGTCGTCCCCTTGCCCGCGTGCGAGTCGGGCGTTCCGGCGCGCACGACCTGATGGATCTGCATCGCCTGGAGCCAGCGCAGGACGATCGGACCCACGATGAAGCAGAACAGGAGCGCGGTGATCGCCGCACCGGCGGCACGGAACGAGATGTAGCGGAAGATGTTGAATCCGCTGATCTGCGTCTGCAGGGGGAGGAGGAACTCGTAGAGCATCAGTCACGCGCCCAGGTGGTGAGGATCGGGACCAGTCGCTCGAGCTTCACGCCGCGCGACGCCTTGAGGAGGATCGCCGCGTCGGCCTTGAGACGTGGCTCGAGGAGCGGCCAGAGATCGTCGACGTCCGCAGCGGTGATCACTCGCGCGTCACCGGGCGCGAGTGCCGCGAGCGCCGGCGCGAACTCGCCGATGCCGCAGATGAGATCATGCCCCGCCGCGAGCGCGGCTTCGGCGACTTCGCGATGCGCGCGCGCCGTCTGGTCGCCGAGTTCACGCATGGTCCCGAGCACTGCGACCCGTTGGCGCACGCCGCCGATGTCGGCGAGCAGTGCGATCGCCGCACGCGCCGAACCGGGATTGGCGTTGTACGCGTCATTCAGCAGCAGGGCCTTGCCAAGTGCGGAGACGGCGGAGCGCATGGGAGGCGCCGACATCTGCGCGAGGCCGGCGGCCATGTCACGCATCGTGAGCCCGAACTCCTGACCGACCGTGATCGCGAGGATCGCGTTCTGCAGGTTGTGCCGGCCGCGCAGCGGGATCTCCAACCGCACGCCGTCGCTCTCGATCCAGCCGCGGCCGTCGGCGTGCAATCCGTGCGACGGAGGGAGCACCGGAGCAAGCGTGCGGCCTGCCCGACGCGTTGCTTCGTCGACCACCGCGAGCTCGGCACCAGGCACCACCGCCACCGACACTGCATCCGTGAGCGAGAGTTCCTCCGCCATCACACCGGCGAGGTCACCGAGGCCCGCGAGATGCTCTTCCTGCACCGTCGTCACCACCGCGAGGTCGGGGTGGATGATGTCACGCAGGATCGAGATCTCGCCGGGCTCGTTCGTCCCGGCTTCGATCACCGCGACATCGGCGGCGTCGTCGAGCGCGAGCAGTGTGAGCGGCACGCCGATCCGGTTGTTGAGATTGCCGGTCGTCGCATGCACCGTGAGGCGACTGCCGAGCACGGCCTTGAGCAGCTCCTTGGTGCTCGTCTTGCCGTTGGATCCGCCCACGGCGATGACCGGACGTCCCCAAGCGAGCCGGCGGTAGCGGCCGAGCGCGCCGAGCGCGATCAGCGTGTCGGGCACCTCGAACACGGGCACGCCAAGGGTCGCCGCGCGACGCGCGTCGTTCACCACGAGCGCCGCAGCACCGGCGGCGACCGCCTCCCGCAGGAAGTCGTGCGCATCGAAGGTGTCGCCCTTGAGTGCGACGAAGCATTCGCCGGGCCGGACTTTCCGCGTGTCGGTCGTGATCCCGACGAGCGAGCGCCCATCGGCCGGGCCGCTGCCGAGGGCCTGCGCGACACGCGCGAGGGTCCAGAACGGTGTGGCACTCATCGCGTCGTCGTCTCGCGGCGGCTCATGCACAGGTCGTGCACGATCGACTTCTCGTCGAACGGGAGCGTGGTAGTGCCACGGATCTGGTACGTCTCGTGCCCCTTGCCTGCGAGCAGGACCAGATCGCGCGCTGGATCGGCCAGTGCGACCGCGTGCGCGATGGCCTCGCGACGGTCCTCGATGCGGTCGTAGCTGCCCGGCTCGAGCGGCGCGACGATCTCGTCGAGGATCGATTCAGGGTCCTCCGTGCGCGGATTGTCGCTCGTGATCACGAGGTGGTCCGCATTCGCGCGCGCGACCTTGGCCATGAGCGGGCGCTTGCCGCGGTCGCGATCGCCGCCGCAGCCGAAGAGCACCACGATGCGTCCCGGTGTGAAGGGGCGCAGCGCGACGAGCGCACGCTCGAGCGCGTCGGGCGTGTGCGCGTAGTCGCGCAGGACCGCCGGGTGCTCATTGAGCAACTCGAGTCGGCCCGGCACCTGCGGCGCCGTCGACAGGCGCGCGGCGACCTCATCCACGCGCACCCCGAGCGCGATCGCAACCGCGGCCGCGCCGAGCGCGTTCGCCACGTTGAAGTCTCCGATCAGCGGGAGCGTCACGCCGGCCGATTCACCGGCGGCGTCGAGCTGCCAGCGACTGCCGCGCGGTTCGAAGCGCACCTGCGTGGCCCGCACGTCGGCGGTGGCATCGGTGAGGCCGAAACGCACGGTGCGCGGCGCGGCAGGCAGTCCGCGCCACGCGTCATCGTCCGCGTTGACCACGGCAACCCCACGCTCAGTGAGGAGGCCCACGAGCAGCGCCTTGGCGGCCAAGTACGACTCCATCGTGCCATGGTAGTCGAGATGGTCGCGCGTGAGGTTGGTGAAGACCGCCGCGTCGAAGCGCACACCGAGCACGCGTTGCTGATGGAGCGCATGGCTCGAGACTTCCATCGCGACCGTGCGCACGCCGCGGTCGACGAGCGCGCGCAGCAGACGCTGCAGCTCGATCGGCCCCGGCGTGGTGAGCCCTTCCCCACCTGGCACCACGGCTCCCGCGCTCCCGATGAGCACCCCCAGCGTCCCGATGCTCGCGGCCGGCGCGTCCGGAGTATCGAGCAGGTGGCGAAGGATCCCCACCGTGGTCGTCTTGCCGTTGGTCCCCGTGACGCCGACAAAGCGCAGCCCCTTGGACGGCTCGTCGTGGAACGCCGCCGCGGCCACTGCCGCCGCGACGCGGCTCTCGCGCACGATCAGTGCCGGCAGATCGGTCCCGGTCGCGTCCTCGGCGATCACGAGGGTCGCGCCTGATGCAGCAACGCTCGGCAAGAAACCATGTCCGTCGCGCACGGCACCGCGTACGGCAACGAAGCAGACGAACGGCGCGACGCGACGACTGTCGTCGGTGATCGATGCGATCTGTGTCGGCAACGACCCGTGCACCGTGACGAGCTGACCGGCGCGCTCGAGCGCCGCGCGGATCCGCGCGGTCGGAACGCCGACACCGACCGGTGGGCCGTTCATCGCTGTGCGGTGAGTCGGACGGTCGTGCCGGCACGCAGCACGGTGCCGGCGGCGGGCGAGGTCTCGGTCCCCGCTCCCGAGCGCACCAGCGAGACGCGGAAGCCCGCGCGGTGCAGTTCACGCACGGCGCTCCGCGTGGGCAGGCCGTGCACGTCGGGCACCGGACGCGCGGTCACGACGCGCTTGGGGGCCTCGACCGGCGCGCCGAGCTCCACGACGTACGGCGCATTCGGTTCGGCCGCGGCCACCGCCTCGACGCGCGCTGCCTCGACGGCCTCGGCTCGCGTCGTCTCGGCCGCGACCGAGGCTGCGGTCGCGATCCGGAGCGGCGGGCCTTCCAGCTTGCGCGGGTCGAGCGCCGCATCGCGCGCCGCGATCACGGCCTCGAGCACGGCCTTCGTCACTGGCGCAGCGATCTTCCCGCCGTAGTAGGCGCCCTCGGGGTCGTCGAGCTTCACGAGGATCACGAACTGCGGGTCCTCGGCCGGGAACAGGCCGACGAAGCTCGCGGTATATGAGCCCTCCTCGTAGCCGTGCCCGTCGGCGCGCACGCGGCGCGCCGTCCCCGACTTGCCGGCGATCTGATACGTCGTGAGGTTGGCGCCCGCACCCGTGCCGCTCGTCACCACTTCACGGAGCAGGCCGCGCATCGTGCGCGCGGTCTCGTCGCTCATGATCCGGCGCACCACGCGACGCGTCGCCTTCTGGAGCACCTTGCCGTCCTCGCGACGCACCTCCTTGACGAGCGTCGGTTCGAGCAGCTCGCCGCCGTTCGCGATCGCGCCATAGGCGAGCGCCAGCTGCAGCGGTGTGACCGCGATCTCGTAGCCCATCGCGAGCGATGCCTGAGAGAATCCCGACCACTCACGCACCGGACGCAACCGGCCCGACGACTCCGACGGATACGGCGCACCCGTCGCCATGCCGAAGCCCGCGTCGCGCAACACCTCGTACTGCTCGCCCGCCGTGAGCCGTTCGGCGAACTGGACGATCCCGATGTTCGACGAGAAACGGATGACCTCGGCGAAGCTCATGACCGGCGCGCGGTGCACGTCGGTGATCGTGCGGCCGTTCACCTTCCAGGTGCCGTCATACGTGTTGATGACTTCGTCGAGCGACACGCGGCCGCGCTCGATCAGTGCCGCCGCGATGAACGGCTTGAGCGTCGAGCCGGGCTCGTAGGGCTCGGTGAGTGCGGTCGCGCCCGACGCGTCGACCTGCGCGCGACGGCTTGCCAGTGCGCGGATCTCACCCGTGTGCGGGTCGAGCACGACGATGTCGCCGCCCTGCGCATTGAGCGTGCGCATGGCGTCGGAGAGCGCCCGCTCGGCGATGTCCTGCAACCCCTGGTGCAGCGTGAGCACGGCCGTGCGACCGGGCGCGGGGGCCACGTAGTTCTCGTCGGGAGAGAGCAGCGTACCGCCCCGCCCCGCCTTCACCATCACGGTGCGACCGGGTGTGCCACGCAGCGTGCCGTCGAGCGCCGCCTCCATACCACCCACCGCGCGTCCGTCGCGATCGACCGTGCCGAGCAGGCGTCGCAGACCGTCGGTCGACGGAGGCACGCGCTCGAGGACCGGCCGCGGATGCACGCCACGCATCTTGAGCAGGTCATCCACGTCGGACGAGAGGAAGCGACCAGGGAGTTCGACCCACTTTCGGCTGCGATCGGTCGCGCGGCCAACGAAGTCCGCCGGGACACCGAGGCGCCGGAGTGCCGCCGCAAGCAGTCGCCGCTCCTTCACCTCCGGCGGCGCGATGTCGAGGCGCACCAGGGCGCGGCTCTCGACGAGCACCGTCCCGGCCGCATCGAGGATAGCCCCGCGGGCAGCGGGGATCTCGGTCTCGACCTTCTGCTGTCCCGTTGCGCGCGCCCGCCACCGATCGGCCTGGCCCACTTGGACCCAGGCGGCGCGACCGAGGAGTGCGATGGCGAACACGACGAAGGCACTGTTGACGATGCCGACGCGACTGACGTGGATCACTGCTTGGGGGTTTCCCGTGTGGGACGTGGCAACCGGATCACGAGGCTCTCTGGAGGCACCCGCATGCCGAGTCGTTCCTC
The DNA here is from genome assembly GCA_031416115.1 of Gemmatimonadota bacterium. Classification (GTDB taxonomy): domain Bacteria; phylum Gemmatimonadota; class Gemmatimonadetes; order Gemmatimonadales; family Gemmatimonadaceae; genus Pseudogemmatithrix. The sequence goes on from JANOTB010000305.1 coordinate 18,078, forward strand.
GGCGGTGCGAGCGAGCCGTTCCCGACTCGACGCATCGCGGATCGCCCCTGCCAAGGCGGCCTGCTGTGCGGCGAGCGCGTCACGGCGTGTACGGAGCTCCCGGAGTTCGCGCGCCTGCGCGAGCCCAGTGCTTCGCCTCCATATGACGCCTGTGGCCACCACGACGAAACCGAAGAGCCCGAGGAAGACGATCGAGCGTCCCCGCACGCTCAGTTCTCCCCTGCCGGGAGCGTCACTCGGCCCGACGTCCGCTTCGCGCGCACCTCCCTGCCCCCCGCCTTACGCCAGACGCGCAAGTGCGCGCTCCGCGCCCGGGGATTGACCGCCGTCTCGGCGTCCGACGCCGTGATCGGCTTCCGTGTCACGACCTCGCCCAGCGAGACGCCGCCGCAGGTGCAGATGGGATGCCGCGGCGGACAGGTGCACTCGGCGCTCCAGTCACGGAAGGCGTGCTTCACCAGCCGGTCCTCACCCGAGTGATAGGTGATCGCCGCGAGCACTCCTCCCGGGACGAGCCGGTCGCGCAGCATTCCGAGGCCGCGCGCGAGGCCGTCGAGTTCGTCGTTCACGGCGATGCGCACCGCCTGGAAGATCCGGGCGAACTCCGGGGCGCCGCTGCGTGGGCCGTGCACGGCGCGGATCGCGCCCACGAGGTCGTCGCTCACGGCGAACGGCTGCCGCTCGCGGCGGTGCAGGATCTCGCGCGCCAGGCGTCGCGCCTTGGGGTCGTCGCCGAACTCCTTGAAGATCCGGATCAGCGTCTCTTCGTCGGAGTCATTGAGCACCGCCGCCGCGTCGAGTTCGGCGGTCGAGTCCATCCGCATGTCGAGCGGTACGCCCTGGCGGAACGAGAAGCCACGCGCATCCTCGTCGAACTGTCGCGAGCTCACGCCGAGGTCGAGGAGGATCCCGTCAAAGGTGCGATCGGTGAGCGCGAGGATCGCATTCACGTCGTCATGGTTCCCCTCGACCGCCTCGAACCTGCCACCGCGCCCCTCTGCGGCGAGGCGCGCGCCAGCCTCCTCGAGCGCCCGAGGGTCGCGGTCGATCCCGACGACGGTCGCGCCGCGCTCGATCAGCGCGAGACTGTGCCCACCACCGCCGAGCGTGCCGTCGAGGAGTTGGGCATCGGCCAGCTCCGTCGCCCGCGCCGAGTGGTGGCCAGCGAGCGCGTCGCAGACCTCGCGCACGAGCACGGGGGCGTGCCAAGCGGTGGCGTAGCCGTCGGGAGAGCGCGCGTCGGTCAGGGGAGGTTCCACAGGTCGAAAGATGATGGGTCGGGACCGCGAACGCACGAGACCCGCCGTCGCGCGTGGCGACGGCGGGTCTCGTGGTCGCGCACCGATGCGACTACTTACAGAACGCCTTCACCTGCGCTTCGATATACGGCGACAGCTGGTTGAGGCCGCCGAGGATCGCGGCGGCATTCTCCGGGAAGGCGCGGCCACCCTGCTGCGTATAGATCGTCGCGTCGACGATCGTCGTCTGGGCGAGCTTCGCCTCGTCGCAGCTCTTGCTGGCGGCAAGGCCCTGCGCGAGCACGTTCACGATGTAGTAGGACGACGCACCGATGAGGAACTTCGCGGTCGTCTTGTTCTGCGCATCCATGATCGTGCTGTCTGCGAAGTGCAGGTACGGGAACGCCATCTGGAACAAGGCCACGGTCTTCGGGTCGGCCGCAGTCGCTGCCTTGAAGAACCTGTTGCCGATCGTCAGGGCGATGCCACCAACGGAGTTGGCGTCGTCACCGGCGGTCTTGGCTTCACGCAACGCCGCGAGCGCACTGTCGGCGAAGCCGAGCTCATTGTACGCGATCGCGACCTGCGTCCACCCGTTCGGGATCTTCGGATTCACTTCGAGCGCGCGCTTCGCGGCGGCGATCGACTGCTGCACCTGACCCGCCTTCTTCAGCATCTGGGAGTAGAACTGCCAGAGTTCGGCGTCGTTCGGGAACTTCTGCGTCGCCCGGGCGGCCATCTCGGCCGCCTTCTGCGGCAGGCTGTCCTTGTCGTACAGTGCGATCATGCGATTGAAGTACACCGCATTCACGAGCGAGGTGTCCATGAGCGCGATCTCCTCACCCGTCCTGATCGCCGGCTTGTAATCGCCGGCCGCGGCGAGGATGCGGAACTGGAGTCCGATCAGGTCGATGTCGCCCGGATTGTCGACGACGGCCTGGAGCACGACCGTCTTGGCGACGTCGTACTTGCCGCTGGCCGCGAGAGCATCGACGACCTTGTTCGCGAGTGCCGCGTCCTGCGGGTTCGTCGCGAGCAGACGGATCAGGAAGTCATTCGCCGCATCGGTATTCCCGAGCTTTTGCTGCGCGTCGGCGGCGACGCCGAGCGCCAGCTTGGACTTCGCATCGATCTCAAGGATCTCGTTCGCCGCCGCGAGCATGACCGAGTCGGGCGACTTCTGCGCCGCCAGCACGCTCATCCTGCAGTAGCGCACGAGGGTCGCACGCGGATACTCGACAATGGCCGCGTTGGCCGCCGCGACCGCTTCGGCGTACTTCTGGCCGCGGGCGAGGGTCATGCACTCCTTCTCGTTGTCGATCTGCGTACGTGCGTCCGTGATCGACTTCACGAGGCCGGCGACCGCGCGGTCGGCGCGGTTCCCGGTGCTCGTCGGCAGCGGCTGCATGAGCGCGTGGTCGCGCGTGAGCACGATCCAGGCTTCGGCCGTATAGATATCGCCAGCACGGGTCACACGACCGCGGATGTACTCATCGGCGCGCTGCGCCTTGGCAAGCTGGGACTCGTCGCTCGGCGCCAACTGTGCGGTCGTGTCGTAGCCCGACTGCTCGAGCACGGCGATGATGTCCTTGCGGTCGATCACCCAGAGGATGCGCGAGGGGAACGCACGGATCAGGCGCTCGCGGAGGTCGTCCGACGCGAGCGGCCCGGCGACCCTGTCGGTCGAGCCGAACACCTGCACCATGAGGCGCGGCGTGTCGGCGCGCGGGGGCAAGCGCGACGGCTGCGCCAACAGCGAGACGCTCCCGGATGCGGCGACAAGCGCCGACAGGGTGACGAGGGTGCGGGCAAGGGACCGAGCCTTCACAGTCATCTCCTTCAAGTGTTGATCGTGCTACCCCGCGACGCCGGCAGCGGTCCGCCGGCGCTCGGGAGTGGGCGAAGAGGGATTCGAACCCCCGACACCCTGCGTGTAAGGCAGGTGCTCTAACCAGCTGAGCTATTCGCCCCGCGGGACACCCCGTCCCGTGGGGTGTCACTTCACTTCACGATCGCGATCGGGACCAGGACGCAATATCCCACCACGAGCAGGATCGGCGCGAGCGTCACCCCGCCGCGCCAGAGATCGGCGTACCCCAGCAGCAACGTGGCCGCCGCCAGACCCCACCAGAGCGCCGGGCGTGAACCCGCCGCCGCCGCCAATTCTTTCGCCTTGGTCATAGGGGGAGGAGTCTAGACCACACATATGGATGTGTCAACCAAATTCCGAGGGCCTTCACCAAGCCTTAATCCGCGTGCCGAGTCACGCGGGCGGACCCGACCGATCGGGACCGCCCTCACCCAACAAGGCCGCCAGCGCACTGTTCCGTTCCCGCTCCTCCTGCTCGGCATCGGCCTTTCGCATCCGATCGAGCCGCTCCCGCAGCCGCGTCCGGCGCTGCCACCACAGTGGCCCCAGCAGGAACACCAGGAAGATCGACAACACCGACAGGTCGGCAGCGAGGGCCAGCGCTCCGTACTGCCTCCTCACGCGCGAGCGCCAGTGGCGCTCGAAGTCGGCGCTCGTCATGCCGTGCGCCGAACGAAGCGCCCGGTCGAATGACCCCTCACGCTCCCAGTAGCCGAACAGGAGCGTCAGACCGCGCTCCGGGTCGAGCGACGCGAGCTCGGCGACCGCCCTGTAGGCGAGCGCATACGTGCGCTCGGCCCGGCCTGAGCCGGCATGGAAGCCCGAGTCGAGCCCCTGGAGCGTCGGAATGCCGCGCCAGATCAATCCGACGCTCGTCACGAGCACTTCCTCACGGCCCCATTCGCCGGCCGCGTAGGACGCGTACCCTTCGTCGAACCACCGCGGCACCCGCCCGCGCAACACCTCGGCGAGCGCGAGATGCGCGAGCTCGTGACGGAGCGTGACGAGCGGGTCCCCCGCGGCCGCCGCGGCGTTCTTGCCCTGCATCACGATCAGGCGCTCATCGAGAAAGGCGAAGGCGCCACCCCAGTCCGGTGCGCCCTCCCCGACCCACTCGCGAAAGGTCCGCGCGTCGGGCGCCAACTGAATGCGGACGGTGTCGGACAGCCGGCGCAGTCCAGGGAATGAATCGCGCGCGATCGCCGACGCGAGCAGGGCCCGGGCGAGGCGCTCCTCTGCGGCATAGTGCACGACTTCGAACCGCCCCTGACGGAGCAGGCGCGCGCCGGCGGGCACCGGTGCCTGCGCCACCGGTGCCTGCGCCAACGGCGCCGTGATCGCGACCAGCGAGAGACCCAGCGAGAGACCCAGCGCGAGGATCAGATGGCGGACGATCCCACGGCCGGCATCAGGAATCACGCGGCGGCTCCCCCCCTCCCTCGACCAAGCGGACCAACTCGCCGCACTTCTTGCCCCACGGGTTGAACTTGTTCGCGGCGAGGCCCTGCTTCCACACGGCGAGCCCCTCATCGCGCTCGTCGTTGAACCAGTGCGCGCGACCGAGCTCGTAGTACGCCTCGATCAGGTTCGGCCCGAGTCCGATCGTCTTGCGGAAGAACGTCTGCGCGTCCTCGTACATCTCGCGCTCGAAGTAGACGAGCCCGAGGTAGAAGTGTGCGTAGAGCGACGCCTTGCGGTCGTTGTCGAGCCGGATCGCCTTGGACAGATGTTCGATCGCCTCACCGAAGATGCTCTTCTTGAGGCAGATGTAACCCACGTTGATGCGCGCCAGCGAGTTCGAGGGCTCGCGCACCAGCACCTTCTGGAAGTTCATCAGCGCTTCGTCGTACTTCTCCTGCAGCATCTGGGCCCAGCCGAGCAGCGCCTCGCTCTGCGGGTCGCCCGGCGAGAGATCGATCGCCTTGAGGAGCGCCTGCTCCGCCCCCTCATGGTCGCCGAGCGAGAGGCGGCTCCACCCCTTCTCGATGAACGTGCTCGCGCCGATGTGATCGGCATGCACCACCGGCTTCTCACCGGTGAACTGCGGGGCAAGGTTCGCCGCACTCGCGCTCTGCTGCGTCTTCCACTTGTCGACCAGCAGCTTGATCTCGTCGCGTAGCACCCCCAGCTCAGCGATCTGCTGCTCGATCGACTTGAACAGCGTCACGATCTCCGATTTCACCGCCGGGCGATCCGCGTCGGTGAGCCCCGCGTCGAGCCGTTGATCGATCGACGCGTACGTGGCCTTGTACGAGGCCGTGGTCTCGTCAGCCATGCACTCCCTCCGTTGCCAGCGCGCGCGCCATCTCGATCCGCTCCGTTGAGTTCAGCAGGTGCGCCGTTGCCAAGACGACGAAGAGGTCGCCGTCCAGCCGCGCCACGCCTTCCAGATATTCGCGCGCCAACCCGCGATAGATCGCCGGCGGCGCCTCGACCAGTGCGGGGTCGATCGCTCGGACCGCCAGCACCTCGTCCACGGTGACGCCCACACGCGCGTCACCCACCACCACCACCAGGATCCGCGAACCCTCCGGTGTCTCGGCGACTCCGAGTCCGAGGCGCTCGCGCAGATCGATCACCGGGATCGCCGCGCCAGCGTGTTCGATCACGCCGCGGAGCCAGGGGGCCGCGTTGGGCAGCAGGCGTGGCGCGGTATGCCGCAGGACGCGCTCCACGGCGAAGATGTCGACGGCGAACAGCTCCCCGCCGGCCGCGAACGTCACGAGTTGTCGCCGCGCCGCCGGTGCTACCGGTGTCTTTCCCGCCTCTGTCATGCGACCTCCGTCATGAGCCGCGCGCGCACGAACGCGCGCACACTGTCCATCGAGACCACGGCCGCGATCCCGGCGCCGAGGTCCAACACCCCGCGCAACATCGCACCCGATGCGCCACTGCCCGCCGGCACCGCGCGGAACCGTTGCGGATCGACGGTCACCATGTCGATCACGTCGTCGGCCCAGAGAGCGACGCGCTCCCCGTCGACGACGATCACCAACAGCACACCAGGGGGCGCGCGGCGCGGCACGCCGAGTAGCGTGCCGCCGTCGATCACCGGCAGGAGCCGGTCGCGATACACGCTCTGCCCCACCACGCCCACGGGGAGCAGCGCGAGCGGGGTCACCTCGGCGGCATCGGTCACCTCGAGCACCTCGGCGAGCGGGAAGGCGAACGTCTCCGCCCCGATGCGCGCGAGGAGCAGCCGTTCGGCCATCATCGGCGCGTCTCCAGCAGACCGGTGGCGGCGCGCGCGACCTCACCCAGCGGAACCTCGCGGTCCGCTCCGGCCTCGGCGAGCGCGACCTGCGGCATGCCGTAGATCACCGAGGTCGCGCGGTCCTGCACGACGGCGCCGCCGCCCGCAGCGCGAATGGCGCGCAACCCTGCGGTCGCATCGCGGCCCATGCCCGTGAGGACCACGCCAACACTGCGCGCACCGAAGTGCGCGGCGACCGAGACGAACAGCGGATCGGCCGCCGGTCGCACGCCATGCACCAACGGGCCGGCGCTCAACACGATCGCGGCGCCGCCCGGCCCGCTCGTGATCGTCATGTGGCTGCCGCCGGGGGCGAGATAGACGCGTCCCGGCTCGACCGGCTCGCCGTGCGTCGCCTCGTGCACCGGCAACGCCGAGAGTTGATCCAGACGTCGCGCGAGTCCCGCCGTGAAACCCGGTGGCATGTGCTGGGCGATCAACACCGCCGCGTCGAACCCGGGAGCGAACCCGGGAATCACCTCGGCGAGCGCGCGCGGCCCGCCGGTGGAACTCGCGATCGCGACCGCCGACGCGGCCGCACGCGTCGCGCGTGCGAGCGGCGCCGGCGTGCGCAGGCGTGGGCGAGCGAGCATACCCACGCCACGCACGTTCATCTGCGCCGCGGCGCGCAACGCGTCCTCGACGCGCTGTCGGCTCGACGCCCACGCCTCGGGTGTATTCCCCGCCGGCTTGCACACAAAGTCCACGGCGCCGAGCTCGAGCGCGCGGATCGTGAGGTCCACCGACCCGCGCGTTGTGGCCCCACTCACCATCACGACCGGGCGTGGGAGTTCGCTCATGATGTACCCGAGCGCGGCGAGACCGTCGACTGCGGGCATCTCGATGTCGAGCGTGACGATGTCGGGATCGAGCTGGTGCACGAGCCGCAGCCCCTCCTCGCCGTCGGCCGCGGTCGCGATCACGCGAAATCCGTCGAGGCCGTCGATGAGGTCGCGCAGCACGGCGCGCAGCAACGCGTTGTCCTCCACCACGAGCACGCGACGCTCAGAGGACACGTTCGCCCCCGCGCACCGAGCGCACCGTCATCGCACCGGTGTTGACGTCGACGGCAACGCTGCGACCGGAGCCACCACCCGTCTCCTCGCCCACCAGCACGATCTGCGCGACCGCGAGCGCCGCCTTGGCCGCGGCCACGTTGCGCGCGCCCATCTGTCCGCCCGGCGTCGCGAGCAGTGTGCCGAACAGCGCGGCGCCTCCGGCGATCCGGGCCGTGAGCTCACCACGCGCACCCATCGCGCGCATCTCGGTCACGAGCATCGGCACCGCGGTCGACGCGAATCGCGCCGCATTCCCAGGGTCGCGCGCGACGCTCGGGTCGGGGAGCAGCACATGCGCGAGCCCGGTCACCCGAAAGCGCGCGTCGTGCAGCGCGATCGCGACGCACGACCCGAGCCCGATCGTCACGAGGCGGCCGCTGCCTCGTGCGACCGCGTAATGCGCGATCCGCACATGCTGGTCGGTCACGCCACCGCTCGACGGAAGATCCGATCGCGCGCATCGACGACGTCGAACAGCGTGCGCATCGGGCCCATGAGCGTCTCGACCTTGCCGAGCACGAGGAATCCACCGGGCGCGAGCGCCGAGTGGAACTTCCGCATCAGCGGGTCCTGGCTGAGGCGGTCGAAGTAGATCACCACATTGCGGCAGGTGATCAGTTGCACGCCATCGGCCGGTGCCGGCTCCTGCAGGAGATCGCGCCGCTCGACCGCAACGAGCGCCCGCAGTTCCGCCGTGGCCGCGTGCGGCGCGTCGTCGGAGAAGTAGCGGCGGCGCAGTTCGATCGGCATCTCGACGAACGAGTCGGTGGCGTAGGCGCCGCGTCGCGCCGCGTCGAGCGATCGGCGGTCGATGTCGCTGCCGATGATCCGCAACCGGCGCAGCCGCGGGAGCGTACCCGACCGTTCGGCGTGCCGGTGAAAGAGCGCGGCGAGCGTGTACAGTTCCTCACCCGACGAGCACCCCGCGCTCCAGACGGTGAGCTGCGGGAGGTCCAGCGCCCAGAGCACCGGGATCACCTGCTGCGCGACCGCGTCCCAGACGGCGGCGTCGCGATACAGCTTGGTCACGTTGATCGTGAGCGCATCGAGCAGCAGGTCGTACTCCTCGACGTCGCGGTCGAGCAGGGCCCGATAGTCCGCGTAGGTCACCGCGCCGCGCGCGCGCATGCGCACCGCGATCCGACGGCGAAGGCAGCCGTCCTTGTAGTTGGCACAGCCGAAGTCACGCTCGGCGGCGATCTTCGCCGTGAGTGCGCGGAACTCCGTCTCGTCGGTGGGACTGGCGTTCATCGGTCGCCACGAGCCGCGGCAAGGCGTTCGCGGGCCTCTGCGTGAGCGGGATCGAGCTGCAGCGCGCGCTCCCAAGCGGCGGTGGCCTCGGGCAGTTCGCCGAGTGCCGCCCGGAGTCCACCGATGCGCGCCCAGATCTCCGGACCGAGTGTCTCGTGGTGCTTCACCGCCCTCAGGTATTCCTCGAGCGCCTGATCCGGCTGCCCTGCGGTGAGCAGCACGTCGCCGCGATTGCGGTGCAGCGGCGCGAGGCTCGAGTCGGCGGAGATGCCACGGTCGATCGCCTGCAGTGCTTCGTCCCCGCGGCCCACCGCCGCCAGCGCCACCGCGAGGTTGTTGTGCAGCGCGGCCGCGCCGGGATGCGCGACCGCGCCCTCGCTGAGGATCTCGATCGCTTTGCCCAGGTCGCCCGAGAGTCCCGCCGCCAGGCCGGCGGAGTGATACCACACGGGCGCGGGTGCCTTGTTGCCGAACAGCGGTCGCGCGCGCATGAAGTGCTCGTCGGCCTCGGCGAACCGGCCGGCGCGCAATGCGAGGATCCCGTACGAGACGTGCACGCGAGGTTCGGCCTCGCCACCGCGGGTGAGGGCCTGATCGAGCGCCTCGTGCGCATCCGAGAGACGACCGAGCCGTTCGTACGCCAACGCGAGGTCGTGGAACACGGCCGCCGACGCGGTACGCTGTCGCGACGCTGCCTCGAGATGCGTGACCGCCTCCGACCACTTGCCCAGACGCAGTTGCGCGAGTCCGAGAAAGAAGGGTGCGCCGATGTCGTCCGGCCGCAACTCAGCGACGCGGCGGAACTCGCGCACGGCCTCGTCGAGCATCCCCGTCCGGTAGAACGCGACGCCGAGATTGCGGTGCTCCTCCACCCGCACGTCGGCGGCGAGCTCTTCCACCGGCCGCGTCTTGCCGACACGGTGCAGGAATCCCGCGGTCGCCAGCCCGAACAGCGCCTTGCCGACGTCGAACTCCACGAGCCCCGACTCGTCCACGAGCGACGCGACGTCGCGACGACCGTCGATCAGCGGCAGCAGCGTCTGTTGCTCGGTGGTGAGCGTCGCATTGCTCTCGAGGAGCTTGCGGCGGTCCACTTCGAAGACGATGTCGAACGAGGGGACCTTCTTCTCGATCAGACTCCATTCGTCGACGCGGCGCGCGCCCTCGAGCAGCAACGACTCGGGGTTGATGGAGACGAGGAGGTCCTGTTCGTCGGGCCGGATGTCGGCCTCGAAGTTGAACGTCCCCTCGGCCCAGGTGAAGAGGAAGTAGACGGCCTCTTCGATCTGGATCCGGATCTGCGTGTGCAGGTCCTCACGCGTGATCGACTTGCGCTCCACCAGCAGGTCGCCGAGGCGCATGCCGCGCGACTTCGCCTGCACGGCGATCGCGTCGTCGAGCTTGTCCTGCGACAGGATCCCGCTCTTCACGAGGATGTCACCGAGGCGATCGCGCCGGTTGACGATCGACGCGTAGCAGATCCGGCCCTTGTCGAAGTAGATCGAGCCGAAGTTGCTGCGATGCGTGACCGAGAGACAGCCGCTCTTCTTGCCCATCGAGAGGAGCTGCAACACGTCGGGGAGCGACGCTTCCTTGAGCGAGCCGCGGATCGCCATTAGCGCATGTCCTCGATCAGGCGCGCACCGACGTCGGGCCAATCCCAGATGACGCGCTCGCGGTCGAGGAAGGTGCGGTCGCCCGCGGCCGCCGCAGCGGCGGCCGGCGCCATCGTCGCGGACGACGACGCGCCGAACCCGAGCTCGGCGCGCGCAAGCGCGGCGTCGAGCGCACCGCCGCGCGCATCGGCCGCCGCGGCCAGACGGTTCACGACGCCGATGAGTTCACGCACGCTCTGCACCGGAAGGTCGCAGACGACGTCGAGCAGCTCCGGTGTCGACGGCCGACCCAGCGCCGCCAGGAACCGTGCGACGAGCTTCTCGCGGAGCGCTCGGTCAGGCGGCAGGATCACTGCGGTGAGCCCGCCCTCGAACCGCGACCGCAGTCGGTCGGCGAGTTCGGGGATCTCCGACACGGAGCGGTCGCTCGAGAGGATGATCTGCTTCCCCGCCTCGATCAACGCGTTGAAGACGAAGAAGAACTCGTCCTGCGTCCGCTCTTTGCCAGCGAGGAACTGCACGTCGTCGATGATCAGCACGTCGGCAAGGCGGTAGCGAGCGCGCCACCGGTCGACTGTCCCCTGCTGGATCGCCGCGATCAGTTCGTCGACGAGCACCTGGGCGTGCACGCAGGAGACCAGGAGCCGTCCCTCCGAGGCGTCGGCGATCGCATTCCCGATCGCGTGCACAAGGTGCGTCTTGCCAAGGCCGCTGCCCCCCGTGATGAAGAGCGGGTTGTAGCGGGTCCCCGGCGTGGCGATCACGGCATCACCGGCGTGCACCGCGAGTTGGTTCGACACACCCTCGTCGAAGCTCTCACGCGTGAACGCCGGTGTCGGACCGCCCGGCGGCATCTCGCCCGCGAGCGCCCGCTCCACCAAGTCCTCGGCGGCCTCGAGCTGCTCGGGATCACGGAAGATCGACTGCCCCGCGAGCGTGCGGTCCACCGAGACGGCGGCGGCCTCGAGCGCGCGCAGATGCTCCACCGCCTCCACGTACACGGCGACGAGCGCCGGTACGTCGGGGTCGGTCGGGAGCGAGAGTGCGCGCTCGAGCACGCCGGTGCGATACCCCTGCGCGCTCCAGTAGGCGATCGTCTCGCGCAACCGCACCTGCCAGGACTCGACGTGCGACTGCACCGCGCTCGCGACGTCGGAGAGAAAGCTCAAGAACTCGCCCGAGCGCGGTGCCGCCGGTGCGTTCCCTGGCACCGACCTGTTCGCTGCCGGAGTCACGCGCGAGACCCGCGCGACACTCGACGACCCGCGCCCTGGTGTCCGACCCGTTGGCGTGCGGTCCCCGCCGAGCGTCTGTCGCGCGATCCACTCATTCAGCGCGCTCAGGAGTTCACGGACCGAGAGCACGCTCTTGCGCGCGATCGACTCGAGCGCACCGGCCGGCACCACCACACCGCGCTCCTTGCACGCGCCGCGCAGGATCGCCACGCGTGCCTCGTACTCCGGCGCCGAGATGTCCACGACCAATCCGCTCGCGAGCTGCTGGATGATCCGTTCGTCCACGTCCGCGATGTCGGCCGGGGACCGGTCACTCGCGCAGACGATCTGGCGCCCCTGGTCCTGCATCCGCGTGAGGTGACGCAGCAGCTCGGCCTGCATCTCGCGACGCCCGGTGAGGAACTGGATGTCGTCGATCAGCAGGAGGCCGGTCTGCGCGAGCCGACCAGTGAAGGCCTGGGGCTCGCCCGCCGAGACGGCGGCATGGAACTGTTCCGAGAACTCGTCGAGCGTGAGCGCGACGATCTCGGCGTCGGGATCGGTCGTCGCCAACAGGTGAGCCGTCGCGGTGAGCAGGTGCGTCTTGCCGAGCCCCGAGCCGCCGTAGATGAAGAGCGGATTGTAGACGGCACCCGGCGACTCCGCGACCGCACGCGCGGCCGCAGCGGCGAGGCGGTTCCCCGCCCCGACCACCAGCCGGTCGAAAGTCGATCGCGGATCGAGACGCACGTCAGCGACCTTGCGATCCGGTGCTCAACCTGCGGAGCACCTGCTCGGAGATCCCGCGCAACGTCTCGAAGACGCCGGGGCCGTGCAACGCGTCGGCGGCAAACGACGGAACGCCGCGGAAGTTGAGCGCCTCGTCGAGCTCGACGACCGACGTCACCATCTCGGACGGCAGGTCCTGCTTGTTGTACTGGATCACGAGCGGCATGGTCCGGGCGTCGACGCCTTGCTCGGCGAGGTTCGCATGCAGGTCCTGCATCGACTCGATGTTCTCGTCCAACTGGCGCGCCTGACTGTCGGCCACGAACACCACGCCGTCGGCTCCCTGCAACACGAGTTTGCGTGTCGTCTGGTAGTAGACCTGTCCGGGGACGGTGTAGAGCTGAAAGCGCGTCGTGAACCCCGAGATCGTCCCGAGGTCGATCGGGAGGAAATCGAAGAAGAGCGTGCGATCGGTCTGCGTGGCGAGGGAGACCATCTGACCTTTTCGATCGCCCGGCACCTGCCCGTAGATGTAGTGCAGGTTGGTCGTCTTCCCCGACCGACCGGGACCGTAGTAGACGATCTTGCAGGTGATCTCGCGCGTGGCGTAGTTGACGAGGCTCACGGGATGGACCGGTGACGAGGGCGAAAGGCGGGCATGCTCAACCCCTCCCGAAGAGGGCGGCGAGGTTCGTGTTCAGTTCGCGCTCGAAGTCCTCGGCGAGCGCGGGGGGGGCATTCGGTTGCTCAGCGGGTGCGGTCGTCGCCAGCGTCGCGCGCAACTCGTCGAGGTAGAGCTGAACGATACCGAGCGAACTCTCCTCGTCGAAGACCGAGAGGAGGACCAACGTGCCGGTCGCGATCGGGATCTGTGCGAGATAGAGTTGACGCACCGTCCCGGCGTAGTGCAGGTCCGTGAACGGCGCCCCGTCGATCAGCAGTCCCAACTGCACAGCGGTCGCGTTGATCGCCGCCGACAGCGCGCACGCCGTCTGCACGTCGAGCTTTCGCTGGAACCCGTGCTGCGCCAGCACCTGACCGCTCGGGTGCATGAGCACGGAGAGCTGCAGTCGTGCGTCGTCGACGTAGCGCTTGACCGGCGCATCCGCCCACCCGACCATCACCGAGTGCCGGATCACAGGCCCGCCGCGGCGCGCAGGAGTTCCACCCGCAACAGCCCGACATTCACCCGCGACTCGGCCACGGCGACGATCAACAGCCCGTTGCGACCCGCCGCGAGCACGCGCCCTTCCTCAGCCTCGAGCTCGAAGTAGCTCACCGTGCCGAATCCCGCGGCCGTCGACGCCTTGCCCGCCTTGCGGTAGAGCGACGCCGTAAGCGCCGCGAACGGACTGGCGTTCATGCCGACCTGCGCGGTGCCGTCGACGACGATCCCGTCGCCCTCGGACACGACGACACACGCCGTGACCCCGCGGTGGCGCGTGACCGCCTCGATGAGCGGAGTGAACGCGCTCATGTGTCCTCCCCGAGCCAACTGGTCGCGACGACGAGGCACCGTTCGAGCGTGCGCCGCACGAATCCGAGCGGCACGTCGCGAGACGCGGCCACGAGAACGGCCCGACTCCCGAGCGGCGCCATCGCGATCGTCGCGGCCTCGGTCTCGATCGCGAGCCGCGTCCATTTGCCGAGCTTGAAGTGCCGCATCGCACGATCGGCCTCGTCACCCACGCCCGTGAGGTGCGCGCCGATCTCGCTGCCGAGATCGCGCCCGTCGCCCGTCATGTACTCGCCGGCGCTCACGAGGCCGTCGTCGTCGAGGAGCAATGCGACCTGCTTGGCATCGCCGAGGATCGGATCGAAGAGCCGTGCGGCCGACGCACCGGCGACGTCCGCCGAGTCGTGCGCTGACTCGTGCGCTGACTTGTCCGCCGACTCGCGCGCCGCGAGCGTGTCCGCCCGGTCGGTGGCATGGAGAGCAGCGCTCCCCGCCCCAACACTCGGAACGCTTTCCACCGTCACGCCGTCCCGCTTCGCGATCACTCCCAGCACCGCGTCGAGCGCCGAGCGCACGGTCTGGTCCTGCGGATCGAGATGCGCCGCGTACGCGAGATGCTCTCTCGCCTCGTCGAGCCGTCCCTGACGGTATCGCACGAGCCCCAGTCCGCGATGCGCGTTGCCAAAGCGGGGATCCAGTCCGAGCACCGAACCCCACGCGGCCTCAGCCCGCTCCTCGTCCCCCTGCGCGAGCGCGAGCCGGGCGACGAGGTCGTGCGCCTCGGTCTGCCCCGGATGCCGCGCGGCTCCGCGCTGCGCGATGCGCGATGCGCGCACGAGGTCGCCGCGCGCGAGCAATGCCTCCGCGAGCGGCAGGAAGACGAGGCTCCCCGGATCCGCCGCCAGCGTCTCGCTCATCGCGTGGATGTCGTCACCGGCCACCGGGCACCTCCCGCTCGAGGACCTGCATGAGCGTCGTCGCCGCCGAGATGCCGTCGAGGATCGACGCGAACCCCGGGTATTGCGGCATCGACTTCACGAACTGTCTCCAGACCGCGATCCCTTCTTCGAACGCGCCGCGACGGAACGCCGCGGCGCCGCGCCAGAGCGGCTCCGCCGCCGAGTCGACCGGGGTGCTGTGCGGGTCGTGCGCCGCGCTGTCACGCGGCAGCGGCAGTGCGCGTGAGGAGCGCTCGGGCTGCTTGAGCCGGATCACGCCCGTGCTCACCATGCCGTACGTGATGCGCGCCACGTCGAACTCGCTCATGGCGAGCGTCGCTGAGATCTCGCGCAGGTCGATCACCCCGTCGATCAGCGCGAGCACCTGCCACTCGGTCGGGAGGAGGTCGAGCAGGGCCGGATGTTCCTCGTCGGGCGGCGTGAGGTAGGGCACCATCGAGAGATTGGGCACGCGGTCGGCGATGCGCGACCACTCGTCGATGCGGCGCGCACCCTCCATGAGTAGCGACTCCGTGCTCAACGGCACGCCCGCTTCCCGCAACTGCTCCTCACTCAGCCCCTCTTCGAACCGGAAGAAGCCCTCACGCCACGACATCAACTCGAAGACCACGGCCTCGATCTGCAACCGCATCTGCCGTTCGATCTCCTTGGGCGTGACGAGGTCGAGCGCGATCAGGATCTCGCCGAGCCGCCGGCGATCGCCGCGCTGCTGCAACGCCTGGGCGCGCATCATGTCGATCTCGGCGAGACGACCCGAGCGGATCAGCAGGTCGCCGAGCCGGTGCGGGTTGGACCGGATCGTCGCACTCACGATCTTCCCATTCTCGAAGAGCACCGTCCCCTCGTTGTCACGCAGTTCCGAGGTGACGAGCAGCATCCCGGTCTTCCGGCTCAGATCGAGCAGCTGGAAGACGTCATGGATGCCGAGCTCCTTGAGCGGGCCTTCGATCGCCATCAGCCCGCTCCGCCACTCACGCCGTCGGGCGCGTCGCCGCCTTCAAGGCGATGCTGCACCTGACGCGACTCACGGAACGCGCGGCGCGCCCAGTCACTGTCGGGCGCGAGCATCGCCACCTTGCGCCACGACGCGAGCGCCTCGCGGAACCGCTCCTGCCCCGCGAGCAGCACGCCCTGGTAGAAGATCGCTCCCACGTGCGTCTCGTCGAACCGCAGGATGCGCTGGAACGCGACCGCCGCGTCGATGACCCGTCCCTCCTCGAGCAGCAACTCGCCGAGCGCGAGGAGGCCCGTGAAGCTGTACGGATCGCGCTCGAGGAACTCCACGAGCAACCGCAGCGCCTCGCGTACCCGGTGACTCACGCGATAGACCCCGGCGAGCGCGAGCGTCGCGTCGGCGTAGGTCGGCACCGCGTCGAGCGCCGCGTCGAGTTCCTGTTCCGCCTCGGTGAAGAGCCCGCGTTGCAGCAACAGCTGCGCGAGGTCGAATCGCACGGCGGCGAAGTCGGCGTCGAGCATGAGTGCGTGCCGGTAGGCGGCGATCGCCGCGTCGAGGTCGCCGAGCGCGCGCGTGATGTTGCCGATCCCGCGCAGCACGTCGGCACGCTGCGGCGCCACGGTGCGCGCGTGAGCGAGTGCCTCGAGTGCGCGGTCGGCCTCACCGGCCTCGAACCGTGCGGTCGCGACGAGCATGAGCGCATCGGCGTCGTCCGGGGCGAGCCCGACCAGTGACTCGGCCGCCTCTCCCGCCTCGGTGCCGCGGCCGAGCATGAGCAGCGATTGCACCTGTCCGCGCAACGCGCCCTGATGCCCCGCGTCATGTTCGCGCGCGTTCTCGAACCGCTCGAGCGCGTCACCCCACGCCCCCTGCCGCCCGAGCGCCTCGCCCAGCAGCACGTTGCCCGTCACCGCATCGGCGCCGCGGGCGAGCGCTCTCCGCGTCTCGGACATCGCGCGGTCGGTGAGTCCCTTGGAGAGGTAGTCGGCGGCGAGCCGGTAGGGATCGCTCTCGAGCGGTGGCGCGACTTCAGGGACCGGCGCGAGCTCCGTGAAGATCGAGTCGAGCAGCGTCGGGTCGAAGGTGAATGTGTCGACCTCCGTCGTGAGCCGCTGCTCGCCCCCGAGGTCCGGGACCACCGAGAGGTCGGGGTCCTCGTACTCAAGGTCGATCGCGAGCGAGAACTTCTGCGCCACGTAGTAGGGGTCGAGCTCGAGCGCGAGCTTCGTCTCGCGCAGCGCCCCCTCGAAGTCGCCGAGGTTGGAGAGCGTGAAGCTCAGGTTGTAGTGCGCCTCAGCGGACTCGGGCTTGGACTGGATCGCCCGCGCGAACGCGGTCTTCGCCTCGGTGAACTTGCGCAGCTCGGCGAGCACCGTCCCGATGCCGTTCCACGCGACCGCGTTCTGCGGCGCGGTGTCGAGTACCTGACGGTAGGCCTCGAGCGCGAGCTGGAACCGACGCCCACGCGTGAGCAACAGTGCGAGGTTGAGCCGTGCCTTCACGAGCCCGGTGTCGGCCTTGAGGGCAAGGCGGAACGCGTCGATCGCGTCCTCGGGCTGGTGCGCGTGGAAGAGCGCGACCCCGAGGTTGTTGCGCGCGAGCGCGTAGGTGGCGTCGATCGCGAGTGCTTGCGCGTAACTCTCGGCGGCAGCCGCGTGCTCACCGGCCTGATGCAGCGCAACGCCCCGCTCGTTCCAGAGCTTCGGGCTGTCGGGCCGCGTCGCCAGCAACGTGTCGTAGAGCTCGATCGCCGGTCGCGGGTCCTTCTGGATCAGGTGCAGCTCGGCCATCGCCTGCATCACGAGCGCACGATCCTCGCCGCGCTCGAGTGCGCTCTGGTACGCGCGCATCGCCTCGGCGATATATCCCTGCTGCCGGTACGCCAGGCCGAGCGTGTATTGCGCGAGCGGTTCGCCCTCGGCGATCGCCATCTGCGCCTGCGACCGTCGCGACTGTCTCCCGGGGAGCAGTTCCTCGTACTTCTTGGGATCGTACTGGTCGAGCGAGAGGTTCGCCTGCGCTCGCGCGAGCGACGGGTTCAGGTGCACCGCCCGCTTGGACGCCGTCTGCGCCTCCGCATGCTGCCCCATGTCGCCGAGCACGAACGAGAGGAGGAAATGCGCGTCGGGATTCTCGGGATTGAGTCGGATCGCCGTGCGCATCGCCGTCAGCGCATCCTCGAACGCGCCCTGATTGTAGAGCACCTCGCCCACGTAGAAATGCAGCAACGAGCTCGACGGATCGCTCGCGAGCGCTTGCCGGAACCAGAGCAGGGCCTCGCCGAGTCGACCACTCGCCTTCTCCGAGAGGCCGAGCTGGATCATCGCCGCGACGTCATTGGGCTTCTGTTGCAGCAGCGCGCGGAACTCGGGGATCGCGTCCTCGTGCTGCCCGAGCAACGCGAACGCGCGACCGAGGTCCCAGCGCGCCTCGCGGTCGTCGGCGCGCATGCGGATCCGCTCGCGCAGCTCACTCACCCGCTGGTCGTAGTAGCCGGTGTTGAAGTACGCGACTTCGATGTTGCGTTGCGCGACCTGCATCTTGGGGTCGAGGTCGAGCGCGTGCGTGAACGCCGCGACGGCCTCCTCGTAGAGACCCTTGCTGAAGTAGAGCACGCCGAGATTGTTGTGCGCCCCGGCGTCCGCCGGATCGATCCGGCGCGCGAACCCGCGCAGGACCTCACGGTCCCGCGGCGAGATCCGGGTGCCGGTGGGCTCGCTCACGCGACGTGGATCGCCTTGAGGATCTTTTGCAGGCTCGGCGGATCGGGAAGGAGCAGGAAGAACCCGCGCAACCGTTCATTGACGTCCTGCAACTCGAACTCGCTCTCCACGCAGACCACCTCCGACGCGCCGTGCGCACTCGCCACGAACGTCGAGCTCAGCACCGCCTCGCTCATGTCGACCGCGAGGCTCGGCGGCGACGGCAGGAGCGTCATGTGCATGAAGTCGGCGAGCGCATTGAGGTAGGCCGCGCTGAGGATGTTCCCCGCCTCCTTGATCGCCGACTCCTCGATCGCACCCAACGTCGTCACCGTCCGGCGCATCATGAGCCCCGCCACGCGCAGCGCGATCGGATGCGGGAAGACGAGCAGTGTGAGCCCGGTCAGGTCGCCCTCCATCCGCATGAGCACCGCGGCCACCGGTTCCTCCGGCTCCGCGATCAGGTTCGGCATGTCGTCGATCGCTGCGATCGAGAGCTGCGGGACGCTGATCATGATTCGCTGATCGGTCATCTGCGAGAGCGCCGTCGCCGCATGGCCGGCACCGATGTTCGCCACCTCACGAAGCGCGTCGAGCTGGCGTGCCGTGAGTTGACGCAGATCGTCCCCGGTTCCGAATGAGAGACTCATAACAGACTCGCCACGTCGACGATCAGGGCCGGCGCCCCGTCCGACAGGATCGTCGCACCGCTGAAGAGCGCCATGCCATCCCGTACCGCGTCGTACGACTTCACCACGATGTCCTCCTGTCCAGTGAGCTCATCGACCACCAGTCCGGCGCGGCGATCTCCGCGCTCGATCACCACGATCTCCTCCAACACCGGTTCCCGTCCGGGCGGCAGCTGCACCACATCGCGCAGCCGCAGCACCGGCAGCACCTCGTCGCGGAGCACGAGCACGTCGCGCCCCTGCACCTGCCGGATCGTCGCCGGCAGCCGCTCCATCGTCTCGCGAACATGCGTGAGCGGGAGCGCGTACCGCTCGTTGCCCACGCGCGCGAGCAGCGCCCGCACGATCGCGAGTGTCACCGGCAGTCGGATCGTCACCGTCGTGCCGACGCCCGACGCGGTGGTCACTTCGAGCGACCCACCGATCGTCCGCACCCGGCTCTGCACCGCGTCGATCCCCACGCCACGCCCCGAGACATCGGTCACCTGTTCGGCGGTCGACAATCCCGGATGCGCGATGCAGCGCAACATCGTCTCGTCGTCGAGCTGCACCGTGCTCGGCGCGACCATCCCGAGCTCGATCGCGCGCCTCAGCACGCGCGCCCGGTCGATCCCCTTCCCGTCGTCGCGCACGGTGACGAGGACGGCCGAGCGATCGCGCTGTGCCGAGAGCGTGAGCCGCCCGGCGCGCGGCTTCCCCGTCGCCTCGCGTACCTCGGGCAGCTCGAGCCCGTGATCGACGGCGTTGCGCAGCAGATGCACCACCGGCTCCGCGATCTCGTCGAGCACCGAACGGTCGATCTCGATCTCCTTGCCTTCGATCGACAGGAGCACGTCCTTGCCGAGTTGCCGCGCGACATCACGCACGAGACGCGGGAACCGGTCGAAGACCTGCCCCACCGGCACCAGACGGCTCGTCATGATCTCCGTCTGCAGGTCGCCGATCAACCGCGTCGCGTCGGTCATCGCCTCCTGCAACGCCGGCAGCGCGAGCGCGCGGGTGATCGCGCCCAGCCGTCCGCGCACGATCACGAGTTCGCCGATCAGGTCCAGGAGTGCGTCGAGGCGCGAGAGCTCGATCCGGACATGGCGGGTGCGCGCGCCGACCGGGCTCGCCCGCTCTGCCGTCGAGGCGAGATCGTCGCCCTCGCCGACATCGGTGACGCGACGCCCGAAGTCCGGACGCGCGTCGGCGGCGCGGCGGTTGAACGGCGGTGCGGACTGCATCGCGATCGCGCTCAGCGCGACCGTCACCTCGTCCACGTCGCCCGCGCTCCGCACCGCGCGCTCGAGCTCGGCCGCGCCGGCACTCGTCGAGAGATGCACCTCGAACCGCTGCGGTATGGTCGCCGCCTGCAGTGCGTCCACCGAGGGCGTACTCTCGATGATGTCGCCCAGTTCGCGCAGGCGCTGGATGATCATGAAGGCGCGCACACCGGGCAGGAGCGTCGAGGCGGACTGCACCACGCGCAGCGTCGCCGTTGGCCCGGACGCCGTTGGCCCAGCCGTTGGCGGCGCTGGCGGCAGTTCACCGACGCCGAGCGCCACGCCGAACTCCGCGGTCGACTGGAACACCTCACTCGGGCGCGCGACGCGGAACTCCGCGGTGGCGCGCCCACCGGCCACGTCGTGCAGTCGCTCGAGCACGCGCTTCATCGCCGGCGAGAGCGCGTCGTCCTCGCGCGCCGCCTCGATCCCGTCCTCGAGCGCGTCGGCCGCCGCGAAGAGCGCGTCCATCAACTCCGCGGTGAGCCCCTGCTCCCCCGTGCGGACCTTGTCGAGCAACGACTCGAGTTCGTGCGAGAACTCGGCGACGGCGGTGTAGCCCATCGTCGCGCTCATCCCCTTGATCGTATGCACGCCGCGAAAGATCGCGTCCACCGGCTCACGCATCGCCTCGCCCTGCTCCAGTGCGAGCAGGGCGCGATTGAGCGCCGAGAGCTGTTCACGGCTCTCGGTGCGGAAGAGGTCGGCGTAGCGGGACGGATCCACGCGGCAGGAGGGAGTGAGGTGAGGAGGAGCGGTGCCTGCGCCGACTCAGCCGAGGACCCGCTGCACCGCCTCAAGTACGCGACTCGGCTGAAAGGGCTTCACGACGAAGTCCTTCGCGCCCGCCTGGATCGCCTCCACCACCAGCGATTGCTGTCCCATCGCGCTGCACATCAGCACCTTCGCGTTGGGGTCGAGCTTCGTGATCGCACGCACGGCATCGATGCCGCCCATGTCGGGCATCACGATGTCCATCGTCACGAGGTCCGGACGCAACAGCCGGTACTTCTCGACCGCCTGCACCCCGGTCTCGGCCTCGCCCACGATCTCGAAGCCTGCCTGGGTCAGGATGTCACCCACCATGGTGCGCATGAAGATCGCATCATCACAGATCAGAACTGTCGGAGCCACGTGTCCCCCGCTTAGAGATGGTCTACCGTCACACCGTTATCAGGACCGACCGCGCGAACGCCCTCGCGTCGACGAGCGCCGCCGGACCTTCCGCAAGCCGGACCATGCCCGCCACGAGCCCGTCCGCGGCACGCGCCGCCTCCACGGGTTCCACCGTAGCGTCCTCTGCATTCGCCACCGAGCGCACTTCATCCACGCGGACGCCCAACATCCTGCCGTCCAGTTCGAGCACCACGATCGACGCACCGCTTCCGCTCGCGAGTCCCATGCGCGCGGCGAGATCGACGACCGTCACCACCCGGCCCCGCAAGTTGAGCAGGCCCAGCACCCAGACGGGCGCCCCCGGAAGCCGCGTGACCACCGGAGTGGGCACGATCTCCCGGATGACGTCCAACTCCCAGGCGAACCGCTGCTGCCCCGCGACCACCACGAGGTACCGTGGCAGTGACGATTCAGCCGGTCGCTCTATAGAAGCCAAGGTACTCCAGGGGATCGGGGTGGGCAAACCAGTCGGGCTCTCCCGCCACGGTGGCGAGCGACTTCCGAAGGTCGTCCGGAAGCGGAGACCTCAGGTCGACCTCGACGCCCGACACCGGGTGAGTGAAGACGAGCCAGGCGGCATGAAGGAAATGTCGCTTGGGAGGCAGGGCGACGAGTCGCCGTCCGCCCCCGCCGCCGTACGTGTCGTCCCCGACCACCGGATGCCCGATCGACGCGAGATGTACGCGGATCTGATGGGTCCGCCCGGTGTGGAGATGCGCCCGCAACAACTCGGCCGAGTCAAAGCGCGCGAGGCGGTGGAAATCGGTCTTCGCCTGCCGCCCGTCGGGCCGCACCGCGACGCGCGTTCGGTCGTTCGGGTCCCGCGCGAGCGGCTTGTCCACGCTCACGAAGTCGGCGTCGAGATGCCCCCACGCGAGGCAGGCATACCGCCGCATGATCCGGCGCGCCGCCAGTGCCTCGCTCAGCAGCCGCAGCGCCCGGTCGGTCTTGGCCACGAGCAGGAGCCCCGAGGTCTCCTTGTCGAGCCGATGCACGAGGCCGGCGCGCTCCGGCGCAGCGCCCTCGGCGAGTCCCTGCCCACGCCCCATGAGCGCGTTGACCAGCGTGCCCGTCCAGTTGCCTGGCGCGGGGTGCACCACCATGCCGGCCGGTTTGTCGACGACCACGATGTCGTCGTCCTCGAACGCGATCCGCAGCGGGATCTGCTCGGGGGCGATCTCCCGCCCCGGCGGCACGGCGATCGTCAGGTCGATCGACTCGCCCGCCATGCAACGGAAACTCGCCCGCTCCGAGCGGCCGTCGACGGTCACCTTTCCGGTGGCGATCAACGTCGCCGCCTGCGTCCGCGAGAGCCCGGTCAGGCGCGCGACCGCGAGATCGAGCCGTTCGCCCGAGACGTCGTCGGTGGCGAAGCTGTAGGACCCGGGACCGAGGGGTTCGCTCACGGCGATGCCCCCTGATCTTCGTCCTCGTTCCAGAGCACCACCGCGAGGATTATCGCCCCACTGCTCACGGCGACGTCGGCGATGTTGAACGTCGGCCATCGCCACGCGCCTAGCCCCACATCGAGGAAGTCCACGACGCCGCGCGCACTGCGCACGCGGTCGCCGAGGTTGCCGAGCGCACCGCCGCTCACGAGCGCGAGCGCCCAATTGCGCCACGGAGCATCGTGCGGGCCCTGCCGGTAGAGACGCCACATGACCACGAGCGCGACCAGCGTGAGCACCATGAATATCCAACGCGAATACGCGCCGAGATGCAACCCGAACGCCGCGCCCTGGTTGTAGACGAGCGTCAGCCGCACCCACTCGCCCCACACCTCGTGCGGCAGATACGCCGGCGTGAGCCGGTCGACCGCGATCATCTTGGTGAAGGCGTCGAGCACCACCACCACCGCCGCGATCCCGAGGAATCGCGACGGCGGCATCGCGCTGCCGCTACTTCTTTCCATCTTCCTCACGCTGCTTGCACTCGATGCAGAAGCGCGCGTGCGGCAGCGCGTCGAGCCGGTCGAAGCCGATCTCGCCGCCGCAGCTGTGGCACTTCCCGAACTCCTCAGGCTGGCGGTAGAGTCGGCGCAGCGCCTGATCCACGTGCCAGAGAAAGCGCCCCTCCTTGCTCGCGAAGAGGAAGGCCTTCTCGCGCTCCATCGCATCGGTGCCCTGGTCGGCCATGTGGAACGAGTAGGAGCTCAGGTCGCCGTCGGCGCCCTGCGGCGTGTTGCCGAAGGTCTCGTCGTAGTGGACGAGCTCCTTGGTGACGCGCTTGCGCTCCTCGAGCAGCCGCTTCTCGAAGTAGCTGACCTGCTTCTTCGTGAGCGACTTGAACTTCTTCTCGCCATCGGGGGTCGCGTTCGGCATGTTCAGCTGTCCTTGGTGAGGGCAATGCGGGCCATCGCGCCGTCGAGTTCCACCTCGGCCGTCGCGAGCCACACGTGGGTCCCGTCCAGTGCGTCGCTGATGACGCACTCCCGGGCCAACACTTCTCCTGCGATCCACGCTGCGTGCGACCGCAACGCGTCCTGCACCTCCGCCGGCGCCGCGATCGCGAGCCGGATCCGGTCACTCACGGCGAGTCCCGCTTCCTTCCGCAGGCGCTGCACGCGACTCACCACCTCACGCGCCATCCCCTCGGCGCGGAGCGTCGGCGTGACGGCCGGGTCGAGTGCAACGGACATCCCGTCGCCCTGTTGGACCACGAGCGCCGTCGACGCGCGCGCCGAGATCGCCACGCGCGTGGCATCGAGCGCGAGCGCTCCATGCCCCGGCACCTCCACCTCGACCGTCCCACCCTGCTCGATCGTGCGCAACTGCTCCTGCGACAGTGCCTCGACGATCGGCTTCGTCGCTTTCATGGCCGCGCCGACGATCTTGCCGAGCACGGGAAAGTTGGCCTTGCCCTCGAGCCGGACCCAGTCGGCGGCGGAGTCGACGAACGTCACGCGCTTGATGTTCAACTCCGCCTCGACGAGCAGCGCGATCATCGCATGCCAAGCGGGATCGACGCCCGGCGTCACGCACGTCATCGCCCCGAGCGGCTGGCGCACCTTGAGGCTGGCGGTCTCGCGCGCGGCGCGACCGAGCGTCGTGAGCGTGCGCGCGGCGCGCATCGCGCGCTCGAGCGCGGCGTCGGGAGTGATGTGCCCCGTCAACACTGCAAATCCGCCGCCGCTGGCCCCGGCCCGTTGCCGCGTCGTCCCACGTGTGTAACTCGCGAGATGCACCGATGCGCCGGTGAGCGCGGTGTGGATCCAGTCGCTCACGAATGGTGCGAACGGCGCGAGCAGCCGGCACGTCACCGTCAGCACCTCATGCAACGTCGCGAACGCGGCCCGGTTGTCGGCGCTCGCCGTCTCGTAGAACCGCCCGCGCGACAGCCGCACGTACCAGTTCGCGACGTCCTCGCTCACGAAGTCCATCAGCGCGCGCGAGGCGGCCGTGGCGTCGAACCGCTCGAGCAGCGCGTCCACTTCGGCTTCCACGCTCGCGAGTCGCGAGAGCACCCAACGGTCGAGCACCGGACGATCCGCCACCGCCGGATCATCCGCGCCGGGCGCCCAGCCGAAGTTCGCGTACTGCGCGAAGATGCCGCTGTACACGTTGCGCAACGTCACGAGAAAGCGCCCCGCCGTCTCGCGGATCACCGCCTCGTCGAACCGCCGTGGCACCCAGATCTGCGAGCTCGCCATGAGAAAGAGCCGCACCGCGTCGGCCCCGTGGCGCTCCATCACTGCGCGCGGCTCGACCGTGTTGCCCTTGGACTTGGACATCTTCTGGCCGTTCGCATCGAGTACGAGATCGTTCACCACGACCGCGCGATACGGCGCCGCCCGGTTGATCACGCCCCGATCCGACACCCCGTGCGTCGCCGCACCGGGCCCGTTGTTCGGCAGCGCGTCGCCCAAGCCGGTCGCGATCGCGAGCAGCGAGTAGAACCAGCCGCGCGTCTGGTCCACTCCCTCGGCGATGAAGTCGGCCGGGAAGTAGCGCGCGACCTTCTCGGCGCTTCCCGGCGTGTGCGGAAAGCCCCACTGTGCGAACGGCATGGAGCCCGAGTCGAACCAGGTGTCGATCACCTGCGGCACGCGCCGCATGGTGCCCGTCCCGCTCGGCGCAGGCCAGGTGTACTGATCCACATGCGGCTTGTGCGGATCGAAGTCGGCCGGCAGCGCCGCGCCGATCCGTGCCGCGAGCTCGGCGTACGACCCGATCACCTCGATCTCGTCGGCATCGGCGTCGTTCACCCACACCGGCAGCGGCGTGCCCCAGTACCGGTCACGCGAGATCGCCCAGTCGATGTTGTGCTCGAGCCAACTGCCGAACCGCCCGTTCCCCACCTCGGGTGGGTTCCAGTTCACGTCGGCGTTGCGCGCGAGCATCTCGTCGCGGTACGCCGTGGTGCGCACGAACCAGCTCGTGCGGGCGTAGTAGAGCAGCGGCGTGCCGCACCGCCAGCAGTGCGGATAGCTATGCACGAACTTCTGCGCCTTCCAGAGCTGGTCGCGGCGCGTGAGTTCCTCGATGATCGCGGCGTCGGCGTCCTTGACGAACTTGCCGCCTACGAGCGGCAGGTCGGCCGGGAACTCGCCGCGCGCGTTCACGGGATTCAAGAACGCGAGCCCATGCCGCTGCCCCGCGGCGTAGTCGTCTGCACCGAAGGCCGGGGCCATGTGCACCACGCCCGACCCGTCGTCGGCCGACACGAACTCCTCGCCCACGATCACTTCGCGCGCGCCCTCGTCGGGGTACGCGACCCAGTCGAGCGGGCGCCTGTAGCGCAGGCCGACCAGATCGGCACCCTGAATCGTCGCGACCGTGTCCCAGCGCTCGGTGAAGTCGGCGCCGAGCACCGCGCCGGCGCGCGCCTCAGCGAGGATGATGGTCCAGTCGGTGACGTTCTTCTTGCGGAGCTCGACGTAGGTCAGCTCGGGGTTCACGGCGAGCGCGACGTTCGACACGAGCGTCCAGGGCGTCGTCGTCCAGACGATGATCCGGCGGCGACCTGCAGATGGGAGATGGGAGAGGTGAGATGTGAGAGCACTGCCTCCCCTCTCACCTCTCCCATCTCCCATCTGCCGTTCGACCAGGTCCAACGCGACGTACACGGACGGGTCCTCCACGTCCTCGTATCCCTGCGCGACCTCATGCGAACTCAACGCCGTCCCGCAGCGCGCGCAGTACGGCAGGATCTTGTGCCCGAGGTACAAACGCTTCTTCTCGTGCAGCGTCTTGAGCGCCCACCACACGCTCTCCACATACTCGTTCGCGTACGTCACGTACGGATCGGCGTAGTCGAGCCAGTAGCCCATGCGCGCGCTCACGCCTTCCCACTCGCCCTTGTACGTCCAGACGCTCTCGCGACAGCGGCGATTGAACTCGGCCACACCGACGCGCTCGATGTCCTGCTTGCCCGAGAGACCGAGCGCCTTCTCCACTTCGATCTCGACCGGGAGGCCGTGCGTGTCCCACCCCGCCTTGCGCGGTACGTGGAAACCCTGCATCGCGCGATGCCGGCAGAAGAGATCCTTGACCGTGCGCGCGAACACGTGATGGATGCCCGGCTTGCCGTTCGCCGTCGGCGGGCCCTCATAGAAGACCCAGGCCGGCGCATCAGCGCGCAGCAGCTGCGACGCCGCGAAGACGCCGTCGCGCGTCCACCGCTCCATCACTTCGCGCTCGAGCGCGTCTCCCGACAGCTCGCTCGGGAGCAGCCGGTAGCGCACCGCCGGCGACGTGCCCGTCACATGCGCTCCAACACGCCCTGCACCAGCGTCGTCAGTTGGGGCTCGGCCTTGGCCGCGATCGCCAGGATCCGGTCGAGCGAGGCTTCCTCGAGCGCGTCAGGCAGGCACTGGTCGGTGATGATCGAGCAGCCAAGCACACGCATGCCCGAGTGCACCGCGACGATCACCTCGGGCACGGTGCTCATGCCGACCACGTCGGCACCCATCGCCCGCAGCATGCGATACTCGGCGCGCGTCTCGAGGTTGGGCCCCTGCACCGCCACGTAGACGCCCTCACGCAGCGTCATCGCGCGCTCACGCGCGACCGTGCGCGCGAGCGCGCGCAGCCCGGCGTCGTACGGCGCGCTCATGTCGGGAAAGCGCGCACCGAGCGAGGCGTCGTTGGGGCCGATGAGCGGATTGTCGCCGAGGAGGTTGATGTGGTCCGCGATCAGCATCAGGTCGCCCGGTGCCCAGAGCGGGTTCATGCCACCGCAGGCGTTGGAGACCACGAGCGTCGCTGCGCCAAGCGCCCTGAGCACACGCACGGGGAACGTGACCTGTTGCAGCGAATAGCCTTCGTAGCGGTGGAACC
Source organism: Gemmatimonadota bacterium (assembly GCA_031416115.1). Classification (GTDB taxonomy): domain Bacteria; phylum Gemmatimonadota; class Gemmatimonadetes; order Gemmatimonadales; family Gemmatimonadaceae; genus Pseudogemmatithrix. The sequence continues at coordinate 45,787 of JANOTB010000305.1, forward strand.
GCCCCTGCATCGCCACCACTCGGCGCGTACCCATCGTACCGAGCAGCAGGCGTCCCGAGTGCGACTCGACCGTCGAGAGCGGAAAGCCGGGAATGCGATCGTAGGCGATCGACGCCTCGACCGTCATGGCCTGGGCGAGCCCGCCAAGTCCGGTGCCGAGGATGATCGCGACGTCGGGTACCATGGCGCTCTGCGCGCGGATCGCCGCCACGGCAGCGGCGATCGGCGCCGGCGCATGCAGGTCGGACCCGGGGACGGACACCGCGCTCATCGGCGAGCCTCCACGCTAGCGGTCCTCGCCGAAGCGGCGCTGCCCTTCGAACGCCGACACTTCGGCGATCTGCCGCTCGGCCAACGCGCGCACGTGCGAGAGATACGACTGACGGACGCGCTCGAGCTGCTCGATGTCGGCGCGCAGCGTGGCGATCGACACCTGCGACGCGTCGGTGAGGCTCTTCGCCTCCGATCGCGCCGACTCCACGAGGCCCGTCGCCTCGGACTCGGCTTCGCGCACGATCAGGTCGGCCTCGCGCGTCGCCTGCTCCTTCACGTCGGCGCGCAGCTGCTGCGCGCTCACGAGCGCCTCGTTGAGCGCCCGATCGCGCTCGCGGAATGCGCGCAGTTGTTCGTGAAAGTTGCGCGCCTTCTCCTCGAGGTCCGAGTTGGAGCGCATGAGGCGTTCGATCTCGTCGGCGACCTGTTCCTTGAACTGGTCCACGCGCGCGCGGTCGTACCCCCGCATGACGGTGGCGAAGTCGTACCGGCGGACATCGACCGCCGTGAGATGGAATGCGTCGTCTTGTTCCATGTCCATCACTCCCGTTCCCCGAAGAGGATCGTCCCGAGCCGTACCATCGTCGCTCCTTCTTCCACCGCCAGCTCGTAGTCGCCCGACATGCCCATGGAGAGTTCCAAGGCCGGCAGTCCCGCCGCGCGCAGCACGTCACGCGCCGCGCGCGCCCCACTGAACACCTCGCGCAGCACCCGCTCGTTGGCGTCGAACGGCGCCATCGTCATCACCCCGCGCACGATCAGCTCCGGCATCGTCATCAACCGCGCCGCGAGCTCAGGGAGCGCTGGCGACGCAAAGCCGCCCTTGCTCTCCTCGCCCGAGACGTTCACCTGCACCAGGACTCCGATCGGCTTCCCTGCCTTGCGCGCCGCATCGCGCGCCGCGTCCACGAGCCCGTCGCGATCGAGACCGTGAAAGAGCGCGAAGTGCGAAAGCGACTTCGCCTTGTTCGTCTGCAACTGTCCGATCAGGTGCCACGCCACTCCTTCGCGAACCGCCTCGGAGCGCGCGAGCGCGTCCTGCTTGCGTAGCGCCTCCTGCACCTTGTTCTCACCAACGTCAGCGATCCCAGCGAACCAGGCCGCCTCGACCGCTTCCGGTCCATGCGTTTTCGTCACCGCGATCACCCGGACCGGCTGACCATGACCACCGCGCGCGGCCGCCTGCGCGATCCTGCCGCGCACTTCCGCCAGCCGCTCAGGGAGCTCCGGAAAATCCATAACAGTTGAAATTACAGGAGCTTACACGGGCGGGAAAGCCCTCGGTCGGAGGAAAATGCGGGCCGAGCGGGGATTCCGTCGTCAGCAGGAAAGGAATTGCGAACGGCGGAGCGAGAGCCTCGCACCGCCGTTCATCTTTCGACCTTCATCCTTCAGCCTTCTTCCCCACTCAGGCTGTCGCCGGCTCCGCCCCACCGAGCAGCGGCGGCGGCACGCGCCGCGGCTCAGCTACCGCCGCCGGCACTGCGGCCGGCAACGAGGTCGGCGGATCGACCCGCGGCGGCAGCGGCTCGCCCTTCTCGAGCAGCGCGATGTCGTCGCGCGTGAGCGTCTCGCGTTCCAGGAGCGCATTGGCGATCCGTTCAAGGAGGTCACGGTGCGCCGTCACGGTGTCCATCGCGCGGTTGTACGCCTCGTTGATCACGCGCGACACCTCATCGTCCACCTGCTGCGCGGTGCGCTCCGAGACGGTCCGACGGCTCGTGAGTTCGCGGCCCAGGAAGACCTCCTGCTCGTTGTCACCCACCAGGATCGGTCCGATCGCGTCGGAGAGTCCCCACTGCGACACATAGCGCCGCGCGATCCCCGTGGCCTGCTGGATGTCGCTCGCCGCACCGGTCGTCACGTGCAGGCGCCCGAACACGAGCTCCTCCGACACGCGGCCGCCGTACGCCATCACCAGCCGCGCCTCGATCTGCTCACGCGTCACCGACACGCGGTCATCCTCGGGGAGCGTGAACGCGAGTCCGAGTGCGCGACCACGAGGGACGATCGTCACCTTGTGGAGCGGATCGTTGCCCTTCACCCGGATCGCGCACACCGCATGGCCGGCCTCGTGGAAGGCCGTCAGCCGGCGCTCCTCCTCGCGCATCACCAGCGACTTGCGCTCGGCGCCGAGCATGACGCGATCTTTCGCGTCCTCGAAGTCCACCATGTAGATCTTGTCGTGCCCACGGCGCGCCGCGAGCAGCGCGGCCTCGTTCACGAGGTTGGCCAGGTCGGCACCGGCCATGCCAGGCGTGCCGCGCGCGAGTTTGTGGATGTCCACGTCCTCGGCGAGCGGCTTGTTGCGCACGTGCACCTTGAGGATCCCCTCGCGACCGCGCAGGTCGGGGGAGTCGACGACGATCTGCCGGTCGAAGCGGCCAGGGCGCAACAGCGCCGGGTCGAGCACGTCGGGCCGATTGGTCGCGGCGATCAGGATCACGCCTTCGTTGGACTCGAAGCCGTCCATCTCGACGAGGAGCTGGTTGAGCGTCTGCTCGCGTTCGTCATGACCGCCGCCAAGGCCGGCGCCGCGGTGACGGCCCACGGCGTCGATCTCGTCGATGAAGATGATGCAGGGCGCGCTCGCCTTGCCCTGCTCGAACAGGTCGCGCACACGCGACGCGCCGACGCCGACGAACATCTCGACGAAGTCGGAGCCCGACATGGAGAAGAACGGACGCGCGGCCTCACCGGCGACGGCGCGCGCGAGCAGCGTCTTTCCGGTGCCCGGGGGCCCGACGAGCAACGCCCCCTTGGGCAGGCGCCCGCCAAGCTTCGTGAACTTCTGCGGATCCCTGAGGAACTCGATGATCTCCTGTAGCTCGACCTTGGCCTCGTCAGCGCCAGCCACGTCGGCGAACGTCACCTTGGGGGTGTCGCCGCTGAGGAGCTTCGCCTTGGACTTGCCGAACGAGAAGGCCTTGTTGCCACCCGACTGCATCTGCCGGAAGAGGAAGATCCAGATGCCGAGGATCAGGATCCAGGGCAGCAATGAGACGAGCACGCCGATCAGGCTCGGGCGCGGCTCGGCCGCCCTGATCACGACCTGCTTGGCCTCGAGGCGCTTCATGTCCTCGGGGTTGTTCGAGATCGGCAGCAGCGTCTTGAAGGTCTTGATCTCACGCCCCTTCACGAGGAGCCGGTTCTTGAACTCGCCCGAGATCTCCTTGCCGCCCACCACGGTCACGCGCGCGATGTTGTCGCTGTCGAGTTGCGTGTAGTAGACGGACGCGTCGACCTCCACCACCTGTTCCGTGCCCCGCATCGCGAACTGGATGAGGACGATCGGGACGAGGAAGGCGATGAGCCAGAATGAGAGCGTCTTGGAGAAGCGGCTCATGCCGCCGGGCTTCTGGGGTGCTTGCGGTGCCATGTATGTCAGTTCCTACTGAAGGCTCGCGACGTACGGTACATGACGGAAATCCTCCGCATGATCCAACCCGTAGCCCACGAGGAATTCGTTGGGAGCATCGAACCCGATGAACCGCGTCGGGTGATGCAGTTCGGTGGCGATGTGCTTGTGGAGCAACGCGCAGATCTCGATCGAGCGCGGGTTCCGTTCATTGAGCAACGTCATCAGGCGTTGCAACGTGCGGCCGGAGTCGACGATGTCTTCAACGAGGAGGATGTGCTTGCCCTCGAGGCTCGTCTCCGGGTCATACACCAGCCGGACCGCTCCGGCACTCACCGTCGCGTCGCCGTAACTGGACGCCACGAGGAAGTCGACATGCAGCGGGCGCTCGATCTCGCGCACGAGGTCGGCAAGGAAGATGAAGCTTCCCTTGAGCAGTCCGAGCACGAGCAGGTCACCGTCGGGATACGCCGCGGTGATCTCGCGGCCAAGCTCCCGGACCCGCTGTGCGATGGTCTCCTCGCTGAGTGCAACGCGCTTGAGAGCGCGCCCCTTGAGACGGGGATCGGCGGCCGATGCGGTCATTGTATGCAATATATAGGCACGAGACGCCTAGAGCGTTCCCTAGAGCGTTCCCGAGAGCGTTCCGTTGAGCGTTCCCTTGACGACGAAGGTCGCACCGGTCCGCGAGATCGTCGCGTCCCCCGCGAGCTGGATCGCCTGTCCGGCTTTCGCGCGGGGGGCCCAGGCCGCCGCGCGCTCGATCCCGCGCCGGTCCATCACGACGCTCGCGCGGGCTGCGATCGCGGGCCAGAGCACCGCCCACTCCGCTTCACCACACTCGGCAAGTGGCGCCGCGAGCACCACACTCGTCGCCACCGGGACCACCAGGCCCAGCACGTCCACAAGACGTTCAACACCGTCGCGCCAAGCGGCCGCCCGTTCGCCGAGCGCCCAGCACCACTCACCGAACCCAGGTGAGGCGCGCTCGAGTGCTGGGAGGATCTCGTGGCGCACCCGATTCCGCTGGAAGGCGAGCGAGGCATTGCTCGGATCCTCCATGAACTCGACGCGGTGCTCGCGCGAGTACGCCGCGACTGCGGCGCGCGGCACACGGAGGAGCGGCCGACAGCGCGCGGCTCCCGGCCGACCCGTGCTCGGTGTCGACACCCGCATACCGGCGAGTCCACGCGGCCCGGCGTCGCGCAACAGACGTTGGACCACGGTCTCGATCTGGTCGTCGCGGGTGTGCGCGGTGAGCACGGTCGCGTCGAGTTCGGCCGCCCATGCATCAAGGAATGTGTGCCGCGCGGCGCGCCAGGCCCCTTCATTGAACGGCAGCCCGGGCTCGGCCACCCCAGTCACCGACGGCAGGCAGAGCCGCAGCGCCTCCCGCTCGACCAGGGCCGCGGCGCGGCGTGCGAACGCCCCAGTGCCATGGTCGAAGTTGACGACCGCGGCCACCTCGGCGCCGCGCGCGCGCGCAACGGCGTGCAGCATGACCATGGAGTCCTGTCCGCCCGACACCGCGACCAGCCAGCGCCCAGGAGGCAGCTCCGAGAGCGCCGCATGCACCGCCGTCGCCGGCGCCAGTTCCCTTTCGGTGCTCACGCCCTTAACATATCGTCGTTGCGAACGACGTCCCACCAGCACTCGCGGAGCAGTCAGTGGAATCCAACTTCGGCGGACCCCTCGGCACGCTCGTGGCCGGTATCGGCATGGGGGGCTACTACATCGGGCTCGTGTGGATCAACATGTTGCTCGGTGTGATGCTGACGCCGTTCTTCATCATTCCGCTCACCTGGCTGCAGGACGCGATGGCGCAGCGGAAGGCTGCTCGTCAGGGCTGATCGACGGGTTGGGTCGCATGATTCGCGGGGGGTGACGCCATGGCGTTACCCCTCGCTGTAGTTTGTGGTACGATTCAGGTATCGGTGCGCGTGTGAAGTCCCACCGTTCATGGAGTCGGAGATGGTCACCCTCGCATTCCTCGCTCTCGCCGCCCTCGGCGCCTGGGTGGTGATGGCCTACAACGGCCTGATCGCGCTCAAGAATCAGACGGCGAACGCCATCAAGCAGATCGACGTGCAGCTCAAGCGCCGACACGATCTCATTCCCAACCTGATGCAGGCGGTTCAGGGGGCGATGGATTTCGAGAAGGACACGCTCGCCGCCGTGGTCCAGGCCCGGAACACCGCCGTCGTGGCGGCCGCGGGGCTCGACCCCCAGCACGTCGCCGCGTCGGCGCAGGCGGAGGCACAACTCTCCGGGGCCCTCGGCAGGCTCATGGCGGTCGTTGAAGCGTATCCCGACCTCAAGGCGACGGGGAATATGAGGCAGTTGCAAGAAGAGCTCTCGTCGACCGAGAACAAGGTCTCGTTCGCCCGACAGCTCTACAACGACACCGCCACGCTGTACAACACCAGGCAACAACAGTTCCCCACGAACCTGGTCGCGGGCTTGGCGACTGCGTCGCCGGCCGAGCTGTGGGAGATCGAGGACCACTCCGAGCGCGCCGTGCCCAAGGTGGAGTTCCGGCGGAACTAGCGGCGACCCCCAGCCGTGAACCTCTTTGATCAGCAGGCGGCCAACCGGCGGAAGTCCCGCTGGCTGATCCTCGCCTTCATGCTCTTCTTCGCCTGGCTCGGACTCGGCGGCGACTTCCTGTTCTGGCAGTACACGATCGACGCTCCGCCGGGCGAGTACCGCCACACGTTGCCGTGGGCTGGGATCACGTTGGTCCTCATCGCCGCGGTGCTGGTGGCGAACATCCGGCGCACCGGCGCAAAGAAGGTCCTGTGGTCCACCGGAGCGCGAGCGCTGGAGCCGGGCGGGACCGACGAAGAGCGCCGCCTCGAGAACGTCGTTGAGGAAATGGCGATCGCGGCCGGCGTGCCGCGCCCCGCGATCTACCTGATCGACGACCCGGACCCGAACGCCTTTGTCACGGGGACCGACCCCCTCAGGCCCCACCTCGCGGTGACGACGGGGCTGTTGGCCGCGCTCGACCGCGACGAACTCCAGGGCGTGATCGCGCACGAAATGGGACATGTCAAGAATCTTGACATGCAGCTGATGACCCTCGTGGCGGGTCTCGCGGGAGCGATCGCGCTCATCGCCGACGGACTGGGCCGGATGTTCCGACACGGGCCGCGACTGAGTGGCGGAGCCGGGGGCGGCAGCGGGGCGCGCAAGAGCGGCAAGGGCAGCAATCCGCTGTTGCTGGTGCTGCTGGTGGTGTGGCTCGTCAGCTGGCTCCTCGCTCCCCTGGTCACCCGGATGCTCGCGATGGGGATCAGCCGCAAACGCGAATACCTGGCCGATGCCATGGGCGCTCAGTTCACTCGGAACCCCATGTCCCTAGCGTCAGCCCTGGACAAGATCGAACAGGCCGGAGCACCAACACCGAGCATCAAGGCAGGTGTGGCGCACCTGTGCATTGCCGACCCGCTGGGCCGAAGGGTGAGCGCGAAGTCGGGACGAATCGCCGACTTCCTCGCGACGCATCCGCCCATGGCCATGCGGGTGGCGCGGCTTCGCGCGATGGCGTTCCAGGGTAAAACGACCGCTGGTGACATTCCGCCTGAATGACAGTCTGCTACATTGCACAGGCGTAGAATGACAGGCCTGCCGAACCGCTGCCGGGCTTTCCACATCAGGCCGATGTTGATAAGCATTAAATGTGATCTTTCATCCATCGTTGGTCACAGCAACAGCGATATGCAATGCTGGTTGCATGGAATCGCCTCAATATGCATATGATATTACACTTAAAGTAAGCTTGCTAACTATGCACTATATATACAGTTAACATTTATTACTTCCTCTTAAGTATTAAGTGAAGCCGCCAGTTAACCTTCTTATCAACAATTCGATGACCAATACGAAGCGGCGCGTCGCCATCCTGATCGGTGCCGAGTATGAGGACCTCGAAGTCTGGTATCCGAAGCTCCGACTCGAGGCTGCCGGATTCGAGGCGCCACTCGTCGGTGCGGAGGGACAGATCTACAAGGGAAAGCACGGCTACCCTGCTCCGGTGGAGATTCCGCTGTCATCTATAGACCCCGCCACTTTGGCTGGCGTCTTAGCGCCGGGAGGTTGGGCCCCAGACAAGATCCGACGCGACCCGGTCGCCTTGGAGCTGGTCCGACGGGTGGACGCTGCGGGCGGCATGGTGGCCACGATCTGCCACGGACCGTGGATCCTGATCAGCGCTGGGATCGTCAGGGGCCGCCGCCTGACCTCCACTGTCGGGATCAGGGACGACGTCGTGAATGCCGGCGCCGAGTGGGTGGATCAAGCTGTTGTCCAGGACAGGAACTTCATCTCGAGCCGAGTGCCGAGGGACCTCCCCGAGTTCGGCGAGGCCATGGTCCGGTGGCTCGGCGCCCGCTGAGTGCTCTATATCTCGGCGGCCGGTTAGGCGCGGTGCCCCTCAAGATCGTCTAGCGCCGCCCTCACGAAAGCGAGGGCCCGCGCCGATGTTAATGGGGTGCACACCTCGTTCCGCGGCCGGTACGGCCCCCTTGGACGATTGATCCTCGTCCCGCTTCTGCTCGCAGGCCCGTTCGGGCTCGCTGAGGCGCAGGCTCGAGTGGGAATCGGCCGGACTTCGCTGTCGATCCCGATCCAGATGACCATCCGGCCTCGCCTGCGCCTGTCAGCGGCGGCGGCACCGCAGGTCGTCGGTCGCACCGCCGATCTGGTGGAACTGGAGTTCGCGTTCACCGTGGCGGCGAACGTGGATTGGTCGGTCACAGTCGCGCTGCCCGCGGACGCCGCGCGGAGTGGATCGCCGACCGTGCGGACCGAAACCGGGGAGTGGGCACCGCTGACGTCTGGTGCGGAGATCCGCGTGATCGGCCGCATGGCCCCGTCGAACGGCGCCATGGTTCGCATCCGAGTCCGCGTGCCGTCGTCGGCCGGCGCTCGGCTCACTGACGCTCTTCGGTTCTCTGTCGGCTACGCGGACGGGCTTCCGGGCGACTGATCCAGCGGGGAGCGCTCCGCGCGGTACTCCGTCCAGTGGCGCTCCGCGGCGGGAGGCGGCGAACCCCACACTCCGCTCAGGGCGACGTGAGCGTGAGCTGGAGGGGGAGCGAGTAGTTGCCGGTCGTGTCGAGCAACCAGGAGTACTTCACCCGGAACTGCAGCGGGATCACGGTACCGGCGGTGCCCGCGGCCCCCGTGAGGATCGTGGTTCCCAGCGTCGTCATGTCCGTGAACGGGCCGCCGACCGCGACCGCCCACTGCAGGTCGCTTGCGGGCTTGTTGGCGCGCGCCGGTAGCGGTGACGCCGACCAGAGCGGCTGAGTCGACCGCAGACTCACCGAGAAGGGGGCGTTGGACTTGATCTGCAGGGTCGGCGACGCGGTCTGGCCGAAGCCGGCATCGAACTCGCTCGCCCCAGGTGCCGTCAGGATGATCGCCGACGAGCCCAAGGACATCAGAATGGCCCGGGTGACGGTGACGTTGAGCGAGATCGCGACCGTGTTGCCGGCGGTGCAGCTCCCCGCGCCGTTTCGTTGGCAGCTGTCCTGAGCCTTAGCGAGTCGCGCGCTGAGTACGCTCATCACGGTGAGCACGCTGAGCACGCTGAGCACGCTGACTCGCGACCACGAACGCCTCCCGGCGTGACTTCGGTCGCTCATGGCCGCGCTCTGACCGCGCGGAAGCTCCCCGAACGCCCGTCGCCGAACTGGACCCAGCTGCCATCGATGGTGTCGGCGCGGATCCGCCCGACATGGCGCCGCGAGACTCCCTCGAGCATGATGTCGAAATCGACGTCCTGCTCGCCGATCACTCTGCCCGACACCGCGCCCCCTGCGGAGCGAACGACTCCGAAGCCGTCGCGCTCGTCCCACCCCGCGGTCCCGGTGATCAGGTCCCCATTCTGAGACTGGATGGTCAGGTACCCGGTGATCGTGGCCTGCGGCGCCGCTTGAGTACCCGTGAACTCCCACTCCCCACGAACGATAGCGGAGTCCGCGTCGGGTTCGCCCGGTAGGGTGCAGGCGCTCACGAGGCCGAGCGTGAATAGCCAACCCGCCGGTCTCATTGAGCCGGCCCACGGGTCTGCCGCGCGGGCGGCGTGAAGAGGCGGATCACCCGCGCGCGCAGTGGCGCCCTCACCTGTGCCGTCGCGTGCGGCCGAACCGTGACCGTCTGATCCTCGGCGCGGAGCGGCTCGCGCACGCGCGCGAAGTTGAACGTGAGCGCATAGCGACCCACCGGCACGCCGTCAAAGGAGGCGAGGTTGGCGCCGATGCGCCGCCCGACCCACTCGAAGCCCGTCTCGTCGCGCAGCATCACGACCGCCGGCTCGAGGCTCATGTCGGGCAGGCGTCCGGACTCGTCGGCGACGAGTTCCATCTCCACGAGCACGCTCCCCGTGGGGAGCACGGGGAGATCGAGTCGCTCGGTCTGGTCGCTCGCGAGCAGGGGATGCGCGACGAGTCCTGGCTTCAGGCTTCCCTGATCGATCCGCGCCCGGCCGCGCGCGTTGATCGGCAGGCGGTAGCGACCGTGGCGGTCGGTCACCGCCTTGGCGTCGCCGCGTCGCACGATGACGCCACCCACACCCGGTTCGGTCGCGTCGAACTTGCCGTCGCGGTCGAGATCCTCGAATACGAGTCCCTCAAGACCGAGCTGCCCCGGCGAGTAGACACGAGTGGCCGCCGAGAGACGGACGGCACCGATCCACCCTGGCCGGCCCTGCGCATCCCTGAAGAACGGATTCCGTTCGGCGGCGACGGTGAGGTCGAGCCCCGCCGGAAGCGCGGCGCGGAGGAGTGCGCGGGTGACGAGCGTGGTGGGCTGCTGGCCCATGCGCTGCAACGAGAGCTCGGTGGTGAGCGTGGCGCGTCGTGTGCCGACACCGAGCGGCACCTCGCTCCAGCGGGCGCCGGTGGCCTGGATCGTTCCCGGTACGCCAACGCCGGCTCCGGTCTGCTCGATCGAGCTGTTGAGGTCGAGGGAGCCCCAGCGTTCGAACGCGCGCGACGCGGTGAGGCGGAGCCCGCGCTGTGCGGCGATCGCCTCGTCGAGCGCGCCACTGAAGAGCTCAGTGCGCCGCGTCATGTCGCCGTACGATCCCTCGGCCGAGACGCCGAGCAGGCCCCGACGCCACTCCACGCCGCCGACGAGCGAGCGGTCGCGCGCACCGAAGTCGCCGATGTCGGCGCCGCTCGACGTGACGGCGAAGTCGGACGCCTGTCCGCGCAGCGTGAGGGCGACGTCGGGGCGCCAGGCGAAGCGTTGTCCGAGCGACCACGAGTTCGCCTGCATCCCGGCGAAGACGGTACCGCGATCGGTCGTCTTTTGCACCGAGGCGTCGACCCACCAGCGCTTGGAGAGCGCGCGCGACGCCTCGAACTGGAACTCGTCCTCCGCGCGCGCGAACGCCGCCGTCCCCCCGGGTGCGTGCGCCACGCGCAGCGAGGCGCGTTGGTCGGGGCGCTCGTGGGCAATGGTGGCCGCGTAGCCGAGTCCCTGCACGCCGATGGCACTGCGATGCGCGAGCGACGCGCCGAGCGTGAAGGTGCGGATCACTGGGCTCCGATAGTCGGCGGCGACGGCGCGGAGTTCGCGGCCTGCGCCGAATCCGCCACGCTCGCGCAGGTACGACACCGAACCGCCGACGCGACCGCGCCCGGTGTTGCGCCAGTAGCCGCCACCAATGAGTTCACCCGACACATCGCGCATTCCGCTCGACGGCGTACCGACGATCGCGCGCGCCTCGAACTCCGGCTGCTCAACGTGTGCGGTGACGCCACGACCGATCACGTTCACACCGGTGAGATCGGCGAGCTGGAGCGAGGTGTTCCCTGCCGAGACGTCCCAGGTCTCGCCGTAGATGGAGGCCGCGAATGGCGCGCTGAGCGCACCGACCGCGGCGAGTCCCTGCGAGGTCATGCCGCCGCGCGCTATGGCCGGCGTGAGCTGGGCTCGCACCGAGATGCCGGCGCGCATGGGGCCAGCGATCTCCACGCCGGAAAAGGTCGCGGTGCCTGAGCTCGTGCTCGCGAGGGCGATCGACGGGCGGATCACGACGCCCGCCACCTGTCCCGCGCGCCCCGTGATGCCGAGTGTGGTGTAGACCGTGGCGATCGGATCACGGCCGGTGAGCGAGAGGATCGACACCGCGAGCGTATGGTCGCCGATGTTCGCCGCCTGCGGGACTCCCACGCTCACCGCGAACGCGATCTGTGCGCGCGGCCCGACGATCACCGTGGCGTCGCGATCGAGGCGCGTGCCCCAGGCGAGCGGCCCGCGCACGACGATGCGCACGGTGTCGGTCGCGTTGCCGGCGTTGATGATGCGATACGGCAGGTCGAGGCGGTCGCCGGCGCGGAGCGCACGCATCTCGAGCGTCCCCACCACGGTGAGTGAGCGCACGATCGTCACGCGCAGCTGGAGCGGCACGATGAACTCGCGGCCGTCGCTACTGCGAAATGTCACTTCGGCGACGTCGACCATGCCGGCGTCGGCGCCGGCGGGGACGCGCAGCGTGAGGACGAGCGGGCGCGACGGCGCGCCAGCGACGCGCGCCGGGCCGCGCAGGCGTCCGAGGATCTCCACGCCGCCGAGCGTGCGCACCTCGAAGGTGACTTCAGGGGCGTTCGCGAGTTCGGCAGGGATCGGTACGATCATCGTCACGAGGCCGCGCGGCACACCTTCGGAGACCACGGTCGGGAGCCTCACTTCGCCGGCGCGTGCGGCGATCATCGCGGCGGCGCCGAGGAGTACGGCTGCGGCGCGGCGCACGGTCACGGTGCAGCGACGGTGAGACGAAACCTGATCCGGAACTGCGAGGCCGCCGTGGGGCCGTTGGTCACCCAGTCGAGTGCGTAGCGCCATTGCACCGTCTGCGACCAGGGATCGTTGGCCCCGCCGAACGAGAGGGTGCGCGTCTCGATCGCGGCGTACGCCGTGGTGAGCGTGTTCCATGCCGCCTGATCGTTGCGACGCCACTGCACGCCGGCGAGTGGCAGCGTGCCGCTGCGTGGGCAGACGGGGACGCACTGCACCTCCACCGTCGTGGAGCGCAGCGTGAACGCCGGCATGTTGCTCACGGCGTCGACCGTGAAGGTCGTCGCGCCGAGGAGCACGAAGCCGGCCTCGAAGTCGTTGGCGCTAGTGGAGGTCGCGGTGAGTGGCCACCCCGAGATGTCGAGGCTCGTTCGCCGTTGCGCACCGGCATCGCGGGTGGCGACGACGACGACGAAGAGCCCAGCGAGGAGCGCGCGCCAGCCTGACCGCAGCGGCACGCGCACGGTCAAGGGACTCGGAACTCCACTTGAGCGGCGGAGATCTCGTCTCCCCCGTAGTCGAGCAGAAGCACCGCGACGTACTCGCCGGCGGTGAGCGTCGGCATGCGGAGCGCGATCCAGCGCGACGAGCCCGGCGTCATGGGCGCTTCGCCTCCAGTGACCGTATGCAGGAGCCTGGCCTGCGCATCGCGGATCTCGAGCGTGCTCTTCACGCGAAGGTGCGCGGTGCCGGTGTTGGCGAGCAGGACACTGGCCTCGCGCACATGCACGGAGTCGCGGCGTCCGGCGGCGATCGCCTCCGGCACGGGGCGCCAGCGCATCCCGACCTCGGCGGCCTCGACGATCGCTGCGCGATGCGCGTCGGCACGATGCACGTAGATCTTGACGCCGGTGCGGAGCTCGATCGTGAGGAACGAGCCCTGCGCATCAGGGCGCTGCGCCGGAGGGAGGACGGTCTCGATGAAGATGATCGCCCAGCAACCGTCGTCGACGGCCTCGGGCGTGTACGAGACGCGAATGAGCTCAGTCGCGCCGGGCGCGATCTGGAACGTGGTCGGGAATACGGAGAGCCGCTTGCCGCAACTCTCGGAGACGGTCCCGGACTCGGTGAAGATGTTGTTGCCGAGCGAGTCGCGGATCCAGTCGCCGACGATCACGCGTACCTGCTGCGCGCGGGTCTCCTCGTTCTTGACCGGCACGACGCCGGTGAGCGCGGTCGTGTCCTTCGTGAGCTGGAGATGAACTTCTAGGTCCTCCACCGAGACCTGCGCCGCAGCGGGCGTGGCCGAGAGGAGGAGAGCCCACAGACTCACGAGAGCGACCGCGGTTCCCCGGGTCATCCCTCGTGAGCTGCAGGACGTGCTCCGCGATCGGACGGAGGGCTCGCGCCGCATCCGATGCGTGGTCAAATCAGTTCGCCGCGAGCGTGAGTGTGAGCGCCAGGGTGTACGTGCCCGGGCGGTTCTTCACGTCGGTGTAGTCGTTGGGGAAGTTGGTGCGGAAGCAGACCGAGGCGGCAGCGCCGTTGGTGATGAGGCCGCTTGCGATGGCCGCCGCAGTCGCCGACATGGCGGCCCAAGCACCGGCGCAACCCGTCTGGAACTCCAGATCGGCGCGGAGACGCGAGCCACCGCTGGCGCCAGCGGCCGGCGTGTAGGTCCAGCTCGCCGCAGCGGATGAGACGTTCAATGTCCACGGATGGTTCGCGCGGACGTTGAGGCCGCCGAAGGTGGTCTCGGTGAGCTGGTTGTTGAGCGAATCGAGCGAGAAGTCCGGCGTGTTGAGCGTGACTGCGGGCGACGCCAATGCCAAGCGGACGACCTTGGGGATCGTGAGCGAGGCATTGGGGTTGAGCGAGCAGGAGTTGATGCCGACGCAGACGGCCTGCGCCTGCGCGGCGCTCGGCAGGGCCACGAGGGCAGCAACAGCGACGAACTTCGCGAGACGACGGACCATGGAGAGTATCCTTTGGCAAACGTGGAAGACCTTGAACCGCGACGCCGAGCGTGGGCGTCCTAGCAGCCCCAAGACGAGGCAAATCGTCGCGGGGTAACCGCCACCACTTCAATAGGAGCGCGTCCGCCACCGCGTGGGGCGCCGCACGCTCGAGATCACGAGCCGCGCTGCGGCAAGCGGATCGGCGAACGGTGAAAGCCACCAGGTAACGCCACGCCGCTCGTAGCTTGGCCGCAGCGCGGCGAGCAACAGCCAGCGGATCGCCAGCAACGCCGCGGTGCTCGCACCGAGCAGCGTGCGAGCAGGGCCAGCGGCGATCGCCGACCAGGTGAGCGCGAGCGCGACCGCGACCGGCCACTGCACGCCCTGCGCGAGCACCACGAACACCGTATCCCACGCCTGCCGCGCACGCGTTGTCGCGTCCTTGAGGTCGAGCGAGCGGCCCCACTCACGCCACATCTGCGCCACTCCGCGGTAGCTCCGTACGCGGTAGAGACGTGCGCCGTCGAGGAACCCGACCGCCACTCCACGCTGCGCGAGGTGACGCACGAGGCTCACGTCTTCGGCGAACGAATCCTTGACGGGCTCGTAGCCGCCGTGCTCGAGGATCACCGCACGCTTGGCAAGGAAGCACTGACCGTTGGCGATCACGCGGTCGAGCGTGACGCGCGGGTCG
>JANOTB010000306.1:0-4333 GCA_031416115.1 Gemmatimonadota bacterium
GTTCGGCGCGGACGATCACGGCGACGATCGCCGGCCTCTCACTCACGTCAACGCTGCCGGCGGTCAGCGTGCTCCCGACACCGCCGTCGCTGTCGCAGTCGTTGGTGAGCGCAGGCCGCGGCACGCTCGCGTCAGGGGATACGACGACCGTGACGCTCTCGGTGCGCGATGCGGCGGGAGCGCCGCTCGCCGCGAGCGGACTCGTGGTGACATTCTCGAAGGGCACCGGCACGAGCGATGGGACGATCTCGGCGGTCACCGATCGCGGCAATGGGACGTATACCGCGCTCTTCACCGCGACACTCGCCGGAAGCGCCCGCGCGCTCGGCGCGACGCTCGGCGGAGCAGCGATCACTTCGCCAGCGCCGACGATCACGGTGACGCCGGGCGCCGCGGCGGCGGGCACCTCGACGGTGACCGTGGGCAGCGCCATCCTCGTGGCCGGCGCCAGCGCGACGGTCACGCTGACGCTCCGCGACGCAGCCGGCAATCGCCTCACGAGTGGCGGCCAGCCGATCGTGTTCACCATGGGCGGAGGCACGAGTCAAGGCTCATTCTCGCTCGTGACCGACCACGGCGACGGCACGCACAGCACGCTCTTCACGGCCACGGTGCCCGGCACGCCGCGTTCGATCGGCGCGACGATCGGGGGCGTCAGCGTCACGACCGCACTGCCGACGATCACCGTCTCGCCCGGCGCGCTCTCGCTCGCGCAGTCCACGCTCACGGCGGGCGCGGCGACGCTCGTCTCCGGCACGACCATGACGCTGACCTTCATCGCGCGCGACCGCGAGGGGAACCAGCTCACGACCGGTGGCGCGACCGTCGCCTTCGTAAAGGGATCAGGGACGAGCGACGGCACGATCTCCGGGGTGATCGACAACGGCAACGGCACGTACGGCGCGGTCTTCACGGCGACGACCGCGGGAACAGCGCGCACGCTCTCGGCCACCGTCGACGCGGTGCCGGTCACTTCGCTCGCGCCGACGATCGCCGTGACGCCCGGCGCGCCCTCGCCCGCGACGTCGACGATCGCCGCCTCGCCTACCACGCTCTTCATCGGCGACACCGCGACGCTCGCACTCACCGCGCGCGACGCCGCCGGCAACCTCGTCGGGACGGGTGGCGCGACGGTCGCCTTCACGAAGGGTGCGGGCACGTCGGACGGCACGATCGGTGCGGCGACCGACCTCGGGGACGGACGGTACCGGGCACTCTTCACCGCGACGGCGAGCGGCAGCACGCGCGCAGTCGGCGCGACCCTCGGGGGCATCGCGATCGCGGCGCCGAGTGTGATGATCACGGTGAGCGATGTGCCGCCGTCACTCGCACTCTCGACCGTCACCGTGGGGACGTCGACGCTCACCTCGGGAGCGCAGACGACGCTCACGCTCGTCGTGCGCGATGCGACGGGCACACCATTCACGAGCGGCGGACTCACGGTGGGCTTCGTGCCGGGCGCGGGGACGAGCGCCGGCAGCATCTCGGCGACGACCGACCGCGGCGATGGCACGTACAGCGCGACGTTCACGGCGATCACGGCGGGGACCGCGCGCGCCATCGGCGCGACGATCGGCGGCGCCGCGGTCACGTCGACGTCACCGACGATCACGGTCACGCCAGGCGCCGCCTCGCTCGCACAGTCCGTGGTGACCGTCGGATCCAGCACGCTCCCCTCCGGCCAAGTGACGACGCTCACGCTCACGACGCGCGACGCCGCGGGGAATGCGTTGACGACCGGCGGCCTCGTCGTGGCCTTCATTCGAGGGGCCGGCTCGAGCGACGGCACGATCTCCGCCGTAGCCGACAACGCGAACGGAGTCTACACGGCGACCTTCACCGCGACGACGGCTGGGACGACGCGTGCGATCGGCGCGACGGTGGGCGGTCAGGCCATCACGTCCATCGCGCCGACGATCACCGTCACCCCGGGCGCGCGCTCGCTCGCCCAATCGTCCGTGTCGGTCGGCGCCACAACCCTCGCCTCGGGCGCCTCGACGACGCTCACTCTCGTCGCGCGCGACGCGGCGGCGAACCGGCTCGCGAGCGGCGGGCTCACGGTGCTCTTCACCAAGGGCGCCGGCGTGAGCGATGGCACGATCTCGGCCGTCACCGACAGCGCCAACGGCGCCTATGCCGCGACGTTCACCGCGACGATCTCCGGCTCGGCGCGCGCGATCGGCGCGACGATCGGCGGGGAGGCGGTCACTGCGATCGGACCGACGATCACCGTGACACCGGGCGTGATCTCGGCAGCGAGCTCGACGATCAGCGCGGCCCCGACCACGATCCTTCTCGGGCAGGTGTCGACCCTGACGCTCACCGGCCGCGATGCGGCGGACAATCGCGTCACGAGCGGCGGCGCGACGGTGGTCTTCACCAAGGTCTCGGGCTTCGCCGACGGGCCGCTCTCGGCGGCGACCAACGTCGGTGACGGCACGTACACTGCGACCTTCACGGCCGCGACGGGCGGCGCGCCGCGCGTGATCGGCGCGACGATCAATGGCGCCGCCGTCACGACGACGCTGCCGGTGATCACCGTCAGCGCGCCGCCGCTCATGGCGCTCGCGAGCGACAGCGTGCTCACCGCGGTGCAGATCAACACCGCCGCAGCGCCGATGATCGTCGCGGTGGCCAACATCGGCGGCGGCGCGATCGGCGGCCTCTCGGGCGCGAGCACGCACCTGAGCGGCCCGGCCTCCTGCTCGTCGGTCAACTGGCTCGCCGCGCCGACGTTCGATAAGGGCGGCATCGCCGAGCCCGTCTCGCTCATGACGTTGCAGGCCAACGCGACCGGACTCGAACTCGGGACCTGCGTTCGCCGGGTCGTCGTCTCGTCCACCACCCCCTCGGTCGCGCCGGAGACGCTCCTGGTCGCGATTGTCGTCGGGCGGTCGACCGTCGCGACGGGGGTCGTGAATGTGGTGATGATGGGTTCTGCCGCGAACAACGTCGTGCAGACCATCACGCCGACGCCGATCCTGCGCATCGACAACGGCGGGCGTGGGACCGTCACGAACCTCACGGCGACGATCGTGACACAGTCGGGCTTCGCCGAGTGCATCGATCCGTTCGACCAAGCGACCTGCACCCCGTGGCTCGCGCCGAGCGATCTCGTCTGGAGTTCGCCCACGCTCCCATCCACGCTGTCGATCGTCTCGCAGGTGCGACCCTTCACCGCGAGTGCGACGATCCGCGTTGCCGGATCGGGGATGGCGTCGCGCGATTTTCAGGTAAACGTCGCGTTCAATGTACAGCCTGAGCTCGTGACCAATCCGCGGAACCTCGTGATCCGCGGCTTGGCGAACAGAGCCTTCACGACGCTGCCGATCATGGCGTTCAACCAGAACGCGGCGCACCCGGGGCTGACCAACTTCCGCGTGAACATCCCCGTCTCGCCCACTCCTCCGGCTTGGCTCACGCAGGATCGGATCCGCTGGCTCACCGTTGGAGATTCGGGGCGGCTCACGATCGACATTCCGGCCATGGGCGAGACCTTCGCGTCCGATACGATCGAGATCCTCGCCGACTGCACGAATCCGAACCTTTGCGCGCAACCGGCCGTGCCCAAGCGATTCAAGGTGCCGTACACAGTGATCGTCGAGCGGGGCATCGGCGTGCCGTACGATAGCCTCACCGTCTTTGCAGCGGATTCAACCCCGATCGTCGTGGACATCCCCGTCCTCAGCCTCGGCGCGAGCGAGTACCGCGGTCGGTTCGACTGGACCGCCTTCGTCAGCACGCCGTGGATCACCGCCGCGGCGTTCCTCGGGGGCGGCACGTCGACGCCGACTACGCTGCGCCTCACGCTCGATCCCCGCCTGGTTCCAGTCGGCGATACGTTCGCCGTGCGACAGATACAGATCACGAAGTACACCTCCCCGCCCGTTGGCCTCGAGTTCGCTGACCACACGGCGGGCTTCGTCCTCCTCTTCCGGCGACTCCCTTGACGCTGCTCCGAGCCACGCCAACCGCGATCCGATCCTACGCCCTGGCATTCCTTGCCGTACTCGTTCCCCGAGTGTCCGGCGCGCAGGTGAAGCTCGAGGTCACGCCGTACTTCACCTCCTACTATGCGACGGAACACCTCCGTTACGAGGACGCGAGCAACCTCGAACGCCAGGAGGCCGGTCCGGGAATCGGCGCGGCGATGACGTGGCGATTCTCGAACATCTGGGCGATGGAAGCGCAAGCGACTTGGATTCGCAGCGGCATCGTGGTGAAGAACACCGGCTTCAACAACTTCGAGCCGGCCACGGACGGCTCGCTGCTGATGGTCAACGCCCGCATTCTCTTCCAGCCGCGCCGCACGAACCTCTTCTTCAGCCTGGGC